>JBMOQT010000083.1:0-12773 GCA_049320945.1 Pseudomonadota bacterium
CATGGCCACCGGCAGCGATGTGGCCATGCACAGCGCCGGCATCACCCTGATGCGCGGTGAGCCCACCCTGGTGGCCGATGCCATCGACTTGTCGCGGCGCACCCTGCGCAAGATCCGCCAGAACCTATTCTGGGCCTTCGCCTACAACGTGCTGGGCATCCCGCTGGCCGCGCTGGGCCTGCTGTCGCCGGTGGTGGCCGGCGCCGCCATGGCCTTCAGCAGCGTCAGCGTGCTCGCCAACACCCTGCTGCTGCGCCGCTGGCGGCCGGCGGCGGCGTCCGCGGCGGACGGCCAGGCGCTCGCCGCCTGCCCGCTCCCCTTGCCCGCGGCGCGCTAGACTTACCGAAACCCCGCCGGACAGGACCGACCATGAACATCGGCCAAGCCGCCCGCGCCTCGGGCGTCAGCGCGAAAATGATCCGCCACTACGAAGCCATCGGCCTCATCGGCAAGGCCGGGCGCACCCTGTCGGGCTACCGGGTGTACAACGACACGGACGTGAACACCCTGCGCTTCATCAAGCGCGCCCGCAGCCTGGGCTTCTCCATGGACCATATCGCGCAGCTGCTGTCCCTGTGGCAGGACCGCTCGCGCGCCAGCAAGGACGTCAAGGCCCTCGCCCTGGCCCACCTGCGGGACCTGGAAACCCGGATCGCGGAACTGACCGAGATGGCCCAGACCATCAAGTACCTGGCCGACCACTGCCACGGCGACCACCGGCCCGAGTGCCCGATCCTGGGCGAGCTGGAAGGCACCAGAAAGCAGCCTGTTCCGCTGCGGAAGGAAGTCCGATGAACGACATCTTGCCTGGCGGGTCCCTGCTGACCGCCTTCCTCGCGGCGAGCCTGGTGCTCGCCGTCACGCCGGGCCCCGGGGTGCTCTACATCGTTGCCCGCAGCCTCGCCCAGGGGCGCGGCGCCGGGCTGGCCTCGGCCGCCGGCGTGGCCCTGGGCAACCTGGGCAACGCCCTGGGTGCGGCCCTCGGCCTGGCGGCGCTGTTCGCCCTGTCCTCCCTGGCGTTCACCGTGGTGAAGTATGCCGGCGCCGCCTATCTGGTGTACCTGGGCATCCGGCTGCTGCGCGCGCCGGCGGCCGCCGGCACGGCGGCCATGGCTCCGGCGCGCCTGGGGCGCATCTTTCGCGACGGTTTTGTCGTCGCCCTGCTCAATCCCAAGACCACCCTGTTTTTCGCCGCCTTCCTGCCCCAGTTCATGAGCCCGGCGGCCTCGCCCCTGGTGCAGAGCCTGGCCCTGGGCGCGATCTTCGTCGCCCTGGCGGCCTTGACCGACAGCGTCTATGCCCTGGCCGCCAGCGCCTTGTCCCCGGCCCTGTCCCGCCACGGCGCCGGTCGCCTCGGGCGCTATGCCACGGCAGGTGCCTTCATCGGCCTGGGCATCTTTACCGCCGCCACCGGCTCCAACGGTAAGAAGTAGCCCAGCGCAGCCTCACGCCGCCCGGCGCGCCTGTCTCCCGGGCGCCCGGTAGCCGCCGAACACCTGGTCCAGCAGCACGTCCAGGACCGCGGTGGCGGGAATGGCGGCCTCCCGCCGCGCCAGGTCCTCGCCGACGATGACGGGCAGCTCCGCCGCGGGCGCATCGGTCCGCCCATGGGAGCCGCGCACCAGGTCGCCGTGCACCGGCACCAGGTCGAACACGGTGCGCAGGCCCAGGCGCTGCTGCAGGCGTCGCCACGCGATCTTGAGAGCCGGGAAGGGAATCGCCGGATCGAACATCAGCTCGGCCGGGTCGTAGCCCGGCTTGCGCTGGCCATCCACGGTGCGGGCGAAATCCGGCGCCTTGCGCTCGTCATGCCAGTAGTAATAGCTGAACCAGGCTTCACGCTCGGCCACGGCGATCAGGTCGCCGCTGCGCGGATGGTTCAGGTGCGGCAGCTCCTGCCTGGCGTAGGCCCGGTCGACGCCAGGCACCGCCTCCAGCAGGCTGCGCACGGCGCGCAGGTCGGCAGGATCGCGCACGTAGACGTGGGCGAGCTGGTGATCGGCCACCGCGAAGGCTCGGCTCGCCCCCGCATCCAGCAGCTCGCGCCCCAGCTCCTCGCGCACCGCGACGTAGCCCTCGTCCCGCAGATGCCAGTTCAGGGGCACGGCGCGGCTGACCGGCGCGACGCCGTATTCGGACAGCAGCACCACGCGCACGCCGCGCCCCTCGTAGAACTCGATCAGCTCGGCGGCAAGCGTGTCGATGTCCGCCAGGTCGCGTTCGATGGTGCCCTGGGGACCCCGTCGTTGCAGGCAGTAATCCAGGTGCGGCAGGTACACCAGGGACAGGGAGGGCAGGAACAGGGCATCCACGCGCTGCGCCGCGGCGGCGATCCAGACGCTGGCGCGTATGGAAGCCCTCGGCCCCCAGAAGTCGGAAAGAGGGAAGCGGCCCAGTTCCGCCTGCAGCTGGTCGCGCAGGCCGGCGGGCTGGGTGTAGATGTCCGGGATCTTGCGCCCGTCGGCCGGGCACATGGGCCGGGGCGTGATGCTCACATCCACGGTGGCATACATGTTGTGGCACCAGAACAGATTGGCGCAGGTGAAGTCGGGGTCGCTGTAGCGGGCGATGTCCCACAGCCTGGGGGCCTGCACCAGGCGACTGCACTGGTGCCAGAACTTGATTTCACATTCCTCGGCGCAGTACCAGCCGTTGGCCACGATGCCATGCTCGCTGGGCGGCCGGCCGGTAAGGTAGGTGGCCTGGGCGCTGCACGTGACGGCCGGCAGCAGGGGCTCGATGGCCGCCGTCTGCCGCCCGGCGGCCCACCGCCCCAGACGCGGCAGGCGCGCCAGCAGGGCCCGCGTCAGGCCTGCGACGGCGACGACGGCGGTGCGGCCCATAACGGCCTCAGGCGCTCTCCAGCAGCCGGCAGGCCGGATGCGCCAGGAAAGAGATGTCGAGCAGCAGCATGGTCTCCCCTATGCCGCACATTGAACAGGGCCAGCGCAACCCGGGCCCCAGGGACTGTCTTCTTGGACGATGTGCCGCAGACGCAGTTCCGCGTAGCGCCGCTGCCTGCCCCATGGCCGACAGGCCGAAGGCTTGCCCCAGCGCAAATCAGGGGACAGGAAAACGGGGCATAATCGCGCCATGCCAAATAACACTTCCCCCCGCGGCGGCGGCCGCGAGCGGCTCCTCAGGCGCGCCCTGGTCACCGTCCTCCTCATCGCGCTGGCCGCCGGCGGCATCTGGTACGCCACGCGCCCCAAGCCGGTGGCGGTGACGGTCACGGAAGTGCAGCCGGGCCGGGTGGAAGCGACAGTGGCCAACACCCGCGCCGGATCGGTGACCGCCTGCCGCCGCGCCAAGCTGGCGCCGCCCCTGGGCGGGCGCATCGAGCAACTGAACGTGCGCGAGGGCGACCGGGTGAAGCAGGGCCAGGTGCTGCTCACCCTGTGGAACGAGGATCTCGCTGCGCGCGAGCGCGTCTCACGCGAGCAATTAGCCTCGGCCCAGGCGCGGGTGCGCGAAGTATGCGAGCTGGCCGGCGCCGCCGAGCGCGAGGCCCGGCGCGCCCTGGAGTTGCGCGAGAAGGGTTTCGTGTCCCAGGAGCGCGTGGACAAGGCCAACGCCGAAGCGGACTCGCGCCGCGCCGCCTGCGGTGCGGCGCGCGCCCAGGTGGCCGAGGCCCAGGCGCGCATCGCCGCCTCGCGCGCCGACACCAGCCGCACCGTGCTGCGTGCCCCCTTCGATGGCATCGTGGCGGAAGTCAATGGCGAGGTGGGCGAATACCTGACGCCCTCGCCGCCCGGCATTCCCACCCTGCCGGCGGTGGACCTGATAGACGATTCCTGCCTCTACGTCTCGGCGCCCATCGACGAAGTGGATGCCGCCCAGATCCGCGTCGGCATGCCCGCGCGCATCACCCTGGACGCCTACCGCGGCAAGTACTTCAGCGGCAAGGTGCGGCGCATCGCCCCCTATGTGCTGGCCCTGGAGAAGCAGGCGCGCACGGTGGAAGTGGAAGTGCAGTTCGACAATCCGGACAACAACGACCGCAATCTGCTGGTGGGCTACAGCGCCGACATCGAAATCACCGTGGACGCCCGCGACAACGTGCTGCGCATTCCCACCTCGGCCCTGATGCAGGGCAACCGGGTCCTGGTGCTGGATGCCGACGGCAGGCTGCAGGAGCGCGCCGTGACCATCGGCCTGTCCAATTGGGAATACACCGAGATCAAGAGCGGCCTGCAGCGGGGCGAGCGGGTGGTGACCTCGCTGGGCCGGGAAGGCGTGCAGCCGGGTGTCAGGGCCGTGGTGGACCGCGGCCCCGCCAGTCCATGATCCGGCTCGCCGGGGTGCGCCGCGTGTTTCACGTGGGCGACGAAGACGTGCATGCCCTGCGCGACGTGGACCTGCAGGTGGCCGAAGGTGAATACATCGCCATCATGGGGCCGTCCGGCTCGGGCAAGTCCTCCCTGCTCAATGTCATCGGCCTGCTGGACCGGCCCGACGCCGGCACCTATGAACTGGAAGGACACAACGTCACCCAGCTCAGCGACGAGCAGCTGGCCTCGGTGCGCAGCCAGCGCATCGGCTTCGTGTTCCAGTTCTTCCACCTGGTGCCGCGGCTCACCGCCGCCCAGAACATCGAGCTGCCCATGACCCTGGCCGGCGTGGCGCCGGCCGAGCGCCAGCGGCGCGTGGCCACCCTGCTGCGCGAATACGGCCTGGAGGACCGGGCCGACCACCGCCCCAGTGAGCTGTCGGGCGGCCAGAGCCAGCGGGTGGCCATCGCCCGGGCCCTGGCCATGGAGCCGCGCCTGCTGCTGGCGGACGAACCCACCGGCAACCTGGACCGTCACACGGGACTGGAGGTGATGGCCTTGCTGGAACGCTTCAACGCCGGCGGCGGCACCCTGTTGCTCGTGACCCACGACCCGGAGCTGGGGGCGCGGGCCCGGCGGCGGCTGCGCATGGTGGACGGCAACATCGTCGATGACGAGCGGCGCACGACCGCAACCGGCTGACATGCGCGCCGCCGATCTGCTCGCCTTCGCCTGGCAGGTCCTCAAGGGCGCGCGCTCGCGCACCCTGCTCACCCTGCTGGCCATGGCCATCGGCGTGGCGGCGGTGGTCATCGTCAGCGCCCTGGGAGAGGGGGCGCGCCGCTACGTGGTGGAGCAGTTCGGAGCGCTGGGCACCAATCTCATCATCGTGCTGCCCGGCCGGGCGGAGACTGCCGGCGCCACCCCCGGGGCGCTGGTGGGCGAGACGCCGCGCGACCTCACCCTGGACGACGCCTTGGCCCTGGTGCACACCCGCGGCGTCAACAAACTGGCGCCGCTCATCGTCGGCGCCGCGGAAGCCTCGGCCCAGTCGCGCCGGCGCGAGGTGCCGGTGCTGGGCACCACCCGCGAGTTCTTCGAAGTACGCCAGATGCGCATCGGCCAGGGACAAGTGCTGCCACCCGGCGACCCGCGCAACGCCACGCCGGTGGTGGTGCTGGGGGCCACCGTGGCAGCCGAGATCTATGGCGCCAAGAACCCCATCGGCGAGTGGCTGCGCCTGGGCGACCGGCGCTTCCGCGTCGTCGGCGTGCTGGCGCGGCAGGGCAGCTCCCTGGGATTCAACAACGACGGGATCGTCATCATCCCGGTGGCCGCGGCCCAGCCCATGTTCAACACCGAGTCCCTGTTCCGCATCCTCATCGAGACGCGCAGCCGCACCGAGGTGCCGGGGGTGAAGGAAGCGGTGACCCACATCCTCCAGCAGCGCCACGAGGGCGAGCGCGACGTCACCGTGATCACCCAGGATGCGGTGCTCGCCACCTTCGACCGCATCCTGGGCGCCCTGACACTGGCCATCGGGGGGCTGGCCGCCATCAGCCTGGGGGTGGCGGGCATCCTGGTGATGAACGTGATGCTCATCGCCGTGAGCCAGCGCCGCCAGGAGATCGGCCTGCTCAAGGCCCTGGGCGCGCCGGGCGCCCTGGTGCGCAAGCTGTTCTTCGCCGAGGCGGTGCTGCTGGCCCTGTTCGGCGCCCTGTTCGGGCTCGCCGCCGCCGAGGGCGCGCGCCTGGTGCTGCGCGAGATCTATCCCGCCTTCCCCTTCGCGGCGCCCTGGTGGGCGCTGGTGATGGCGCCCGTGACGGCCATCGTCACGGCGGTGGTGTTCACCGTGCTGCCGGCACGCCGCGCGGCGCGGCTCGATCCGGTGCTGGCGCTGTCCAGGCGTTGATGCCATGCGCCTTGCCGACTTCCTGCGCTTCACCTACGTGTCGCTCGCGGCGCACCCCATGCGCACCGCGCTCACCGCCCTGGGCATCGCCGTGGGCATCGCCGCCGTGATCCTGCTCACCTCCATCGGCGAAGGGTTGCACCGCTTCGTCATCGCCGAGTTCACCCAGTTCGGCACCAACATCATCGAAGTCACGCCCGGGCGCACCCGGACCCACGGCGGCTCCCTGGGGTCGGTGAACACCGCGCGCCCCCTGTCCATCGACGACGCGGTGGCCCTCAAGCGCCTGACCAACGTGTGGGTGTCCGACCCGCTGGTCCAGGGCAACGTGGAAGTCACCCACGGCGGCCGCACGCGCCGCGTCACCCTGTACGGCGTGGGCAGCGAGTTCGCCGGCGCCTTCCGCATGCGCGTGGCCACCGGTACCTTCCTGCCGGAAGACGATCCCCGCGCCGCCCGCGCCCATGCCGTGCTGGGCGCCAAGGTGGCGCGGGAATTGTTCCCCAACGAGAATCCACTGGGCGCGCGCGTGCGCATCGGCTCCGAGCGCTATCGCGTCATCGGCATCATGGAGCCCAAGGGCCAGGTGCTGGGTTTCGATCTGGACGACACGGTGTACATCCCGGTCGGCCGCGCCATGGACATGTTCAACCGCGAGAGCCTGATGGTGATCCACGTCACCTACGATCCGCTGGCCCGCGTCGATGCCATGGTGGAGGAGATCCGGCGCCTGCTCATCGCCCGCCACGGCGCCGAGGACTTCACCGTCACGCCCCAGCAGAAGCAGCTGGAAGTGTTCGCCACCGTGCTCAACACCATCACCTTCGCCGTGGCCGCCATCGGCGGCATCTCGCTGCTGGTGGGCGGTGTGGGCATCCTCACCATCCTCACCATCTCGGTGGCCGAGCGCACCGGCGAGATCGGCCTGTTGCGCGCCCTGGGCGCCACGCGCCGGCGCATCCTGCTGCTGTTCCTGGGGGAGGCGGCAGTGCTGGCGGCCTTCGGCGGCGTCATGGGCCTCGCTTTCGGCCTGGGGGTGGCCGGCCTGCTGCAACTCACCCTGCCCGCCCTGCCGGTACACACGCCCCTCCTGTACGTGGGGCTGGCCGAAGCCGTCGCCGTCGGCGTCGGCCTGGCCGCCGGCGTGGCGCCCGCGCGCCGCGCGGCGCTGCTCGACCCGCTGGAGGCGTTGCGCTCGGAATAGCCTTTCTGCCGGCGCGGCAATTCCTTTACAATTAAAACAATAACCAGACCCGCCGACGCGGGCCGTTCCCAACGAGAGGAGACGCGCAATGCCCCAACAGCAGGCCGTGGCACCTGCTTTTCCGCAGGTGCGGGTGGTTCCGGCCGCCGCCCCGTTCCGCTGGCTGCGCCTGGCCTTCGACGACCTGCGCGCCTGTCCCGGCCCGAGCGTCTTCTACGGCCTGTGCTTCGCCGCCATGGGGGCGCTGCTCAAGGTGGTGTTCGCCCATGCCTACCAATATCTCTCGGCGCTGACTTGCGGCTTCCTGCTGCTCGGCCCCTTCCTCGCCATCGGCATCTACGAGATCGCGCGCCGGCGCGAGCACGGCGAGGCGTGCCGCCCGGCGCCGACCCTGGCGGTGTGGCGGCGCAATGCCGCCAGCATCGGCGTGTTCTCGCTCATCCTGACCGTGGTGTTCCTGGTGTGGGCGCGCGCCTCGCTGGTGATCTTCGCCCTGTTCTACACCAGCGAAATGCCGACCCTGGCCGGCTTCATGCAGCAGGTGCTGTCCGTCAATAACCTGGAATTCCTGGCGGTCTATTTCGCCGTCGGCCTGGGTTTCGCGGCCCTGGTGTTCGCCGTCAGCGTGGTGTCCATCCCCCTGATGATGGACCGGGGCCAGGACACGGTGACGGCCATGATCGCCAGCTTCCTCGCCCTGGCGCGCAACCCGGGCGCCATGCTGGTTTGGGCGGCGCTGATCGTGCTGCTCACCGCCTTGGGCCTGCTCACACTGTTCATCGGCCTGATCCTCGCCATGCCCCTGGTGGGACTCGCCACCTGGCATGCCTACCGCGACCTGGTTGCCTGAGCTGCGCACGGCGGGCAGGATGAGGATGGGTTTCGGCGGCGACGGTTAAGACCCATCCCCACCCCAACCCTCCCCTTGGAAGGGGAGGGAGCCTGCTGCACGGCGCCTGAATTGTGCATAATCCTCAGCCTTGAGACGGCGTGGCCGAGTGGCGCGTCCAGGGATTGCCCATAGAAGCGGAGAAGGAGGCAAAGATGCGAGGAATGCGGCCATGACCATCAAGCGCAACGTCGCCCTGCTCGCCGCCGCCCAGGCCCTGCTGCTGACCAACGGCATCACCCTCATCGCCATCAACGGCCTGGCCGGCTTCGCCCTGGCGCCGGACAAGCGCCTGGCCACGGTGCCGGTGATGGCCTACGTCATCGGCTCGGCCCTGAGCACGCTGCCCGCCTCCTATTTCATGAAGCATTACGGGCGCCGCGCCGGCTTCACCCTGGGCAGCGCGCTGGGCATGGCGGGTGCCGCCGTCGGCGCCGCGGCCCTGTTCCTGCAGAGCTTCTGGCTGCTGTGCCTGGGCGCCCTGTTCTCGGGCATCTACAACGCCTTCGGCCAGTACTACCGCTTCGCCGCGGCCGACATGGCGTCGGCGGACTTCAGGAGCAAGGCCATCTCCCTGGTGCTGGCCGGCGGCATCATTGGCGGCGTGCTCGGGCCGGAGGCGAGCAAGATCACGCGCGAGCTGCTGGAGCCGCGCTTTGCTGCCTCCTTCCTCACCCTGATCCTGTTCGCCCTGGCCTCCATGGCCATCGTGCGCCGCCTGGACATCCCGCCCCTGTCGGCGGAGGAGAAGCGCGCCGAGGGACGCCCCCTGGCGGAGATCATGCGCCAGCCGGTGTTCATCGTCGCCGTGCTGGCGGCGGCGGTGGGCTACGGCGTGATGAACCTCCTGATGAGCGCCACGCCGCTCGCCATGGACATCTGCCGCCACCCCTACGCCGACGCCGCCTTCGTGCTCGAATGGCATGTCATCGGCATGTTCGCACCATCCTTCTTCACCGGCTCGCTGATCAAGCGCTTCGGCGTGCTCAACGTACTGCTGGTCGGGGCGGTGCTGATGTTCGCCTGCGTCACCATCGCCATGAGCGGCGTGTCGCTGATGCATTTCTGGTGGGCGCTCACCCTGCTGGGCGTAGGCTGGAACTTCCTGTACATCGGCGGCACCACCTTGCTCACCGAGGCCTACCGGCCCGAGGAGCGCGCCAAGACCCAGGGCTTCAACGACTTCCTGGTGTTCACCGCCATGACCCTGTCCTCGCTCACCTCGGGCATGGTGGTCACCGGCCCGGGCTGGGCGGCCCTGAACCAGCTCGCCCTGCCCTTCCTGGCTCTCACCGCGCTGGCCACGGCCCTGCTGTGGCTCAAGCGGCGCGCGGTGCCGGCCGCGCTGTAGGCCCGATGGTATCGCGGCCGCTGCCGTTGGCGCGCCGGCTCTGCCAGTAGCGCCACAGGGCGCGGAACAGGGAAGCCGGCTCGCCCGCCGACACCGGCTGCTCCACGTGCACCCGCGCCAGTTCCATGGCGTGCACCAGGGTCAGGCCATCCCGGTCCACGGTGAAGCCGTCGCCCGGGCCGATGAGGATGTCGCGCGTGTCACGGTCCTGGGTAATCCACACGCTGCCGGTGAGCACGGTGATGCGCGCGCCGCCGGCATCGGCCAGCTCCAGCGTGGCATGGCGCGGCAGGGTCAAGATGGCATGATCCATACTCATGTTCATGATGGGCTTCCTTTCGCCGCCGGCGACAGCCGGCCTATAATGGCACACGGCTCAATTATGGCCATCCCGGCGTCCATGACAAACGAGATATGGACATGGTTCGGATGAGTTTTTGGAATGCATAAGCGGCTGCCCTCGCTCGATCTGCTGCGCGGCTTCGAGGCGGCCGCGCGCCATCTGAGCTTCACTCGCGCCTCCGCCGAGCTGTTCGTCACCCAGTCGGCGGTGAGCCGCCAGATCAAGACCCTGGAGGAGCACCTGGGCGTGGCCCTGTTCCGGCGCGGCAACCGGGAGCTGTTCCTGACCGACAGCGGCCAGGTCCTGTTCAAGGCCCTGCGCGACGCCCTGCCCCAGATCGAGGCAGCGGTGGCGCGCATCGGCGGCATGGCGGACGGCCGCCCGCTCACGGTGACCGCCAGCGTGTCCTTCTCCGCCCTGTGGCTGGTGCCGCGGCTGCCGGAATTCCGCCGCGGACATCCGGAAATCGATGTGCGCATCGCCGCCGACAACCGTGTCCTGGACCTGGAGCGCGCCGGCATCGACCTGGCGATCCGCTACGACAGGCAGACGGCGATGCCGCCGGAAGCGGAGCTGCTGTTCGGCGAGACGGTGTTCCCCGTGTGCAGCCCCGCCTTGGCGCGCGACCGCAGCCGGCCCCTCAAGAAGCCCGCCGATCTGGCGCGCCACGTGCTGCTGCATCTGGACGGGGCCGCAAGCCAGTGGCCCTGGCTCAACTGGAACGAGTGGCTGGAGGCCTTGGGCCTGCGCGACCTGCGGCCGGCGGGGGTGATGCGCTTCTCCCACTACGACCAGCTGATCCAGGCGGCGATCGAGGGCGAAGGCGTGGCCCTGGGCCGCGATCCCCTGATCCGCCAGGCCATGGCGCGCAAACAATTGGTGGCGCCCTTCAGCACGCGCAGCGTGTCGCCCCGCGCCTATTTCCTGCTGCGCGCCAAGGGCGCGGCGCGGCCGGAGGTGGAAGCCTTCGCCGCCTGGCTGAAGGCGGCGGCGGGCAGCTGATCGGCCGCGCTACTCCTGGTTCAGCTTGAAGCGGATGGGCACCTCGACCCGGGCCGCCACCGCCTCGCCGCCGCGGCGGGCCGGCACGAAGCGCCAGGTGGCGACCGTCTCCAGCGCCGCCTCGTCGAGCACGGCATGGCCCGAGGACTGGGCCAGGGTCAGCCCGCGGGGTTTGCCGTCGGCGCCCACCAGCACCTCGATGCGCACCTCCCCCTCCAGGCCCATGCGCACGGCGGCGCGGGGGTAGCTGGGCTTGGGGTTGTGCAGGTAGGCGGCATCGAAGCCCGGCGGCACCAGGGGGGCGGCCGGCGCGCCCTGCGCCACTGCGACCGGCGGCGCGGCAGGCGCCGCTGTCGAAAGCACAGGGGCAGGCATGGGCGGCGCGGGCGCCAGTGGTGGGGAGGGCGCCGGCTCGCTGCGCTGGACCGGCGGCGCCGGCTGCCTGTCCTGCACCAGCTTCGGCAGCGGCGCCGCGGCGCGGACAGGCTTGCTGGCGCGAGGCGGCGCCGGTGCCGCCGGCGGTGCTGCGGGTGGCGCGGCGACCGGGACGGCCGCCGGCAGCAGGGTCGCCACGAGGGGCGTGACGACGGATTCCGGCCCGGGTGCCGGCTGCGGCACGAGCCACAGCAGGGCGCCGTGCAGCGCCAGGGACAGGGCGACAGCCAGCTTCAGGGCACGACCGCCGGACGACCGGTCCCGGGCCGGCGCCGCAGCGGGCGTGAGCCCGGGGCGCGCCCCATGCTGGGCGCGGTACTCGTCCAGCCTGATCACCGCCGCCTTGCGCTGGTCCAACGGATCCGCTCCGGGCGCTGCGCGGCGCGCGAGTTGTTCCTCCCTGTCCATGACCTTCCTGTCCAATGCAGCGGGCAGTCTAAACGGGCAGCTGCCACGGCACAACCACCCAGCGAGGCTGGTTGAATTAACCTTCAAACCGCAGTTGAAACCGCCTTCGACGCAAAGATCGCAAAGACGCAAAGGCCGCAAAGAAAGATCTACAGCGTCACCCTTTGGGTGTCGGCCATCCTTCAGGATCTTCCTTTGCGTCCTTTGCGTTGCTTCGCGTCCTTTGCGTTAAGTGCGGTTTTCAGGATCAAGCGCTCGAGGCGCAGGGCGAGCAGGAAGCTCAGGCCGACGGCGACCATCAGGCTGGTGCCGAAGGCCAGTTCCTTGCCCTCGCTCCAGCCGTCCACCGCCGGGGAGAAGTATTTGAGGGCGCCGAACAGGGCTACCAGCAGGGACAGGCTGGCCACCACCAGGCCCATGACACGCGAGGCGACCAGGGCGAGCTGGTCGGTGCGGCGGATGAGGCGCGAGATCCACAGGCCGTTGACGCCATCCATGACCATCATGCCGGCCATGAACAGCAGGCCCAGGACCAGGGAATGGCCCCAGCCGCCGAACTGGGTGCCGGTCAGGGCGAACAGGGCGGCCTGGCTCATGGTGTCGAAGGACAAGGCGAAGAAGGCGCCCACCAGGGCGATCACCAGGGGATGGCTGTGGTGCTGCAGGCGGCGGAACAGGCGGCCCTTCACACCCACCGGCCGCACCACTTCGTCAGACCGCGCCGCCAGCACCGCCGCCAGGTTCATGGCGCCGAGCAGGGTGAGGAAGCCGATGGAGATCCACACGCCCACGTCCTCCATCCAGGCAGGCACCTGCCAGGTGCGCGCCACACCGCCCACCACCAGGGCGATGACCACCACCACCGCCCCGTGGCCAAGGGAGAACAGGAAGCCGCACCAGCGCGCCAGGCGCGGCCGGCGGCGGGCGTTGTAGCGGGTGAGGCCGTCGATGGTGGCCA
>JBMOQT010000084.1:0-12736 GCA_049320945.1 Pseudomonadota bacterium
TGAGCAGCCAGAACACGGGGTTGAACAGCGGCACGCCCCGCGCGCCTGCGCCAGCAGCGACGACGGGCTCGGCGCTATGGGACAGCTTCTCGAGCGCGGTATAGAACTTGTACTCGATCAGCTCCGGCGCCTGGGGCGTTGCCGTCAGCCGGGAGGCGTAGTCGATGGCGAACGCCGCGCGGGTGTCGCGCAGGCACACCAGGCGGCGAATGATCTGCGCCAGAGAATCGAGATTGGTTACCGGCATGACCCCGTTCTGGAGCTTCAGGCCGATCAGCCGCGCCGCCTTCTCCTGCGCGGCCGGATTCTCGGGATGAGCGCGAATGCCGTCGACCCGGTCATGGATCAGCAGGAATTCGTAGCCCAGCGATTCCAGAAACGACCACAGGCAGGAGACGCACGAGGCGAGGCGCAGACCCGACGCTCCCGGGGTCAGGAAGACGTCGCGGATATTGCCCGACAGGATGAACTGGGAGCGTATTGGCAGCAGGCGGGCGATGTCCTCGATCCAGCGCGGCCAGCGCGAGCTTGCAGGCTGCGGCAGGTCCTTGCCGCCATTCCGGGTATCTGTCGGCTCGAGGTATGGCATCAGACGATGAGAACAACCGCTGAAACCGCGCACAGAAGCGCCAGGGCGAAGCGGCGGAAGGTCTTGTCGCTGAATCTGGGGAACAGAGCATCGCCCAATTTGACGCCCGCATAAAAGCAGGGTCCGAGAATGAGGGGGATCAGCGCATCGCGGGCCTCAAACACACCTTGCAGCGTCAGTACCACAAGCATGACGATGGACATGGCGACGATGTACAGGGTGAGATTGGCCCGGGTGACGGCCACTGGGTCCGGCCCGGACAGCAGGTACAGGATCACCGGCGGCGCGCCGATGCTGGTCGCGCCGAGCAGCACGCCGCTGAAGGCGCCCAGCGCGATGGAAACCGGCAGACGGTGGGGGCCCTGGAATTGCAGCTCCTTGAGCAGTGCCAGCGAGAAGATCAAAACGACTCCGGCGATGAGACGCCGGGTCACCTCCGGATCGAGGGTGAGCAGGAAATGGCCTCCTATGGGCACCGTCAGGCAGGCGGCCAGGGCGATTGGAACGATCACGCGATAGCGCGCCTGGCGCATGGCGTCGCGCAGCATGGGACCGGCGGCGAAACCTTCCAGCAACACCACCGTCAGCACGGCGACCCGGGGCCCCAGGATCAGTGTGAGGGGCGGCATCATGAACAGGGCGCCGCCGAACCCGGTGATGCCCCGTATCACGCCCGCCGCCGCCGCGATGAGCATCGACACGAGGAGCAGGCCCGGTGCGATCATCCCGTCCATTCGATTCCGCGGTGGAGCGCGCTCCCGAAGTCTCGCCGCTCGCGCGAGTCAGCGAGGTTCGCGGGCCCGATGCACCCGCAGGGCAGCGAGGGCGCACGAGGCGATGCGGCATTTCCGGGAATCCGCGCGGCTGGTGAGAATGACCGGAATTTTCGTGCCGAGGACGATTCCCGCGCACTGGGCTCCGGCCAGGTACACGAGTTGCTTGTAGAGCAGGTTCCCCGCCTCGAGATTCGGCACGATGAGGATGTCCGGAGGCTCGCCGATGGGCGGTGAAATCCCCTTGATGGCGGCGGCCTCGAGGGAGATGGCGATATCGAAGGCGAGGGGTCCGTCCACCACCGCGCCGGTGATCTGGCCACGCTCGGCCATTTTGCTCAACGCGGCCGCCTCGAGGGTCCCCGGGATGGCGGGATTGATGGTCTCCACCGCCGACAGGATGCCCACATACGGCCGCTCGATGCCCAGGGAACCAGCCAGGTCGATGGCGTTCTGGGTGATATCCCTTTTCTCCATCAGTCCGGGCTGGATGTTCACTACGCAGTCGGCCATCAGCAGCGGCTTGGGATAACTCGGGATGTCAAACACGAAAGCGTGGCTCACGCGGCGCTCGGTGCGCAGACCGCTGTCCTTGCTCACCACGGCCGCGAGGATTTCGTCGCTGTGAAGGCTGCCCTTCATGATCAGTCCTGCCGCGCCTTCCCGGCACAACTGCACCGAGACGCGCGCCGCGGCGTTGGGGTCATCGGGCGCATCGACGAACTCCATTGCGCTCACATCAATGCCGTTTTCATCCGCGATGGCACACGTCCTTGCGCTCGGTCCTACCATGATGGGCTGGACCAGCCCGAGACGCTGCGCATCCGCCGCCGCCGCGATCGAACTGGCGCTGCAGGCGTAGGCGACGGCGACCCTGACCGGTCCGAGCCGGGCGGCGCTTTCGATGATGCCGTCGAGCCGGGGATGCGCGCTCGCGGCGGGAGGCGCCTCGTTGCCGGGCGTTATCGCGGCGCCCGCCGAGGCGACGTGAGGCTTGCCATCCGATTTGGGAGTCCGGGTCAAGGCATTCGTGCTCATGCAGTCCCTCCTTCCGCAATCCTGAGCCGTTGCACCTTGCCCGACGGCCCTCTCGCCAGTTCATCGGTGAAGCGGAACAGCTTCGGTGTCTTGAATGACCCCAGCTCGCGCCGGCAATGCTCGCGCAGTTCCGCTTCGCTGCGGCTGCGCCCTGCTTCAGCACCACCGCTGTGCAGCCAGCCGTCCGGCGTCAGCGCACGCGCTGTCGCTTCCGGGTCTTTGTAGTACGCCTTCATTACATTGGGTCCGCGCATCAGGATCTCGCCGATCTGCCCCGGCGCCAGAGTGCGGCCGCGCGCGTCCGCGATCATGGCCTTGTTGCCGAAGGCCTTGCCTGCTGCAGGCACGCAAAGCCCATGCGCAAATCCGCTTCCGGGTCGAGCAGATACATGGCGTCGGGGCGCTCGCGGGCCTGGCGGTCGACCCAGGATCGCACGGTGTTCAGCATCGGGGACACCTGACTGAATAGATGCGCGGTGCAGCCGGTCTCAGCCTTTGCCTCAGCCGTATTTGCGCAGATAGTCGCCGAAAATCTCCTCTTCGCCGGGCACACGCTCCGGGATGGGCCGCGCGATGCGCGTAATGTTGAGGTAATGACGGTAGTTCATATTGTCGGAGAAATTGTTTCGACCCCAGGTGCCGCAGCCCATGGACAACGAGAACGGCAGTCCGTTGTCGAAGCTCCCGCCGGTTGCAAAGCAATGGGCCTGGTTCACGATGATGCGCGCGGCCGGCAGCTCGAGCCCTAGCCGCAGGACGTGCGCGTCGTCCTCCGTGTGGATGCCGATGGAGTGACCGGCGCCTTGGTAGGCATAGATCTTCTCGATGATTCGGCTGGCGTCGTCGAAGTCGCGCGCGCGGTAGACGGCCAGCACCGGGGACAGCTTCTCGCCCGAGTAGGGATGCTCGGGGCCCGCACCCGATTCCTCGACCATGAGAAAGCGCGCCTTGACAACCGCCTCACGCGACAGGCCGGCGAGCTGCGCGATCCGGGACGCGGGCTGCGCGATCACGCTGGGGCTCAACTTCCCTTCCGGCCACATGACGCGCTGCAGCTGGAGCTTCTCGTCCGCCGAGAGCAGCGCCCCGCCCGCCGCCTCGAGGGCGCCCAGCGCCTGGTCATACACGGCATCCACGATGATCACGCTGTTCTCGGAGGAGCAGCTGGTGGCGTTGTCGAAGGTCTTCGAGCGGGCGATCTTCGCGGCCGCCTCGGACAGTGCGGCGGAGGCGTCGATGATGGTGGCGACGTTGCCCGCTCCCACGCCGAAGGCCGGCGTGCCGCTGCGGTAGGCCGAACGCACATTGTTCTGCGAGCCGGTCGCCACCACCAGGTCGGCGTGGCGCATCAGCTCCTCGGTCATCTCCTTGGTGGCCGGCGCCGGCAGGCACTGCACCAGATGCACCGGCGCGCCCACCTTGCGAAGTTCGTCGTCAATATAGCCGACCAGGGCCGCCGCGGTGGACTGCCCCTTGGGCGAGGGGGCAATGATGATGGCATTGCGGCCCTTGAGGGCATTAATCGCCTTGTTGGCCGGGGTGGCGGCGGGATTGGTCGAAGGCGTGATAGCCGCGACGACGCCCGCGGGGCGCGCGATCTCCACCAGGCCGCGCTCCGGGTATTCGGCGATCACGCCGACGCTCTTCACGCCTTTCAGGTCGCGCAGGAGCCCCAGCGTCTTGCGGTAGTTCTTCTGGATCTTGTCCTCGACATTGCCCAGGCCCGTATCGCGCACCGCCAGCTCCGCGAGAAGACGGTTGCGTTCGGGATGCATGATGGCCCATCCGGCCGCCAGCACCGCCTCATCCACGCGCTCCTGCGACCAGGTTTCATAGACCCGCTGCGCGGCCCGGGCCTTGGCAACCATGTCGCCGACGATTGCCCGAACGGCGGGGGAAGCCGATTTCTCCTGAACGTGCACTGCCATATGGTCTCTCCTTGGGGCCTGCTGCAGCGGCTGCGGCAGGCCGCGTTCATCGCCTGCGCCGCTCAGACGCAGGCCTTGTACTTGTCGAGGAAGCGAACCGGCTTCGACAGCGCGTCGCGCCGGAAGGGGTCACCCAGCTCGCGCGTCACCATCATCTCCAGCACCGTGGTCTTGCCCTCCTTTTGCGCCGCGCATGCCGCACGCAGCGCGGGTCCCACGTCCGACAGCCGGTCGATGACATGGCCATCGGCACCCATGGTGCGGGCGACAGCGGCGAAGCTGGGATTTTCCAGATCCGTGCCGACGAAGCGACGGCTGTAGAAATCGACCTGGTTCTTCTTCTCGGCCCCCCATTGCCGGTTGTTGAAGACAATGGCGGTGACCGGAATTTTCTCGCGCACGCAAGTGAGGATCTCGCCAAAGCTCATGCCCCAGGCGCCATCGCCCACGTAGGCTACGGCCGGGCGGTTCGGCGCGGCGACCTTGGCGCCGATGATAGCCGGGAAGGCATAGCCGCAGTTGCCAAAGCTCATCGCGGCGAAGAAGCTGCGCGGCTGTTCGAAACGCAAATAGCTGTTCGACACCGAGCAGATATTGCCGATATCGGTGGACACCATCGCGTCGCGCGGCATCGCCCTTTCCAATTCGCGCAGCATCTGACGCGGATGCATGAGATTGCTGTCCTTGATCACCTCCAGGCTGTACAGGTCGCGCTCGTGGGTCCACTCGGCGAGTTCCCTGTCCCAGGCCGCCTTTTCACTGCGGATCTGGTCCAAGCGTGCCTCGCGGTTAGCCGTACCGGCGAGCGGCTTGTCCTTCAGGCGCGCCAACAGCGCCTCGGCCGCGGCCCTCGCGTCGCCGCAGATTCCCACCGAAATCTTCTTCACCAGACCCAGCATCCTGGGATCGGCGTCCACCTGGATGATCTTGGCCGTCTTCGGCCAATAGTCCAGACCATGCTGAGGCAGCGTGCCGAACGGTCCGAGCCGGGTCCCCAGCGCCAGCACGACGTCCGCCATGGCGATGAGCTTCATGCCCGCCTTCGAGCCCTGATAGCCGAGAGGACCGCACCACAAGGCATGGCTGGCGGGGAAGGAGTCATTGTGCAGATAGCTGGTGACCACCGGGGCACCGAGCAGTTCCGCCAGCGCCACGGCCGCCTCGACGCCGCCGGGTTCCGCCATGACCACACCGCCTCCGGACACGATCACGGGGAAGCGCGCTCCCGCCAGCAGTTCGGCGGCCTCATCGAGAGCCCGCTCGCCACCGGCGCCGCGCTCGATGCGAATGGGCTGAGGAATCTCGTAATCGTAGGCGCCGTAGAAGTAGTCGCGGGGGATGTTGAGCTGGGTCGGCCCCATTTCCAGCATGGCGCGATCGAAGCAGCGGCCGGTGATCTCGGCCATGCGTCGCGGATTGTTCACGTGTCCCTGGAACTTGGTGATCTTGGAGAAGATAGGCAGCTGATCGGTTTCCTGGAATCCGCCCAACCCCATGGTCATGGTGCCCGATTCGGGCGTGATGACCACCACCGGGCTGTGGGCCCAATAGGCCGCAGCGACCGCAGTCACGAAGTTGGTAATGCCCGGACCGTTCTGTGCGATGCACACCCCGTGGCGTCCCGACACGCGGGAGTAACCGTCGGCCATGTGGGCCGCCCCCTGCTCGTGCACCACCGGGATGTAGCGGATGCCCGCCGCGGGGAAAAGGTCGAGGGCGTCCATACAGGCGGAGCCGACGATGCCGAAGACGTCTGTCACGCCGTTGGCCACCAGGGTTTCGACAAACGCCTCGGAGGGCGTCATATGCGTCACGCCTGAACTCACTGTACGATTGATCACGCCTTCCTTGGCCATTGGAGCCCTCCTAATATCCGCCAATTGTTAGATCAAGAAACGGTACCATATGTTTCACTTTTATTTGATGCTAGCACCCAACTCCCGGAATTGGCAACAACCTTGTCTAAACTTTAAGTTTCGTTTTTGATCGAAATCAGTGGTGCATTCCGCAGATCGCGGTAAAATGGATTTATTAAGGTTTCATACAAGGGTTAAACAAACATGGCCAATGAAATGGATGCGTCTTCGGCGACCCTGAGGGCCTTTGCGGTCCTGGAGGCCGTGCTGAAGGCCGATCGCCCCATCTCTCTCACCGAGATCGTCGAGGTGGTTAAGCTGCCGAAGCCAACCGTGTTCCGCATCCTCACCACTCTCGCCAATGCAGGGTTCGTCCTGCGGGAGCCAAGCGGCAAGGACTATACGGTCGGCCACAGGCTGGCCCGTTTCGGGCTCGACATCATGCTCAACAACTCGGTGCGCTCGTCCCGGCACACGATTCTGCAGCGGCTGGCGGAAGAGCTGGAGGAGACCTGCAACCTGACCATGTTCGACGGCAGCTCCGTGGTATATATCGATCGGGTTGATGCGAAATGGCCCCTGAGGGTGGACCTCAAGCCCGGCTCCCACGTGCCGGCGCACTGCAGCGCGAGCGGCAAGCTGTTCCTCAGCCAGCTGCCGAAAGCGAAACGACGCGCGCTGCTGGAGAACATGAACCTGGCGCGCTACACGGACAGGACTATCACCCACATCGACCTGCTGGAGGCGGAGCTGGATCGCATCCGGAACACCCGCGTGGGCGTCGATAATGAGGAATACATGGCGGGTCTCATCTGCGTAGCCGTCCCGGTGCTCGACCGGAATGGGCAGATACTCGCCAGCGTCGCGGTGCAGGCGCCGGCAGCGCGGCTCTCCCTGGCTCGGGCCATGGACCGCCTGCCCGACCTGCGCCGCGCGGCTGACGCCCTGGCGCCAACCTTCGAGCAGCCCGGCGCGGAAGCCGAGGAGGCCGGAACCGCGCAAAAAGGACAAGCGCCGCGGCGCGCGAGCAAGAAGCGCGCACAGCCTGCGTATTCCAGCTAGCCATACGCCAGGCCGGTACGCGACACTACGCCAGCAGCACGCCAAGCGACACGACGGTCATCAGCAGAAGCGTGAACTGGCGGAAGCGCAAATCGCTGAAGCGCGAGAACAACCGGCTGCCAGCGGCCACACCACCGTAGAAAAACGGGGCGAGTGCCAGGCCCGAGAGCAGGCTCGCCCCGTCCAGCAACCCCCGGGACCACAACATCGCCAAACCCGCCCCGGAAGTCACAACCACGTAGAGCGTCAGGTTGGCACGCGTCACCCTCACGGCGTCCGGTCCCGACAGCAGGTAGAGAATGACCGGTGGCGCGCCGATGCTGGTGGCTCCAAGCATCGTGCCGCTCACCCCACCCAGCGCGATCGAGGTGGACAGGTGCTGGGGTCCGCTGTAACGCACGCCGTTCAGCAGCAACAGCGAAAAGACGATTACGATGACCGCGATGGCTCGCCGCAGCACATCGGGATCGGCGGAGACGAGCAGATAGCCGCCCAGGGGCACCGTGAGGCAGGCGGCGACGAACATGGGCGTGATCATGCGCCAGCGCGCAGTGGCCACCGCCTCCCGCAGCATGGGTGTGGCGGCGAAGGTTTCGAGCAGCAGGACCACGGGCACCGCCAGTTTGGGCCCAAAGATCAAGGCGAGCGGCGGCGTCATGACCATGGCGCCGCCGAAGCCCGTGATTCCGCGAATCACGCCGGCCGCCGCGGCGACGGCGACGGCGAGCAGCAACGGAGGGGTCAGCAGTTCGTGCAGGGGAGCCAAGCCGGTCAGAGCGACAGCGTCATATCCGTGCCGGCGAAACGTACGCGCGCAAGAGAGATGTCAGAACGCCCTGCCAGATAGCGCACCAGCTCGTGCAACGGCGAGGTGCGGAACTCATATTGCGGCTTGGGCTTGCGCAAGGGTGCCAGCAACTCCTTGTCGTAGAACGCGGCCAGCAACAGGTCCTCGTCGCTTGCCTGCGGCCCCAGCTCCCGGCGCAGCCGCGGCAGCCACGGCTCGATATGCTCGCCCGGACGCTCGGTCACGACATCCTGGGGACGGATGTTGGCGCGCTCCAGGAAGATGTCCGCCGGCTGGGCCGCGAGCCGCCCGTAATAGCCCATGGCGTACTTGCGCACCTCGTCCGGGACGGTCTTGTAGCGCTCTCCCTGCACCACGTTGAGCACCGCCTGGGTGATGATGTACTGGGCGAACGGGCTCACCAGGATGGGATAGCCCAGATCGCGGCGAACCTGGGCGGCCTCCTCGAGGATCTCGGGAAGACGGTGCTCCATCTTCATCGCGGCCAGTTGCGAGCGAAGATTGGAAATCATGCCGCCCGGCACCTGGTGCTCGTACAGGGCGGGGTCGTATTTCGCGACCTGGCCGCGCGGCTTGCCCTCGCGTTCGGCGACCCACGAGAAGTAGCCGGACACCTCGTCCAGCGCCCGGCGGTTGATGCCGGTCTCATGGCCCAGCTTGCGGGCGCGCGCGTCGATGTCCTCCGTCGCCGGCAGGGAAGCGCCGTTGGCCAGCGGCTCCGAGGCTGTGTAGCCGTAGCGGAATCCGCTTTCGATCGCCACCTGGTATACCTCGGGTGCGAGCCCCGATTGGCAGTGGGAGTGAAGCTGCAGCGGAATCCCGCCTGCGGCCTTGACGATGGCCGGGAAGAGCGTATGCGCGCGCTCGGGGGTGAGCAAGCCGGTGGGGTCCTTGACCGAGATGAAGTCCGCCTTGAGCTCTACCAGCTCCTTCGTCCGCTCCACATAGTATTCGTCCGTGTGCACCGGGCTCAGGGTGTAGGTCATCATGGCGTTGACCTTCATGCCCGCCTCGTGCCCGGAGACAACCGAGGACACGATGTTCCTGTTGTCGTTAAGGGCGTCGTAGACGGTGAGTACCTTGACCCCCAGCTTGGCGAGCACGTGGGAGTTCAGGATAACCACATCATCGGGAAAGAGCTCGAAGGTGTACAGGCTTTGGCCGCGGGTGAGCGCATCGCATGGCGTAGTAAAACGGCTACAAAGCAACCGCACGCGGTCCCACGGGTTCTCGTGCAGATAGCGCACGCACACGTCAAACACCGCCCCGCCGAGGATGTTGATGTATTCGTAGCCAACGCGATCGATCGTATCGAGGATGGGCGTCATCATCTCGGTCGTCATGCGCGTGGACCACAGGCACTGATGGCCATCCCGGAGCGTGACATCGATCAAGCCGAAGCGCTTTCTCGCCTTCTGGGCCGTAGTGGTATGCATCATCCTGCCCCCAGTAACACTTCCTCAACAAATTTCGTATGCACCTCACCGCGCCGAAACTGCTCATGGCGCAGCAGCTTCTCATGGGTCGTCTTCACCCCGTCGATCCGCATCTCGGCAAGGGCGCGCTGCATGCGGGCCACCGCTTTGTTGCGGTCATGCCCCCAGGCGATGACTTTCGCCAGCAGGGAATCATGGCAGGGGGGAATCCGGTATCCGCCGTAGACATGGGAGTCCACCCGGATTCCCGGCCCGCCGGGCAGATGCACGTGCTGCAGGCGGCCCGGGCAGGGCGCGAAGCCCGCATCCGCATCCTCGGCATTGATGCGGCACTCGATGGCATGGCCCGACAAGCGCACGTCGCCCTGGCGTAGGCCGAGCGGCTGCTCATAACGGCTCGATCACCATCATCACTTGCCCGAACTCCACGGGCTCCCCATCCTCGACCAGGATGTGCGTAACCATGCCCTTCGTGCCGGCGGGGATGGAGTTCATGAGCTTCATCACTTCGATGATGCATACCGTGGTGTCGGCGTCCACCTGCTGGCCGACCTCCACGAAAGGACGTGCGCCCGGCTCGGGCGCACGGTAGAACGTCCCCACCATCGGGGAGCGGATCAGTGCGGCTCCCTCAGGGTAGGAAGACAGAGTGGCATGGGGATGGGCCTCCTCGGGCCAGACTTCCTCCGGCTCGGTCACGATTTCGCCGCCGCCCACGTGGCCTGTGCGCTGGGGATGCATCGCCGGATGGGCGGCGTGAGTCTCGCCCTCCGCCTGGGCCGGCGCAGCCCCCGCCGTCTGCTGGGGGACGCCCTTGCGACGGATCTCCACCTCCATATCCCCCGTCTTGAGCCGGAACTCGGAGAACTGCGAGGACGACTTGACCAGTTCCACTATCTGAAGCAGATCCTGATAGCTCATGTTCTCATTGCTCACGCGCATCCTTTCGCAAGGAACGGAATAAATAGTTCCATTGCTACAAAATTATTGCATGACTAGGAATATGGTGCAATAATGAAATTAATTTTTCCGTTTTTGCATTTTGGCATCCCGCCTGCCGGAAATTCCCGGAAATCCGATGGCGGCGGGCCGCACGACTCCGAATTCTCCAGAGAGGAGGCCCATGGCAGAACCCGTCATCATCACCGTCGCCATCACCGGAGCGCTGCCGCGCAAGAAGGACAACCCCGCGGTGCCCGTGACGCAGTCCGAGCAGATCGAGTCCACCCACGAGGCCTACGAGGCCGGCGCCTCGCTGGTCCACATCCACGTGCGCAACCCCGACGAGTCGCCGAGCTCCGATCCCGAGCTTTATGGCCGGGTGCAGGAAGGCGTGCGCAAGCATTGCCCGGGAATGATCATTCAGTTCTCCACCGGCGGGCGCGGCCGCGACCAGAGCGCGCGGGGCGCGATGCTGTACCTGAAGCCGGACATGGCCTCGCTGGCTACGGGCTCGGTTAACTTCCCCAATGGGATTTACGAGAACCCTCCGGACTTCGTCGAGGGCCTCGCCCGCACGATGCTGGAGTACGACATCAAGCCGGAGATCGAGGTCTTCGACCTGGCGATGCTGTACAACGCCGCAAACCTGGTGAAGAAAGGCCTGATCAAGGACGCTCCCCATGTGCAGTTCGTCCTGGGTATCCCCAATGCCCTGCCGGTGCGCCGCTCGATTTTCGATTTCCTGCGGGCCGAATTGAAAGAGGTGCTGCCGCGCGCGACCTGGGTAGCCGCCGGCATCGCGCGCCATCAATGGGAGGTCAACCAGTGGTGCCTGGAGACCGGCGGCCATTGCCGCACCGGGCTCGAGGACAACACGCGCTATGACCGCGACCGGCTCGCAGCGAGCAACGCCGAACTGGTCAAGAGAATCGTCGACCACTGCGGCGAGTATGGCCGGCATCCGGCGACGCCTGCCGAAGCCCGGCAGATACTCGGCCTGCGGAACGCGTGAACCCAGGCGCGAGACCAGACCGACATGGATGAAATGAAGCTTAGCGGGTCGGGCGCCAGCGCCCGGGTGCCGGAGTCTGGTACCGGTACGAAATGGACCGTGAGCCGGGTGGAAGCGCTGTTCGAACTGCCCTTCGCCGATCTCCTCTACCGCGCCCAGACGGTGCACCGGCAGAACTTCGAGCCGAACAGCATTCAGTTGTCCACCTTGCTTTCCGTCAAGACCGGAGGCTGTCCCGAGGACTGCGCCTATTGCCCCCAATCGGCACGCTATCAGACCGGCGTTCGGAACGAGCCCCTGCTCGATCCCGAGACGGTGGTCGCAGCGGCTCGCAAGGCCAAGGCATCGGGGGCGAGCCGCTTCTGCATGGGCGCGGCGTGGCGCAGCCCCAAGTCGAAGGATCTCGAGCGGGTGCTCGAAATGGTGCGCCGCGTGAAAGCGCTGGGACTGGAGACCTGCGCCACCCTGGGCATGCTGAAGGACGATCAGGCGGTCCAGCTCAAGGAAGCGGGCCTGGACTATTACAACCACAACCTGGACACGGCCCCCGATCTCTACGGCGAGATCATCACCACCCGTGATTACCAGGACCGGCTGGACACGCTCGACCGGGTACGGGATGCCGGCATCCGGGTGTGCTGCGGCGGCATCGTCGGCCTGGGTGAAACGCGCACACAGCGTGCAGGCCTCATCGCCCAGTTGGCCAATCTCGACCCGCCGCCAGAATCCGTGCCCATCAACAACCTGGTGCAAGTGGCCGGCACACCGCTTGCCGGCAACGAGAAGCTGGATTCCTTCGAGTATGTGCGCACCATCGCCTGCGCCCGCATCACCATGCCCCGCAGCTATGTGCGGCTGTCAGCGGGCCGCGAGGAGATGTCCGAGGAGTTGCAGGCCTTGTGCTTCCTCGCCGGCGCCAATTCGATCTTCTACGGCGACAAACTGCTCACCACCGGGAATCCCGAGGCCGAGCGGGACCGCGCGCTGTTTCAGCGGCTGGGTGTGAAGGCGATATAGACGTCTTGGGCCGGGCCGCGGCGCCGCAACGGACGCCGCGTCGGACCCGAGTCAGGCGCAGCGCGCTCCTTCGCTGGTCTTTGCCACACCGAGCTTGATCAGTATCGTTTCCAGCGGGCAAAGGCGCGTGAAGCCGCTCTGGAACAGGTTGGCGCCGACGAAGGCGGTGAACCACAGCCAGTTCTTGCTCACGAACAGGGGGCTGGCTTCGACGCCCAGGGCCAGGGAGATCAGCACGAAGGCGCCGGCGAAGATGCGGATGTATTGATTAACGG
>JBMOQT010000085.1:0-12671 GCA_049320945.1 Pseudomonadota bacterium
GAAACGGCCTCACCCTGTGTGCCGCGGGGCTCAACAATCCGGTGGCTCCCTACGACCTGGTGAAGACCATGCGCGCCTCCATCCTCACCCTGGGGCCCCTGCTGGCGCGCACCGGCGAGGCGCGCGTTAGCCTGCCCGGCGGCTGTGCCATCGGCGCGCGGCCGGTGGACATCCATATCCGCGGCCTGCAGGCCATGGGGGCAGAGGTCCATGTGGAGCACGGCTACATCCATGCCCGGACGCGCAAGCTGCGCGGTGCCAAGATCTTCACCGACCTGGTGACGGTCACCGGCACGGAAAACCTCATGATGGCGGCGGCGCTGGCCGAGGGCACCACGGTGATCGAGAACGCCGCGCGCGAGCCGGAAGTGGTTGACCTGGCCAACTGCCTCAACGCCATGGGCGCCCGGGTCAGCGGCGCCGGCAGCGACGTGATTACCATCGAGGGCGTGGACACCCTGGCGGGCGTCGCCCACAGCATCATGCCCGACCGCATCGAGACCGGCACCTTCCTTACCGCCGTGGCGGTCACCGGCGGCAAGGTGCGCCTCAAGCGCACCTCCGCCGCCATCCTCGATGCCGTGATCGAGAAGCTACGCGACGCCGGGGTGGCCATCAGCGCCACCGAGGACGGCCTGGAGGTGGAGAGCGACGGCCGCCTCAAGGCGGTCAGCCTGCGCACCGCGCCCTATCCCGCCTTTCCCACCGACATGCAGGCCCAGTTCATGGCCATGAACTCGGTCGCCCAGGGCACGGCCGTGGTCACCGAGACCATTTTTGAGAACCGCTTCATGCATGCCCTGGAGCTGCGCCGCCTGGGCGCCGACATCGAGATCAACGGCAATACCGCGGTGGTGCGCGGCGTGCCGCAACTGGACGGGGCGACGGTGATGGCCACCGACCTGCGCGCCTCCGCCTGCCTGGTGGTGGCCGGCCTGGTGGCCAAGGGCGAAACCCTGATCGACCGCATCTACCACCTGGACCGGGGCTACGAGCACATCGAAGAAAAGCTCTCGCAGCTGGGAGCGAGGATCCGGCGAGTTCACTAAGGGGTCAGCAGCAAGACAAGGTTTCGAGGCGAGAGCTTTCGGCGCAGGCTAACGCAGGCGCAGCCCGCGTTAAGCGGCGCAGCCGCGGCCGGAGCCAAAAGCTGTCCCAACTCGGGCTCGTCTACCCAGGGCCGCCTTGAGCGTGCCCCTGCCGCAATGCGGTAAAATCACGCTTTAACAAGCCTTTTTCGCCAAGTGACCGGCATTACCATTGCCCTCTCCAAGGGGCGCATTTTCGACGAGACGCTGCCGCTGCTGGCGGCGGCGGGCATCGTGCCCGGCGATGATCCCGACTCCTCCCGCAAGCTGATCATCGGCACCAACCGCGCCGACGTGCGCCTGGTGATCGTGCGCGCCTCCGACGTGCCCACCTATGTCCAGTACGGCGCCGCCGACCTGGGCATCGCCGGCAAGGACGTGCTGCTGGAGCACGGAGGCATCGGCCTGTACCAGCCCCTGGACCTGAACATTGCCCGCTGCCGCATGATGGTGGCGGTGCCCGACGGCTTCGACTACGAGCAGGCGGTCAAGCGCGGCGCGCGCCTGCGCGTGGCCACCAAGTACATCCAGACCGCCCGCGAGCACTTCGGCGCCAAGGGCGTGCACGTGGATCTCATCAAGCTGTACGGCTCCATGGAGCTGGCGCCCCTGGTGGGCCTGGCCGACGCCATTGTCGACCTGGTGTCCAGCGGCAATACCCTCAAGGCCAACAACCTGCATGCGGTGGAGGAGATCATGGCCATTTCCTCGCGCCTGATCGTGAACCAGGCGGCGCTGAAGATGAAGCGCGATGTCCTGCAGCCGGTGATCGACGCCTTTGCGGCAGCGGTGCAACCATGATCCAGAGACTATCCACGCGCAACGCCAATTTCGAGACCGCCCTGGCCCAGCTCCTGGCCCTGGAGCAGGCCCAGGACGGGCGCATCGAGCAGGTGGTGGCCGACATCCTGGCCGACGTGCGCTTGCGCGGCGACGCGGCGGTGCTGGAATACACCCGCCGCTTCGACGGGCTTGACGCCGCTTCCCTGGCCCAACTGGAGCTGCCCCGCGCGGAACTGGACGCCGCCCTGCAGTCCCTGCCTGCCGAGCAGCGCCGGGCCCTGGAGGCGGCGGCGGACCGGGTATGGCGCTATCACGAGAAGCAGTTGCTGCGCTCCTGGGAGTATACCGAGGCCGACGGCACACGCCTGGGCCAGCAGGTGACCGCCCTGGACCGGGTGGGCCTGTACGTGCCCGGCGGCAAGGCGGCCTACCCCTCGTCGGTGTTGATGAATGCCCTGCCGGCCAAAGTGGCCGGGGTGGGCGAACTGATCATGGTGGTGCCCACGCCGCGCGGCGAGAAGAACCCCCTGGTGCTGGCGGCGGCGGCCATCACCGGGGTGGACCGGGTGTTCACCATTGGTGGCGCCCAGGCAGTGGCGGCGCTCGCCTATGGCACCCAGACCCTGCCCCAGGTGGACAAGATCGTCGGCCCCGGCAATGCCTATGTGGCGGCGGCCAAGCGCCGGGTGTTCGGCGTGGTGGGCATCGACATGGTGGCGGGGCCGTCGGAAGTGCTGATTATCGCCGACGGCAGCAGCGATCCCGACTGGCTGGCCATGGACCTGTTTGCCCAGGCGGAGCATGACGAGATGGCCCAGTCCATCCTGCTGTGCCCGGACCGGAGCCATATCGAGCGGGTGGCGGCCAGCATCGCCAAGCTGCTACCCATGATGCCGCGCCGCGACATCATTGCCGCATCGCTCGCGCGGCGCGGGGCGCTGATCGAGACCAGGGACCTGGACGAGGCCTGCACCCTGGCCAACCGTATCGCCCCGGAACACCTGGAGCTGGCAGTGGCCGAGGCCGCCGCCCTGGTGGACAAGATCCGCAACGCCGGCGCCATCTTCATCGGTCCCTATACCTCCGAGTCCCTGGGCGACTACTGCGCCGGCCCCAACCACGTGCTGCCCACTGCTCGCAGCGCGCGTTTTTCCTCGCCCCTGGGCACCTACGACTTCCAGAAGCGCTCCAGCCTGATCCAGGTGTCCCCGGCGGGGGCGCGCCATCTGGGCGCGGTGGCCGCCATCCTGGCCGAGGGCGAGGGCCTGGCGGCCCATGCCCGCGCCGCCCAAATGAGAATGGAGAAAGAGTAAGCACCATGCCCCTGGGACCCGCAGACCTGATCCGGCCGGAAATCCTTGCCCTGGCCGCCTACCATGTGCCCGAGGCCACGGGCATGGTCAAGTTGGATGCCATGGAGAACCCCTACGCGCTGCCCGATCGTCTTCGGCACGAGATCGGGGAACTGGCCGCCCGCGTTCCCGTCAACCGCTATCCGGATCCGGGCGCGGCCGATCTCAAGGCGGTATTGCGCGATGCCATGGGGATTCCCGCGGGAGCGGAGATCCTGCTGGGCAACGGTTCGGACGAGATCATCCAGTTCGTCGCCCTGGCGCTGGCGCGCCCGGGCGCGGTGCTCATGGCGCCCGAGCCCTCTTTCGTGATGTACCGCATGGTGGCCACGTTTACCGGCATGGACTATGTGGGTGTGCCCCTGGCCCAGGATTTTTCCCTCGATGTGCCGGCGATGCTGGCGGCCATCGAGCGCCGGCGGCCGGCGGTGATCTTTCTCGCCTATCCCAACAACCCGACGGGCAACCTGTTCGACGCCGCCGCGGTGGAGGCCGTGCTGCGCGCGGCACCGGGGCTGGTGGTGGTGGACGAGGCCTACCATGCCTTCGCCGGCGCCTCCTTCCTGCCGCGGCTGGATCGGTACCCCAATCTCCTGGTGATGCGCACCCTGTCCAAGCTGGGCCTGGCGGGCCTGCGCCTGGGCTTCGCCGCGGCTTCGGCCGACTGGATCACGCACCTGGAGAAACTGCGCCTGCCCTACAACGTGAACAGCCTCACCCAGGCCATCGCGGCGCGCGTCCTGGGCGAGGGGGCGGTGCTGGCGCACCAGGCCGAGGCCATCGTCGCCGAGCGGGCGCGGCTGTTGGCGGCGCTGCAGGCCCTGCCCCCGGTCACCGCCTTCCCCTCGGCGGCCAACTTCATCCTGTTCCGTATCCCCGGGGCGCAGCGGGTGTGCGAACGCTTGAAGGAAAGGCGCATCCTGGTCAAGAATCTCCATGGCAGCCATCCGCGACTGGACAACTGCCTGCGCGTCACGGTGGGCACCCCGGAGGAAAACCGGGCCTTCCTCGACGCGCTCAAACTCAGCCTGAGCTGACATCATGCGAACCGCCGAAATCAGCCGCAACACCAACGAGACCCAGGTGCGGGTGCGCCTGAACCTGGACGGCAGGGGCGAGGCCAAGCTCGCCACCGGCGTGCCGTTCCTGGACCACATGCTGGACCAGGTGGCGCGCCATGGCATGATCGACCTGGAAGTGGACGCCAAGGGCGATCTGCACATCGACGCCCACCACACGGTGGAGGACGTGGGCATCACCCTCGGTCAGGCGCTGGTCAAGGCCGTGGGCGACAAGAAGGGCATACGCCGCTACGGCCACGCCTACGTGCCCCTGGACGAAGCCCTGTCCCGGGTGGTGGTGGATTTTTCCGGACGCCCGGGGCTGGAATTCCACGTGCCGTTCACCCGCGCCCTGATCGGCGAGTTCGACGTGGACCTCACCCACGAGTTTTTCCAGGGGCTGGTGAACCATGCCCTGATCACGCTGCACATCGACAACCTGCGCGGCAAGAACGCACACCACCAGTGCGAGACGGTGTTCAAGGCCTTCGGCCGCGCCCTGCGCATGGCCGCGGAACTGGATCCCCGTGCCGCCGGAGCCGTGCCTTCGACCAAGGGAACCCTGTGATCCGGCCATGACCACGGTAGCGATCGTCGATTACGGCATGGGCAATCTGCGTTCGGTCGCCAAGGCGGTCGAGCATGTGGCGCCTCAGGCCCGGGTGCTGGTCACCTCCCGGGCGGAAGTGGTGGCGGCGGCGGACCGGGTGATCGTGCCGGGGCAGGGCGCCATGCCCGACTGCATGCGCGAGCTGGACGCGCGCGGCCTGCGTCCGGTGGTGATCGAGGCGGCGCGCCGCAAGCCTTTCCTGGGCATCTGCATCGGCCTGCAGATGCTGTTCGAACGCAGCGAGGAAGGGAACGTCCCCGGCCTTGGCATACTGCCCGGCCACGTGCGCCGCTTCCCGGCCGAGGCCATGGTGGGCCCCTCGGGCGAACGGCTGAAGGTGCCCCACATGGGCTGGAACGAGGTGACCCAGGCCCAGCCCCACGCCCTGTGGCAGGACATCGCCGACGGCACGCGCTTCTATTTCGTGCACAGCTACTACGTGGAACCGGGCAGTCCCGAACTGGTGGCCGGCTTCACGGTCTACGGCTTCCCCTTTACCTCAGCCTGCGCCAAGGATAATATTTTCGCCGTGCAGTTTCATCCGGAGAAAAGCGCCCAGGCCGGGCTGACCCTACTCGGCAACTTCATGCGCTGGAACCCCTGACCACCTGCCTGCCAAGCGGACAGCCGTCACTTCACTGCCCACTTCCTATGCTCTTGATCCCTGCGATAGACCTCAAGGACGGTCACTGCGTGCGCCTCAAGCAAGGCGACATGGATGACGCAACAGTCTTCTCGGAAGACCCGGTGGCCATGGCCCGGCACTGGCTCGCCGAAGGCGCGCGGCGCCTGCACCTGGTGGATCTCAACGGTGCGGTTGCGGGCAAGCCCAGGAACGAGGCGGTGATCAAGTCCATCGTCGCCGCCGTGGGTGACGACGTCCCGGTGCAGCTGGGCGGCGGCATTCGCGACCTGGACACCATCGAGCGCTACCTGGACGACGGCGTGAGCTATGTCATCATCGGCACCGCCGCGGTCAAGAATCCCGGCTTCCTGCACGATGCCTGCGGCGCCTTCCCCGGCCATATCATCGTCGGCCTGGACGCCAAGGACGGCAAGGTGGCCACCGACGGCTGGTCCAAGATGACCGGCCACGACGTGATCGACCTGGCGAAGAAGTTCGAGGACTACGGCGTCGAGGCGGTCATTTATACGGACATCGGCCGCGACGGCATGCTGAGCGGGGTGAATATCGAGGCTACCGTGCGCCTGGCCCAGGCCCTGCGCATCCCGGTGATCGCCTCCGGCGGCATCGCCGGCCTGCAGGACATCGCCGCCCTGTGCCAGGTGGAGGATGAAGGCATCATCGGCGCCATCACCGGGCGCGCCATTTACGAAGGCACCCTGGACTTCAAGAAGGCTCAGGCCGAGGCCGACAAATATTCAGCGAGGAGCAAGGTGTGAGGGGTGAGGAGTAGGGGCGAGGCCGCTCCTCACTCCCCACCCCTCACTCCTCACCATAATGCTAGCCAAACGAATCATTCCCTGCCTAGACGTCAACGCCGGCCGGGTAGTGAAGGGCGTCAACTTCGTCGGCCTGCGCGACGCCGGCGATCCGGTGGAGATCGCCCGCCGCTACGACGAGCAGGGCGCCGACGAGCTGACCTTCCTGGACATCACCGCCAGCTCGGACGAGCGCGACATCATCCTGCACGTGGTGGAGCAGGTGGCCGAGCAGGTGTTCATTCCCCTCACCGTGGGCGGCGGGGTGCGCGCGGTGGAAGACGTGCGGCGGCTGCTCAATGCCGGCGCCGACAAGGTGAGCATGAACACGGCGGCGGTGCAGAACCCGCAGCTGGTGGCCGACGCCGCGGGCCGCGTGGGCGCCCAGTGCATCGTCGTCGCCATCGACGCCAAGCAGGTGGGCGAAGGCCGCTGGGAAGTGTTCACCCACGGCGGGCGCAAGCCGACGGGGCTCGACGCGGTCGAATGGGCGCGGCGCGTGCAGGCCCTGGGGGCCGGCGAAATCCTGCTCACCAGCATGGACCGGGACGGCACCCGCAACGGTTTCGATCTGGCGCTCACCCGCGCCGTGTCCGACGCGGTGGACATCCCGGTGATCGCCAGCGGTGGCGTGGGCAACCTGGAGCACCTGGCCCAGGGCGTCCTCGTCGGCCATGCGGACGCGGTGCTGGCGGCGAGCATTTTCCACTATGGGGAATACACGGTGCGCCAAGCCAAGGAATACATGCGCGGCCAGGGCATCGAAGTGAGGCTGTGATGGGTGCCAAATGGCTCAATGAAGTGGCTTGGGACGACAACGGCCTGGTGCCCGTGGTGGTGCAGGAGGCCGGCTCCAACGACGTGCTCATGTTCGCCTGGATGAACCGGGAGGCCCTGGAGCGCACCGCCGAGAGCGGCGAGGCGGTGTTCTGGTCACGTTCCCGGCGCAAGCTGTGGCACAAGGGCGAGGAGTCCGGCCATGTGCAGAAAGTGAAGGAAATCCGCCTCGACTGCGACGGCGACGTGGTGCTGCTCAAGGTGGAGCAGCGTGGGGGCATCGCCTGCCATACCGGACGCCGCAGCTGCTTCTTCAACAAGCTGCTGGACGGCAGCCGCTGGGAGGAAGTCGAACCGGTCCTCAAGGACCCCAAGGAGATCTACAAATGATCGACTGCGAAGTGCTTTACCGTCTGGCCGAGACCCTGAACGAGCGCAAAGGGGGCGACCCGTCGTCCTCCTACGTGGCGAGCCTCTACGCCAAGGGGGTGGACGCCATGGCCAAGAAAGTCGCCGAGGAGGCGGCCGAGACCCTCCTGGCCGCCAAGGACGGCGACCGCCTGCACCTGGTGCGGGAAACCGCCGATCTGTGGTTCCACAGCCTGATCCTGCTGGCCCACTTCGGCCTCGGTCCGGACGACGTACTTGCCGAGCTGCACCGGCGCGAGGGCATTTCCGGCATCGACGAGAAGCGCTCGCGCGCCCAGGACTGACTTCACGGAAACTCATCGCGATGGACCAAAACTGCATCTTCTGCAAGATCATCCGTGGGGAAATCCCCAGTCGCAAGGTCTATGAGGACGAGGATATCCTTGCCTTCCACGACGTCCACCCGCTGGCCCCGGTGCACTTCCTGATGGTGCCCAAGCTGCACATCCCCTCCCTCATGGAAGCCGACCTGAGCCACCAGGCGGTGCTGGGCAAGATCCTCGCCCTGTCGGGAAAACTGGCGCAGGAACAGGGCGCCAACGACGGTTTCCGCACCATCATAAACACCGGGCGCGTGGGCAGGCAGGAGGTGTATCATCTTCATGTTCACATTATTGGCGGGCCGGATCCCTTGCCGGCCATGCTCAAGCGCTAGGAGAGAGCAATGGGTAGCTTCAGTATTTGGCACTGGCTGATCGTTCTGCTGATCATCCTGCTGGTGTTCGGAACCAAGAAGCTGCGCAACATCGGCGCCGACCTGGGCGGCGCGGTGCGCGGTTTCAAGGAGGGCATGAAGGAAGGCACGAGCGAGAAGGGCGAAACGCCGCCGCAGGTGACCTCCGGGCAGACCATCGAAGGCGAAGTCAAAGAGAAGACCAAATCGTGAGGAGGGAGGGGTGAGGAGTGAGGGGTAAATGCCCCCATCCCTCGCCCCACTCCTTACTCCTCGCCCCTCACCATGTTCGACATCGGTTTCTCCGAGCTGGTCATCATCGGGCTCGTGGCGCTGGTCGTTCTCGGGCCGGAGCGCCTGCCCAAGGTCGCCCGCACCGCCGGCCACCTGCTCGGACGCCTGCAGCGCTACGTCGCCGACGTCAAGGCCGATATCAACCGGGAAATCCAGCTGGAAGAGCTGCGCAAGCTGCAATCGGAAGTGGAACAGTCGGCGCGCTCCATCGAGACTTCGGTCAGCGAAGAACTGCGTTCGGTCGAGGCCTCCCTCAACAACTCCATCGAGCCTCCGGCGGTGGAAGAGGCGCCGGCCCATGACGAGCCGGGTCCCGCCGCGGCGCCCGAGCCGCGCAATGAAGCCCAGCTGGAACTGGGCTTCGACGGCCAACCCGACAGGAAGGCCGGTTGACGATGGCCGACGAGCAGCAGGAAACCTTCATCTCCCACCTGGTCGAACTGCGCAACCGCCTGCTGAAGTCGGGGGCGGCGGTGCTGGTGGTGTTCGTCGCCCTCATGCCCTGGGCCGGCGACATCTATGACATCCTGGCCCAGCCGATGATCAACACCCTGCCGGAGGGCACCAAGATGATCGCCACGGGGGTGGTGACGCCTTTCTTCGTGCCGGTCAAGGTGACCCTCCTGGTGGCCTTCCTGATCGCACTGCCCCTGGTGCTCTACCAGGCCTGGGCCTTCATCGCCCCCGGCCTCTACGCCCACGAGAAGCGGCTGGTACTACCGCTGGTGATCGCCAGCACGGTGCTGTTCCTGCTGGGCATCGCCTTCTGCTATTTCTTCGTGTTCAACACGGTGTTCCGGTTCATCGCCGAGTTCGCCCCCAAGAGCATCACGCCGGCGCCGGACATCGAGCAGTACCTCGCCTTCGTCATGACCATGTTCCTGGCCTTCGGCGTGACCTTCGAGGTGCCGGTGGTGGTGATCGTGCTGGTGCGCTTCGGTGTGGTCGAGCTGGCCAAGCTCAAGGAGGCGCGTCCCTACGTGATCGTCGGCGCCTTCATCATCGCCGCCGTTGTCACGCCGCCCGACGTGATGTCCCAGATCATGCTGGCCGTTCCCCTGTGCCTGCTCTACGAGGCGGGACTGTTCATCGCCCGCTTCGTCGGCCGGGCCGCGCCCGCCTCCGACGACGTAACCGCCTGAGCGGGCTCCCTGGCGTTCGCCGCCGCGCGCGGATATCATGAAACGGCGAGCCGGGCCCGGGTCCGGCATTCCCGCAACGCCATGGCCAGCAAAATGACTCGACCCGCCCGCCCCCGGCTCACCAGCGACGCAGACGTGCGCAGCCTGGCGAGCAGCGCCCTGCTGTGGCTGTTCGACAGCCTGTACGAGGGCGCCGTGGTGGTGGACCGGGAGGGGCGCATCATCTGGATCAACGACAAGTACAAGGCCCTGCTGGGCTGGAACGGCGTCGAGCCCATCGAGGGGCGCGCCGTGGAAGAGGTGATTCCCAACAGCCGCCTGCGCCAGGTGGCCCAGACCGGGGTGGCGGAGATGCTGGACATCTTCACCGTCGGCTCGCGCCAGGTGGTGGTGTCGCGCATTCCATTGCAGGACGATGGGGGCGCGGTGATCGGCGCCATCGGCGTGATTCTCTACGACCGCCTGCAGGCCTTGCGTCCCCTGGTGTCCAAGTTCCAGCAGATGCAGGCGGACCTGGCCAACGCCCGGCGCGAACTGGCCGAATCGCGCCAGGCCAAGTACCGCTTCAGCCAGTTCGTCGGCGTCTCGGCCGCCGTGCGCGAGCTCAAGGCCCAGGCGCGGCGTGCCGCCGAGCGCGACGCCACGGTGCTGCTGCTGGGCGAGACCGGCACCGGCAAGGAGCTGCTGGCCCATGCCATCCACGCCGGCAGCCGCCGGGCCGACCGGCCCCTGGTGCGGGTGAATGCCGCGGCGATTCCCGAGACCCTGCTGGAGGCGGAGCTGTTCGGCGTCGAGCCGGGGGCCTATACCGGGGCCGGGTCCAAGCCCCGGCCGGGCAAGTTCCAGCTGGCCGACGGCGGCACCCTGTTCCTGGACGAAGTGGGGGACATGCCTCTGACGCTGCAGGCGAAGCTGCTGCGCGTGCTGCAGGAGGGCGAGATCGAGCCCCTGGGCTCGAGCAAACTGCGCCACGTGGACGTGCGCGTCATCGCCGCCACCAGCCGCGACCTGAAGGCCATGGTGGAGGAGGGCAGCTTCCGCGCCGATCTCTACTACCGCCTCAACGTGTTCCCCCTGCGCCTGCCGCCCCTGCGGGAGCGCCTGGAGGATCTGCCGGTGCTGTGCGAGACCATCCTGGAAAAGATCGCCGAGGAAAGCGGCGAGGCGGTGAAGTCGGTGATGCCGGCGGGGTTGGCGCGGCTCGCGTCCTACCACTGGCCGGGCAATGTGCGCGAGCTGGGCAACGTGCTGCAGCTGGCCGCGGCCCGCCATGACGACCGGCTGCTGGGGCCGGAGCACTTCGCCGACCTGCCCATGACCGCGGCGCTGCGCGCACCGGCAGCCGCCGAAGAGGGCGAGGTGCGCTGCCTGCGGGACGCCGTGGCGGCCGCCGAAAAGGCCGAAATCATCAAGGCGCTGGCGGCGGTGAACGGAGTGAAGATTCACGCCGCCAAGCTCCTGGGCATCAGCCGCGCCCAGCTCTACGAGAAGCTCGCCGCCTACAACCTGCTGTCCGAAACACCGGACAGGAAAGAGGCTGTTTGAATTTCCGGACAGCACCGGAAAGCTTCATCATTTCAGTACCTTGCCCGCCGAGTTAAGGAATGCTGTCCGGCATTCCGGACAGCAGCTCCCTTCGCCAGCAATCGAGCCTGGGAAAATTTCTTTGCCGAAACAGTAGATTAGCCCGTGTTGGCACGCTAGCTGCAATCCTCTGGACAAGACTGCGGCCTTTCCGGCCGCAGTCCCGCATCCACTCACGAGGAGACGTCTATGTTGAAACGCATGCTGTGCGCCGCTGCCGCGACGGGCGCGCTGGCGCTGGGCGGGCCGGCCGCCGCCCAGCAGGACATCAAGATCGCCCTGATCGCCGGCAAGACCGGGCCCCTGGAAGCCTACGCCAAGCAGACCGAAACCGGCTTCATGATGGGCCTGGAATACCTCACCAACGGCACCATGAGCATCGGCGGCCGCAAGATCCGGGTGATCGTCAAGGACGACCAGAACAAGCCGGACATTGGGAAGGCGATGCTGGCCGAAGCATATGGCGACGACAAGGTCGACCTCGCTGTTGGCACTACTAATTCCGGAGTTGCATTGGCGATGTTGCCGGTCGCCGAGGAATACAAGAAAGTTCTAATCGTGGAGCCAGCCGTCGCCGATGCGATCACCGGGGACAAGTGGAATCGCTATATTTTTCGGACCGGCCGCAGTTCAGCGCAGGATGCCTTGGCCAATGCCGCCATCATGCGCGGCGACGTGACCATCGCCACCCTGGCCCAGGACTATGCTTTCGGCCGGGATGGCGTGGCCGCCTTCAAGGAGGCCCTGGGCAAGATCAACCCCAAGGCCAAGGTGGTGCATGAGGAATACGCGCCCCAGAACGCCACCGATTTCACCGCCCCCGCCCAGCGCATCTTCGATGCCCTGAAGGACAAGCCGGGGCGCAAGATCCTGTTCATCATCTGGGCCGGTCAGAATCCGGTAACGAAAATCGCTGATCTTCAACCTGAGCGCTACGGAATCCAGTTGGCGCCGGGAGGGAATATCCTGCCCGTCATGAAAGGCTGGAGAAGCCTCGCCGGCGTCGAGGGCGGCATCTATTACTACTACGACTTCCCGAAGAACAAGATGAACGACTGGCTGGTGGCCGAGCACAGGAAGCGTTTCAACGCCCCGCCCGACTTCTTCACGGCGGGCGGCTTCTCCGCCGCGGCGGCGGTGGTGGAGGCCCTGAACAAGGCCAAGTCCACCGACACCGAGAAGCTCATCGCCGCCATGGAAGGCATGGAGTTCGATACGCCCAAGGGCAAGATGAGCTTCCGCAAGGAAGACCACCAGGCCATGCAGACCATGTACCACTTCCGCATCAAGAAGAACCAGTCCGGCGACTGGGATCTGCTGGAACTGGTGCGGGAGATTCCGGCCGCCGAACTGCCCGTTCCGGTGAAGAACAAGCGCTGAGGAAGGACGCCGCGGGTCGCGTCGCGATCCGCGGCCGCAAATCACCATGCAGATG
>JBMOQT010000086.1:0-12671 GCA_049320945.1 Pseudomonadota bacterium
TGGGCGGCAGCGGCGGCAGCACCGGGACCAGGGCGATGGTCACCGCCAGGCCGAGCACCAGCCGCACCCGCAGCGGCATGCCCGGGTTGTTGAACAGGGGGGCGGCGGCCAGCAGTCCCAGCACCCGTGCCAGGGGCAGGAAGTAGGCCGCCAGCCAGGCATTGAGTTGGGCGTCGGTGATTGAAATCACGTGACAGGTGACGGGTGACGAGTGACGAGTGACGGGGAGTCTATCTACGTCTGTCAGCCGATCAGCGCCGGAATGCTTTCGATCAGGCGGCGCATGTAGTCGCTCAGCACGCTCAGCATCCAGGGGCCGGCCAGCAGCAAGGTGGCGAACATCACCACCAGCTTGGGAATGAAGGATAAGGTCATTTCGTTGATCTGGGTCGCCGCCTGAAAGATGCTCACCACCAGGCCCGTGGCCAGGGCCGCGAGCAGCATGGGGGCCGACACCAGCAGCAGCACTTCGAGGGCCTGGCGCCCCAGTTCCATCACCGTTCCGGCGTTCATCCTTTGTCCCTATCCAAAACTCTGCACCAGCGAGCCGATGAGCAGGTTCCAGCCGTCCACCAGCACGAACAGCATGATCTTGAAGGGCAGCGACACGATCACCGGCGACATCATCATCATGCCCATGGACATGAGCACGCTGGCCACCACCATGTCGATGATGAGGAAGGGGATGAAGACGATGAAGCCGATCTGGAAGGCAGTCTTGAGCTCGCTGGTGACGAAGGCCGGGATGAGCACGCGCAGGGGCATGTCTTCCGCCCGCTCCACCCTGGGCGTGCGCGATACGCGCGCGAACAGGGTGAGATCGGCATCGCGCGTCTGGCGGAGCATGAACTGCTTCAGGGGTACGGCGCCGCGCTCCAGGGCCTCGTTGAAGCTGATCTTGTTCTCCGCCATGGGCTGGTAGGCGTCCACGTAGATTCTCTCGATCACCGGGCCCATGACGAAAAAGGTGAGGAACAGGGCCATGCCGATCAGCACCTGGTTGGGGGGCGAGGTCTGTAGCCCCAAGGCATGGCGCAGCAGCGACAGCACGATGATGATGCGCGTGAAGCTGGTCATCATCAGCACCACCGCCGGCAGGAAGGTGAGGGAAGTGAGCAGCAGCAGGGTCTGGATCGACAGGGAATAGGTCTGGCCGCCGCCGGGCGCCGGCGTGCTGGTGATGGCGGGCACGCCCTGGGCGAGCGCCGCTGCGGGCGCCAGCCAGGCGGCGAGCAGCCACCAGCGGCTACTGGGCTTTGCATAATTGGATGACAGCCGGCAAAGCTCAGCCCTCCCCCCCAGCCCCCGCTTTGCGCCCCACGGCCGGCTTTGCACAGCCGGCCGGCTCCGGCGGCGCGAAGCATGCTTCGCGAAACCCCGCCTTTGCCCCGCAGAGCGGGCGAGGGGAGCGTCGTGACGAAAATGGCTGTCAGCCATTTCGTAATCCTCGTTACTGCCCATGGCCGCGCTCCAGCGCCCGGCGCAGCCAGGTGCCGAAATCCTTGCTTGGCGGCGCCGTGCCGGCGGGCACCGCAGGCAGCTCCTGGCGCGGCAGGGTATGCAGGGCGTTTACGCTGCCCGGCGCCACGCCCACCACCAGCCAGGTGTCGCCCACTTCCACCAGCACCACGCGCTCCCGTTGCCCGACCGCCGCGGCCGACAGCACCTTGAGCATGCCGGCGGCGGCCCCGCGCGGCGCCGACAGGCGTTTGAGCAGGTAAAGGGCGGCGAACAGCAGCAGCACCACGGCGGCCAGGCCCAGCAGCACCTGGGCGATGCTGCCGGCGGTGTCGGGCGCGGCGGGCGCCGCCTGGGCGAGCACCGCCTGGGGTGCGAGGAGGGCGGCGGACGGGAGCAGGGCTGTGCGCATGGCATGGGCGAGGGAATCGACGCTCGCAGGATATCGGGCGCGCGGCGCCGGCATAAGGCGGATTAGCAGGCGAAAAGCATGCCAATTCCCTGGCCCATGGAGGTATTGGTTGAGCTTGGCGGGGGCGGCGCCTAGAATGAATTTTCCCTGCGAGTGCGCACCGTCGTCCCCGACGACGCCATCCCATGCCCGCCGATCAGCAACTGCGCCTGTCCCACCGTCCGGTCAGGGAGGAGGACCTGCCCTTGGTCTGCTCCTTCCCCCAGTCCGCCGAAGAGCTGTTCTACATGTTCCCCAAAGCCTCTTATCCCCTGACCCGCGAGGCCTTGTCGGCGGCCATCGACCAGCGCTCGGACTCGACCGTGGTGCTGGCGGATGGCCAGCCCGCGGCCTTCGCCAATTTCTACCAGCACGAGCGCGGCGGCGCGTGCACCATCGGCAACGTGGTGGTCGCACCCCAGTGGCGCGGCCGGGGCGTCGGCCGCTATCTCATCGAAACCATGCTCGATCTCGCCTTCACCAAGCACAAGGCGGCGGACGTGCTGGTATCCTGCTTCAGCGCCAACGCCGGCGCCCTGCTGTTCTATTCGCGCCTGGGCTTCCGGCCTTTTCTCATCGAGGAGCGTACCGATTACCAGGGGCGGCAGGCGGCGCTGATCCACATGCGCCTGGTGCACGGGGTGAAGTAGGACAACCGTCAGCGGTTGAGTTTGCGCATGCGCTCGGTGGGCGTGATGATGTCCGTCAGGCGGATGCCGAACTTGTCGTTCACCACCACCACTTCGCCCTGGGCGATGAGCGTGCCGTTTACCAGCACGTCCAGGGGCTCGCCGGCCAGCCCGTCCAGTTCCACCACCGAGCCGTGGGCCAGCTGCAGCAGGTTGCGGATGGAGATCTTGGTGCGGCCCAGCTGCACCGTAAGCTGCACCGGGATGTCCAGGATCATGTCCAGGTCGTGGCCGGCACCCGGCTTGCCGCCGGCTTCCGCGAACTGCTGGAAGATCGCCGCCGCCGGCGCGGCGGCCTTGGCTTCGGCCTCGCTCTGCTCGCTCATCGCAGCGGCCCAGTCGTCTTCGCTGATCTTGTCTTCCAAGCCCGGATCGGCCATGGCGTCCTCCAATTGAGTTTTCAGGAAATCGCTCAGTGTTTGTCGCTGTCCCCGGCGCCGAGGAAGCGTTCCACTTTCAATGCGTACTGGCCGTTCTGGATGCCGTAGCGGCACTCCATGACCGGCACGTGGTCCACGGCGGCGACGATGGTGTCCTCGATGTGCAGGGGGATCACGTCGCCGACTTTCATTCTGAGGATTTCACCCAGGGTGATGTCGGTGCCGCCCAGGGTGGCGACCAGTTCCACTTCGGCGCTTTGCAACTGCCTGGTGAGGGTGGCGGTCCAGCGCCGGTCCGACATGATCTGGTCGCTCTGCATGGAGCTGTAGAGGACGTCGCGTATCGGCTCGATGGTGGCGTAGGGCATGCAGATGTGCATGTCGGCGGTGGAGCCGCTGAATTCCAGGGAGTAGGTGGTGGTCACCACGATTTCGCTGGGTGTGGCGATGTTGGCGAATTGCGGGTTCATCTCCGAGCGGATGTACTCGCTTTGCAGGCCATACACCGGCTTCCACGCCTTGTCGTACTCGTTGAACACCACCTTGAGCAGGCCCTGGATGATGCGCTGCTCGGTGGGGGTGAAGTCGCGGCCCTCGATGCGCGTGTGAAAGCGTCCGTCGCCGCCGAACATGTTGTCCACCACCAGGAACACCAGGTTGGGGTCGAAGATTACCAGGCAGGTGCCGCGCAGGGGCTTGAACTGCACCAGGTTGAGATTGGTGGGCACCACCAGGTTGCGCACGAACTCGCTGTACTTCTGCACCCGGATCGGGCTGACCGACACCTCCGTGGTGCGGTGCATGTAATTGAACAGGCCGATGCGCAGGTAGCGCGCGAAGCGCTCGTTGATCAGCTCCAGGGTGGGCATGCGCCCGCGCACGATCCTTTCCTGCCGCCCCAGGTCGTAGGGGCGTATGCCGCCGCTGTCCTGCTGCTGCTCGGGCTCGTCGGTCTCGCCCGCCACGCCCTTGAGCAGGGCGTCCACTTCTTCCTGGGAGAGAAAGTCCTGGGACATGGCCGAAGTTACCTCAGCCGCACCAGCGGCTCACAACGCTCCCCTCTCCCGCTTGCGGGGAGAGGGGCCGGGGGTGAGGGCTGTACGGCATGCGCATTTCATGTCTGGGGCTTCCCTCATTGGATGATGAACGAGGTGAAGAACACGTTCTGCACCGGATCGTCGGGGGCGGGCTTGGGCAAGGCGGCCGGCTTCTCCGCCGCACGGTCCTCGGTGGCCGGCTGGGCTTGGGCACCGGACGCGCCCTCAGCGTTCGCCTCGCCCCCGGCGGCTTCGCCTTCCTGGGCCGGGGCGCTGGTGATGGGCTTGGGCGGGACCTCGGGCGCCTTGGGGGTGATGCCCGCGGCGGTCCACAGGATGACGTTGGTCTCGTAGCGCATTTCCTCCGACAGGCGCTGGCGCCCTTCCACCGAGGCGATCTGGGAGGCCTTCTTGCTGGACAGGAGCAGCAGCAGCCGATGGCGGATCTCGGGCATGACGGTCTTGACCGTTTCGCTCGTGGCATCATTGAGCACCTTCAGGGTGGCCACCACCTGCAGGTATTGCTCGCCGCTCTCCGGCTGCAGGTTGACGGTGAACGGCTCCAGGTTCACGAACACGGGCTTCGCCGGCGGCGCCTTGGACGCCGTCTGCTCGCCGCCGGCCTCGGGCGTGCGCAGCAGGAAGAACCAGGCGCCGCCGCCGCCTCCCGCCAGCACCAGGCCGGCCAGCAGCAACAGCAGCAGCTTGCCCCGCCGCTTCCTCGGCGGCGCGGCTTCCTCGGCCGGCGCGGCTTGCTCCTCCTCCTGCTGCTTCCTGGGCGGGTTTTTCGCCATTCCTCACTCCATTTCAGGCAAAGGTATCGATCAGGCCATCGCTGCGCCTGACCCAGTGGGTCGCGGTGGCGGCGTTGTCGGTGGGCGCACGGCCGCCGCCGCTACCGGCGCCGGCGGCACGCTGCTGCTCCTGATGGCCGTCGCCCTGGGACGATCCGGCGCTCACCTGGGCCTGGCCCAATTGCACCCCGGCCTCGGCCAGCATTTCCCGCAGCCGCGGCAGCGCCTGTTCCAGGGCCTCGCGCACGGTCGGATTGGCCGAAACGAACAGGGCGCTGGTCTGGTCGCCGCTCACCGTCAGCGTCACATCCACCTTGCCCAGGCTGGGGGGCGTGAGCGTGAGCTCGGCGCGCTGCTCGTTGCGGCCCACCAGCAGTACCACTTTCTGTCCGATCTCGCGCTCCCAGCCCGGGGCGGTCAGCGGCGCCTCTATGCGAGCCGCATGGACCGTGTCCCTGGCGGCGGCGAGGCTGTGGGTCGCGGCCGCCGGGGCGGGTGCGGCGGGCTCCGCACCCGGTACGGACGCGCTCTCCGGCGTCGTGCCTGGGCCGGCAGTTTCGGCCGCGGCGGCTGTCAGCCGGGCGGCAAAATCTGCCGCCGCCGGCTTGTCGGCGGCAGTGGCAGGCATCAGCGGCAGCTCCTGGGCGGCGCCGCTGGTGGATGCCGTGGCATCGGCCAGAACCGGCGCCGCCTGGGCAGGTGCGCCCGCGGCCGCCGCCACGGCCGCTGCGCCCGGCTGGGCCCCAACGGCATGGGGCGCGACGCCATCGCGCGCTGGTGCCAGCAGTGCCTGCAGCGCCGGCAGCAGGGCGGCGAGGGCGGCATCCAGGGGTTGTTGTTCCGGTGCCGCGGACACTATGCCATCGGCGTCGCCGGCCGCGAGCAGCTGGGCGGGCAGCTCCGCAAGGCCCTGCGGCTCGCCCTTGCCGCGCGACAACAACTTTTGCCGCAGCAGGTCGGCGAAGCCCGCCAACGGGGCTGCCGCGTCCCCGGCAGGCGCGTCGGCGCCGGGCGCCGCACCGGGCAGCGGCGCGGCTCCCGGGAGGGCGAGGGTCGGCGGCATCGAGGTGGCAGACATGTCTGGCATGGGGTGCTCCGGTTCAGCGTGTTGTCACTGCTCTGGCCAGCAAGCAATGTGCCAGTCAGTTTTCGGGCGCAGGAAGGCCTTTGGCGGCATGCTCATCCTGGGCGCGCTGCTCGGCCCGGCCTTCGGCCCGGGCTTCAAGGGCCTTGTGTCTCTGGGACAGGGTGTCGAAGGCCTTCACCTTGGTGCGTTGCGCGAGCCAGGCCTGTTGGCCGGCAGCGGTTTGCTGCTTGGACTGGGCCAGACGCTGGCGCTGCTGCTCGACGGCCTCGTCGAGCCGGCCGAGAAACGACTGGTAGTTGCTCCATTGGTCCCGGCCCATGCCGTTGTGCGCCGCTTCACGGAAGCGCTTCTGGTACTCCTCCCGGTATTGCAGCAGCATTTCCAGGGTCTTTTCCACTTCCTGCTCGCACGCCAGCAACTGGCCGAGGCGGCGCGCGGCCTCGTCCATGCGCTCGAGGGACAGGTCGAGCAGAGACTGCAGGGGAAAGGGCTTCGGCATCCTTTGCTCCAGTTTTTCTTAACGGCCGAAAGGGGTTGAGCCTTGAGGGCGGCTAGGGCGCCCGGTCGAACATCTGGTGCAGCTTGAGCACCGCGTCCTCGTAATTTTCCCGCTCGTCCATGCCCTGTTGCAGGAACGCCTCCAGCCGCGGCTGATAGGCGATGGCCTGGTCGAGCTGGGGATCCGAGCCCGCCACGTAGGCGCCGACGCTGATCAGGTCGCGCGAGCGCTGATAGCGGGAGTAGAGCTGCTTGAACAGCCGCACCACCTCCAGGTGGCTGGGCTTGATCAGCCCGGTCATGGCGCGGCTGATCGATTGCTCGATGTCGATGGCCGGATAGTGGCCGGCTTCCGCCAGGGTACGCGACAGCACGATGTGGCCGTCCAGGATGGCGCGCGCCGAATCGGCGATCGGATCCTGCTGGTCGTCGCCCTCCGCCAGCACGGTGTAGAAGGCGGTGATCGAGCCGCCGCCCTCCGGGCCGTTGCCCGCCCGCTCCACCAGTTGCGGCAGGCGCGCGAACACGGAGGGCGGGTAGCCGCGGGTGACCGGGGGCTCGCCGATGGCCAGGGCGATTTCCCGCTGGGCCATGGCGAAGCGGGTAAGGGAATCCATGATCAGCAGCACGTGCCGTCCCTGGTCGCGGAAATGCTCGGCCACGGCGGTGGCGTAGGCCGCCCCCTGCAGGCGCATGAGGGGGCTGGTGTCGGCGGGCGCCGCCACCACCACGGAGCGTTTCAGGCCCTCGGCGCCGAGAATGGCTTCGATGAACTCCTTCACCTCGCGCCCGCGCTCGCCGATCAGGCCGACCACGATCACCTCGGCCGCGGTGAAGCGCGCCATCATGCCCAGCAGCACGCTCTTGCCCACGCCCGAGCCGGCAAACAGGCCCAGGCGCTGGCCGCGCCCGACGGTGAGCAGGGCGTTGATGGCGCGGATGCCCACGTCCAGCGAACGGCTGATGGGCGCGCGCTGCAGGGGGTTGAAGGGCCGGCTCTGGAGCGACCGGGTCTGCTTGGTATTGAGGGGGCCCAGTCCGTCCAGGGGCCGCCCGGCGCCGTCCACCACCCGCCCCAGCAGGGAGTCGCCCACCGGCACGTGCTTGGCGCGGTCGATGGCGCGCCGCCGCGGCACGCTGCGCTCGCCCACCACCGGCGCGGCGGGCGCCGTCTCCACCGGCAGCACCTGGGCCCCGGGCGCCAGGCCGTAGACGTCGTCGGTGGGCATCATGAACAGCTTGTCGCCGGAGAAGCCCACCACTTCCGCCTCGACGCTGCCGCCGCCGGGAATCATGACGCGGCAGCCCGAGCCCAGGGGCAGCTTCAGGCCGGCGGCTTCCATGACCAGTCCGTTGATGCGCGTGAGGCGGCCGCTGATCTGGTAGGGCGTGGCATCCGCCACCAGGGTGCGGCAGTCGGCCAGGAACTCGCTCCAGCGCTGGTGGTGGCCGTTCACTTGGCGATCCACTGGGCGTTGATGCCCAGGTTCTCCACCACCCGGCGCCAGCGGGTGTCCACGGTGGCATCCACCTGGCTGCCTGCCGCCTCGATGCGGCAGCCGCCCGGCTGCACGCCCATGTCCTCGAACACGCGGTGACCCCAATGGGCGAGCTGCTCGCCCAGGTGGCTGCGCACCAGGGCGGCGTCGTCGGGGCTGAGGAAGATGGCGGCATGCTGGTGCGGCAGCTGCAGCAGGGCCTCGCGCACCACCTCCAGGATCGCCGCCGGATGGACGGCGATGGACTGGCGCACCACCTGGCGCGCGATGTCCACCGCCAGCGCCAGCAGTTCCTCGCCCATCTTCTGGTCGAACTGCTTCAGGGCCTGGTCCAGGTTCTCCACCAGGGTGTGCAGGCGCAGGGCCTCCATGCGTGCCCGCGCCGTGCCTTCGTCGTAGCCGGCGGCATAGCCCTGGCGGTGGGCGTCCCGGTGGATGGCCTCGATGTCCTCCGCCGTGGGCAGCTTCACCGCCGGCGGGCCGTTGTCCGTCCCTTGCGCCTGCGCCGCCGCCTTGGGCTTGGGCGCCGCGCCGTCGAAGGCGCCCAGCTCCCAGCGCTGGTAGGCGGTGAGCTTTTCCTTGGCGATGACTTCAGCCATGCCTCACGCCGTCACACATACTGATCCTCCCCCTTGCCCCCCAGCACGATCTGGCCTTCGTCGGCCAGGCGCCGGGCGATCTTGAGGATCTCCTTCTGCTCGCGCTCCACTTCCGACAGGCGCACCGGACCCTTGGCTTCCAGGTCTTCGCGCAGCATCTCGGCGGCGCGCTGGGACATGTTCTTGAAGATCTTCTCGCGCAGCGTCTCGGAGGCCCCCTTGAGGGCGACGATCAGGGATTCCGACTGCACCTCGCGCAGCAGCAGCTGGATGCCCCGGTCCTCGATGTCCAGCAGGTTCTCGAACACGAACATCTCGTCGATGATCTTCTGGGCCAGCTCCGGGTCGTACTCGCGCACGTTGTCGATGATGGCCGTCTCGTAGGCGGTGCCCACGTAGTTGAGGATCTCGGCGGCGGAGCGCACGCCGCCCATGGCGGCCTTCTTGATGTTGGCCGAGCCCGACAGCAGGCGCGTCAGGGCGTCGTTGAGCTCCGCCAGCGCCGCCGGCTGCACGCCGTCCAGGGTGGCGATGCGCAGTACCACGTCGTTGCGCAGACGCTCAGTGAAGCACTTGAGGATGTCGCCCGCATGGTCGTGGTCCAGGTGCACCAGGATGGTGGCGATGATCTGCGGGTGCTCGTTCTTGATGAGGTCAGCCACCGTGCCCGGGTCCATCCACTTCAGGCTTTCTATGCCGGCCGTGTCGCCGCCCTGCAGGATGCGCGAGATCAGGTTGGCAGCCCGGTCGTCGCCCAGGGCCTTGGTGAGCATGGCGCGGATGGTGTTCTCATCCACCGTGACCGGCGTGCCGCGCTGGTTCTCCTCGTGGAACTCGTCGAGCACCGCTTCCACCTTGTCGCGCGGCACCGCTTTCAACTGGGCCATGGCCGCACCCAGCTTCTGCACCTCGCGCGGCCCCAGGTGGCGCAGCACCTCCGCCGCCTCGTCCTCGCCGAGGGACAGCAGCAGGGTGGCGGCCTTGAGGATTCCGTCGTCGTTCATTGGTGCGCGGGGAGTGAGGAGTGAGGAGTGAGGCGCAAGACCATTGGGGCGACCCCGCTCCTGACGGATTTCGTCATGGCGCGGGCTTCAAAATGGAGATTGTTGGACGCCTCACTCCTCACCCCTCACTCCTCACTGCACCTTGTTGGCCGGCTGCGGCGTGCCGACCCATTCCTTGATGATGTTGGCCACCGCCTTGGGATCCTGGCGGGCGATTTGCCGTGCCGCGTCCACCTTGGCGTCGTAGCTCACGAACCCGCCCTGGGCATAGCTCAGGGCGGTGGCCTCGACGCTCTGCTGCAGGCGCGCCGCCTCCGCCGCGCGCTGCATCAGGCGCCGGATGGTGGGACGGATCACGCCGAAGAACAGATAGGCGGCCAGCCCGGCGAACAGGACATACTTGCCCACCTCGATGCCGGTGGCGATGACGGCCGGATTCTTCCACAAGGGCGTTTCCACAGCCGCCTGCTGCTCGGGGGCGGCGAAGGGAGTGTTGGCCACGTTCAGGCTGTCGCCCCGTTCCTTGTTGTAGCCCATGGCCTCCTTGACCAGGTCGGTGATCTGCTGCAGCTCCTTGGCGCCGAGCGGCTTCACCGTGGCCCTGCCGGCGGCATCCACTTCGCGCTTGTGGTTCACCACCACCGCCACCGACAGGCGCTTGACCGCGCCCACGCCCTGGCGCGTGTGGCGGATGGTCTTGTCCAGCTCGTAGTTGATGGTGGCATCCTTGCGCACGTTGGTGGCGGCGATGGCGCCGCCGGGGGCGGCAGCGTCCGCCCCGGCGGGCGGGTTGGTGAGGGGCGCCGTGGCCGGCACCGGCGGCTGGTTGGACAGGGCGCCGGGCACGCCGGCTGCCGCGGCCGGCCCGGGCGCGGACGATTCGCTGATCTGCTGGCTGCGCACCGCCGCCTCGGCGGGCGCCGGGTTGGGCCGGTAGGTCTCGGCCATCTGCTCGATGTGGGAGAAATCCACCTCGGCGGTGACCTGGGCGCGGGCGTTGCCCGGGCCGACGATGGGGGCCAGGATGGCCTCGATGCGGCGCACGTAGCTGCCTTCCAGCTCCTCCACGTACTTGAGCTGGGAGGGATCCAGTCCGTTCTTCTTCTCGCCTACGCTGGAGAGCAGATTGCCGTTCTGGTCGATGACGCTGACGTTGGCAAGCGGCAGGTGGGGCACGCTGGAGGCCACCAGATGGCTGATGCCGGCCACCTGGCCGGGCTCCAGGCTGCGGCCGGGATGCAGATTGAGTACCACCGAGGCGGACGGCTTCTGCTCGTCGCGCAGGAAGCCCGATTGCTTGGGGATGGCCAGATGCACCCGCGCTCCCTGCACCGCGGCGAGAGACTGGATGGAGCGCGCCAGTTCCCCTTCCAGGGCGCGCTGGTAGTTGATCTGCTCGATGAACTGGGACAGGCCCAGCTTCTGGGTCTCCATGATCTCGAAGCCCACCAGGCCGCCCTTGGGCAGGCCCTGGGACGCGAGCTTCAGGCGCACGTCATGGACCTGGGTCTGGGGCACGAGGATGGCGCCGCCGGATTCGCTGAACTTGTAGGGCACGTTCATCTGCTGCAGCGCCGTGATGATGCTGCCCCCGTCGCGCTCCGACAGATTGCTGAACAGAACGGCATAGGTGGGTGTCTTGGCCCACAGCCAGCCGCCCACGATGAGGGCGATGGCGAGCGCCAGCACGGCGCCGGCGGCGAGCTTCTGCTGCGCCGGCAGGGCCATGAAACCCCGCACTGTCATGGGAGACGCGGTGGTTGTTGCCGGTAGTTGATCAGCCATGATCGACCCGCTTGTTCATCTTGTCTTGATACCGAAAACCGTCCCCGCGGATTAGCGGATGGCGCCATTCTGATCGGGCGAGGGCAGAAGCGGCAAAGGGAATAGAGGGCGTTTTCCCGGCCTTTTCCAATCCTTGTTCCGGTCCCGGCGCCGTTAATCTGCTCACGTCCCAAGAAGGAGCCGAGCCCCGATGGACTCCCCCGTTGCCGCCGCGCAAGCCCAAGACGCCGACCGCCTGGCCGAAGCCTTTCGCATATTCAATCGGGCTTCGGAAGAGCTGGCGGGGGCGTACACCAGCCTGCAGAGCCAGGTGGCGCAGCTTACCGCGGAACTGGCCGTGGCCAACGGCAAGCTGCGGCGCGAGTATCAGGAGAAGGCGGCCCTGTCCGAGCGCCTCGGCCTGCTGCTGGACGCGCTGCCGGCGGGCGTCGTGGTGCTGGACCGCCAGGGTGTCGTGGAGCAGGCCAATCCGGCGGCGGAGGCCATGCTCGGCGCGCCCCTGGAAGGCCAGGCATGGGAAGCGCTCGCCAGCGCGCGCCTCACGCCCACCGCTACGCCGGGCGAGTGGAGCATGGCGGACACGGCCGGGGAGAGGCGCCTGTGCACCAGCGTCACTCCCTTCGATTCGTCAGGCGGACGCATCGTGCTGATCCACGACGTCACCGAAACCCATCGCATGAAGACCCGGACGGCGCGCAACGAGCGGCTCGCCGCCATGGGCGAGATGGCCGCGGGGCTGGCCCACCAGCTGCGCACGCCTTTGGCGGCGGCGCTGCTCTATACCGCCCATCTGCAGCATACGGACCTGGCGAGCGCCGAGCGGGCGCGGCTCGCCGGCAAGGCGGTGGAGCGCCTGAAGCATCTGGAGCGCCTGATCCGGGACATGCTGGTATTCGCCCGGGGTGAATCGGGTGCCGTGGAGTACATCGGCGCCGCCAGCCTCGTGGCCGAACTGGTACAGGTGTTCGAGCCCCTGGCGCGCAACCGCGGCGTGAGCTTCGCCGTGTGCGACGAGTCGGGGGCAGCCTGCGTCAACGGCAACCGCAAGGCCCTGGTGGGGGCGCTGACCAACCTGCTGGAGAACGCGCTGGATGCCTGCCGCGATGGCGGCCACGTGGAACTGCGCGCGGCGCTGGAGGAGGACGGTGTGGTCTTTCACGTCAGCGACAACGGCCGCGGCATGGACGAGGCGACCCTGGCGCGTCTGTTCGAACCCTTCTTCACCACGCGCGCCGAGGGCACGGGTCTGGGCCTGGCCATCGCCCGCGGCGTGGCGCGCTCCCACGGCGGCGACATCGAAGTGCTGTCGGCACCCGGGCGCGGCGCTCGCTTCCGCCTGCTGCTGCCGGTGGCGGCTGGTAGGTCGGGCTTCAGCCCGACAGTGAACGCC
>JBMOQT010000087.1:0-10222 GCA_049320945.1 Pseudomonadota bacterium
GTTGCGCGCCCCAAGGGGCAAGCGCACGCGCGCAGGCGCGGGGCGCCTGCGCAGCGGGCGCATCGCCGCGTTGCGGCGGCTCGCCGTGGAATAACCACTGTCTTCGCCGCCGCGCCTTGCGCTGCATCCCGGATTTCCCCCGTCGCGCCCATGCGCTGATTGTCAACAGGCCCTAATCCATCACCCGCCAGCTGCCGTCCGGCTGGCGGCAGGCGGTGCCGTACACCTTGTCCTTCTTGCCGGCCACCACGGCGTCCACCGTGTATTCGCGGCACGGTCCCTGGGCGGTGTCGTAGGTGCGGGTGGGCACGACCGTGTATTGGTTGCCCGTGTCCGGGTTGCGCCAGGTGGAGGGCACGCCGGTGCGCACGGTCTCCAGGGTCGCGGCGGTCTTCATGCGGTCGGTTTCGTCCATGGAACGGCCCACCGCGCCGCCCACGGCGGCGCCCACTATGGTGCCGATGATGGTCGCCGCGGTCTGCCCGCTGCCCCTGCCCACCTGGTGGCCCAGCACGCCGCCCAGAACGCCGCCGATGACCATGCCGGTCTGTTCCTGGGTGGGTTGGGTGGCGCAGCCGGCCGCAGCCAGCACCGTGCCCAGCGCCAGACAAATCGTTCTTGTACGCATACTGACCTCCTTGAACTGTTCCGTGGCAGCTTAGGGCCGGATGGGGCAAGCCGTCGTGACGGATGTCAAAGGCGCAGCTTGCCGCCCGGTCTTTGACTTCCATCAATCACCCCCGCGCCCCAGGGCGTATCGTGTTCCTGCATGGAATCGGCAAGATGGGGGCGCCCATGGGCATAGGGGAAATATGCAGGAAGGACGTGGCGGTCGCCTACAAGCCCATGGTGCTTTCGGAGGCGGCCCGGGTGATGCGGGACCGCCATGTAGGCTGTCTGGTCGTGGTGGAGGAAACCGATCGCGGGCGCATCCCCATCGGCATGCTCACCGACCGGGACATCACCGTAGCCGTCGTCGCCTGCGACCTGGACGCCCGCAACATCACCGTGGGCGAGGTCATGAACACCAACCCGGTCACGGTGCGCGAAGAAGACACACTGGTGGATGCGCTGCGCCTGATGCGCCGCCGCGGGGTGCGCCGGCTGCCGGTGGTCACGCGCGAGGGGGTGCTCGCCGGCATCGTCACCCTCGACGACCTGCTGACGAGCGCGGCACGGGAGCTCGGCGAGCTGGCGGCGGCGATACGGACCGAACAGGCCGAGGAGATGCGCGCGCGTCCCCAATGACAAATGTCAACCCGGGCGAGGCGCAACCGGAGTAAAAGTGCCATATCCATCCTTTCAACCTCCGAGCGAAGCATCATGTCAAGGCATTCCAAGGCAACCGGCTTTCATCCCGTCCGTCACGACCGCCTGATCCAGGAGCAGGAGCACGACGCCTACAAGTCGCGCACCAAGCTCCCCGAACCGACCGTGTGCCCCCAATGCGGCGCCGTGTTTCACGAAGGCCGCTGGCAGTGGCTGCCACGCCCGTCCCAGGCCCATGAGCACGTCTGCCCCGCCTGCCAGCGCATAGAGGATCATTTCCCGGCCGGATTCGTGCATATCTCCGGCGACTTCTTCACCCAGCACAAGGACGAACTGCTGCACCTGGTGAAGAACGAGGCGGAGCGGGAAGGCGCCGAGCATCCCCTGAAGCGCATCATCGCAACCGAAGTGGAGGACAGCGGCATCCTGGTGACGACCACCAGCATCCACCTGGCCCGCCGCCTCGGCGAGGCGCTCCATCACGCCTACCAGGGCGAGCTGGAGTTCCATTACAACGAGGAGGAGAAGCTGCTGCGTGTCTTCTGGCGCCGCTAGCCGCCCCTCCTTAGGTCAACGGAGGCATCTATGCGACTTGCCGACATCTGCATCCGCCATGTGATCCAGTGCAGCCGCGATGCAACGGCCCTGGAAGTGGCCCAGCTCATGCGCAGTTCCCATGTGGGTGACGTCGTGGTGGTGGACAAGCCCAATGGCGAGTGCATCCCCGTCGGCATTGTCACCGACCGGGACCTGGTGGTCGAAGTCATGGCACGCGAGCTCGATGCCGCCACCATCACCGCCGGCGACATCATGAGCGCCAGCCTGGTCACCGCAGCGGAGACGGACGACATCCACGAAACCGCCGAGCTGATGCGCTTCAAGGGCGTGCGCCGCGTCCCTCTCGTCGGCGAACACGGTGCCCTGGTCGGCATCGTCACCCTGGACGACGTTCTCAACGTCATCGGCGAAGAGCTCACGCTCCTGGGCCGCGTCATGTCACGCGAACGCCTGCAGGAACAGCAGTCGCGGCCTTGAATCCCGGTTGAATCAACAACCCAGCTTGCGCAGGCGTTCGAACAGCTTGCGCTGCTCGGAAGACAGCTTGTCGGGAAGCGCGACCCGGATGCGCAGGAACAGGTCGCCCCGGCCCTCGCGGCCGAAGCGGGGCAGGCCCTTGCCGCGCAAACGCAGCACGGCCTCGGGCTGGGTGCCGGGCGGGATGGTCACGGTCGCCTCCCCGTCCAGGGTGGGCACGCGGCGTTCCGTCCCCAGCACTGCATCACACAGGCCGATGGTCTCGCTGCGCCACAAATCGGCGCCCGCCCGCTCGAAGCGGGGGTCGGGGGCGCTATAGACCGCCACCAGCAGGTCGCCCGGGACGCCGTCCTTGGATGGCGGCGGCGCGCCGTGGCCGGGAATGCGCAGCCGGGTGCCCTCTTCCACGCCCGGCGGAATGCGTACCGTGAGGGACTCGATGCGCTCCGCGCGCCCGAGGCCGCGGCATTCCGGGCAGGGATGGTCGATGACACTGCCGTTGCCGCCGCACTCGGCGCAGGTCACGATTTCCCGGAACTTGACGCCGCCGCGCACACCCGATTTGGTCTTGCGCCCCGTGCCGCCGCAGCTGTCGCAAGGGCGCGGCGCGGTGCCGGCCCGGGCCCCGCTTCCCCGGCAGGCGGGGCAGACCACCAGGCGGCTGAAGCGCACCGGTTCGTCGCCCCCTAAGGCCACCTTGGCCAGCGGCACGGCAACGGCGATCTCGATGTCCTCGCCGCGCCCCAGGTCGGCCCGGCCGCGGCGAAAGAAGCGCTCGAACAGCCCGCCGCCCAGGCCCAGCTCGCCGAACAGATCGTCCAGGTCGATGCCGGCGAACAGGTCTTCCGGGCTGAATCCGGCCACGCCGGCAAAGCCGCCGCTGTCGTATTCGGCGCGCTTTCTCGGATCGGACAACACGGCGTAGGCTTCGGCGATCTGCTTGAAGCGCTCTTCCGCGCCCGGCTCCTTGTTGCGGTCCGGATGGTACTTGAGGGCGAGCGTGCGGAAGGCGTCCTTGATGGCCTTGGCGTCGGCGTCGCGCGGCACGCCCAGCACCTCGTAGTAGTCTTGTCGGGCAGCGGCGATCGGTGGTCACCTCCCGGGATTAGCTTTCCCGGTAGTCCGCGTCCACGACGCGTCCTTGCGGTCCCCTGTCGCCCGGGGACGCACCGGGTGCCTCGCCGCCGTAGCGGTATTCCTTGTAGGCGGCGCCCGGGGTCTGGGCGTAGATGACGGCGCCCGCCTCCTGCAGCACCTTCCTGAGGGCGTCCGACTTCGCGGCCGCGGCCGCGGCGTCGCGCTTGACGAAGGCATCGTGGGTGTCGCGCCGCGCGGCCTCGATGCGGTTCCTCAGATCGTCGGTGAGCTTGTCGCCAAAGTCCGCCAGCGTCTTTTCGGCCTGGTAGCACAGGGCGTCGGCCGCGTTGAGCTGCTCGGCTTCCGCGCGCCGCTTCCTGTCTTCCTCGGCATAGCGCTGCGCCTCCTGGATCATGCGCTGCTTCACGTCCTCGGCCAGGCGCGTCGAGCCGCTGATGCGGATCGACTGGGATTTTCCGGTGGCCGTATCCCGGGCGGTGACATTGAGGATGCCGCTGGCGTCGATGTCGAAGGTGACCTCTATCTTGGGTATGCCGCGCGGCGCCGGCGGCAGGCCGTTCAGATTGAATTCCCCCAGACTGACATTGGCGGCGGCCATGGCCCGCTCCCCCTGGAAGACATGGACGGTGACGCTGGTCTGCATGTCGGCCGCGGTGGTGAACATCTCCGACTTCTTCACGGGGATGGGCGTGTTGCGGGCAATGAGCGGCGTGGCCACGCCGCCCAGGGTCTCGATGCCCAGGGTGAGGGGGGTGACGTCCACCAGCACGATGTCACCCACCTCCCCCGTCAGCACGCCCGCCTGGATGGCGGCGCCGCCGGCGACGCATTCCATGGGGTCCACGCCCATCTCGGCCTTGCGCCCGAACAGATCCTCGAAGAAGCTGCGCACCGCGGGCATGCGCGTCGGCCCGCCCACGAACACGATGCGGTCCACTTGGCTCGGCTGCAGCCCGGCGTCGCGCAGTGCCTGCTCGACCGGTGCCCGGCAACGCTCAATCACCGGGCGCACCAGGCGCTCCATCTCGCTGCGCGACAGCTCCATCTCCAGATGCAGCGGCTGGCCGCCGAGGGCGCCGATATAGGGCAGGCTGATGTGCGCGGTCGTGCCCGCAGACAGCTCGATCTTGGCGATCTCCGCCGCCTCCAGCAGGCGCGCCCTGGCCTTCAGGTCCTGGCGCACGTCCAGCCCGCTGCTCTGACGGAAGCGCTCGGCCAGCGCCTCGAAGATGGCCAGGTTCATGTCCGTGCCGCCCAGGTGCGTATCGCCGCTGGTGGCCTTCACTTCGAACACGCCCTTGCCGAATTCCATTATGGTCACGTCCAGGGTGCCGCCGCCCAGGTCGATGACGGCGATGCGCAGTTCCTCGCCCAGGCGGTCCAGGCCGTAGGCGAGGGAGGCGGCCGTCGGCTCGTTCACCAGCCGCGCCACCTCCACGCCGGCGATGGCGCAGGCGTCCTTGGTGGCGCTGCGCTGGTTGTCGTCGAAATAGGCGGGCACGGTGACCACGGCCTTGCTCACCGGCTCGCCGAGATAGGCCTCGGCGTCGCGCTTGATCTTCTGCAACAGGAAGGCCGACAGCTGCTCCGGCGAAAACTCCCGGTCCCGCAGCCGGATGCGCTCGCGCTGGCCCATGCGCCGCTTGAATGCGGTGGCGGTGCCCTCCGGGTTCGCCGCCGCCTGGCGCCGCGCCGGCTCGCCCACCAGCAGCTGACCGTCGGCGGTGACCGCCACAAAGCTGGGAAAGGCCTTGCCGCCCAGGCTCACGCCCTCGGCGCTGGGAATGAGCACCGGCCGCCCACCCCGCAGCACCGCCGCGGCCGAGTTGGAAGTTCCCAAGTCGATACCGATGATGGCCATAGGATTCGTCCACCGGGTGCGCCGCCGGCCGGGGGCCTCTCCCGCCCCGCCCGCGACGGCGACTTCCACTATAGCCCGCCACTCCGGCAAGCGCATGACGTTTGTCAAGGAAGCGGCGACGCCGGCGCCGCATTCATCCTGAAAACCGCACTTAACGCAAAGGCCGCGAAGCAACGCAAAGGACGCAAAGGAAAATCCTGAAGGATGGCCGACACCCAAAAGGTGAGGCTGTCGATCGTTCTTTGCGGCCTTTGCGTCTTTGCGATCTTTGCGTATTGAAAGCGGTTCCAACTGCGGTTTCAAGGTTCATTTGATATTCCGCACCCCGCGCTGTCTCCGCGGGCGCTATAAACAAAGGAGTGGCACAGGCGTCCGGGGAGGGGCCGCGGTGAACGATCTGAGATTGGGCGCGGAAGCGAGGGAAAAGATGCTTTCGGGCATGAACGTGCTCGCCGACGCGGTGCGGGTGACCCTTGGGCCCAGGGGGCGTTTCGTGGCCCTCGAGCGCGGCGCCGGCGCGCCCGTCATCGCCAATTCCGGCGTGCTGGTGGCCCGGGAAATCGAGCTCGCCGATCCCTTCGAGAACATCGGCGCCGCCCTCACCCGGGAAGTGGCCAAGCGCACCTCGGAGGCCGTGGGCGACGGCACCACCACGGCCACGGTGCTCGCCCAGGCCATGGTCAACGAGGGCGTGAAGTACGTGACGGCGGGACTGGACGCCATGGGCGTGAAGCGCGGCATCGACCAGGCGGTGGCCGCGGCGATGGCGGCCCTCAAGGCGTTGGCCCGTCCCTGCGCCGGCAGGGAGGAAATCGCCTATGTGGCCAGCATTTCCGCCAACAACGACCGGGCCATCGGCGAGCTGGTCGCCGCTGCCATGACGCAGGTGGGCAGGGACGGCGCCGTCACGGTGGAAGACGGCACCGGGCTCGAGGACAAGCTGGAGTTTGTCCAGGGCATGCAATTCGACCGGGGCTATCTCTCGCCCTATTTCATCACCAACCCCGAGAAGCTGGCGAGCGAGCTGGACCGCCCCTTCATCCTGCTGTGCGAGCAGAAAGCGTCCGCCCTGATGCCGCTGCTGCCGTTGCTGGAACAGGTGGCGCAGACCGGCCGCCCGCTACTGGTGGTCGCCGACGACGTGGAAGGCGACGCGCTGGCCGCGCTGGTGGTCAATAACCTGCAGGGCACGCTCAGATCCTGCGCCGTGAAGGCGCCCTCCTTCGGCGAGCAGCGCCGGGCGTGGCTAGCGGACATGGCCGTCATCACCGGCGCGACGCTCGTCTCGGACGAACTGGGGCTCGCTCTCGATCAGGCGCGCCTGGATCAGCTCGGCCAGGCGGACCGCGTCGAGATCGGGCGGGACCAGACCGTCATCATCGGCGGCGGCGGCGATGCCGCGGCGGTCGCCGAACGCCTCAGGCAGGTGCGCGCCATGATGGAAAAGACCGCGCCGGGCTACGAGCGGGACAGGCTGGCGGAGCGTGCCGCCCGCCTTGCCGGCGGGGTTGCCCAGCTCAGGATAGGCGCCCACAGCGAGCTCGAGCTGAAGGAGAAGAAAGGACGGGTCGAGGACGCGCTGCATGCGGCGCGCGCGGCGGTGGAAGAAGGCATCGTCCCCGGCGGCGGAGTGGCGCTGATGCGTGCCCGCGCCGCGGTCTCGGTCCTGCACGGTGCCGGCCTGGCCGAGGACGGCGGCATACACACGGTGCTGCGTGCCCTGGAGGCGCCCTTGCGCCAGATCGTCACCAACGGCGGCCAGGACCCGGCGGAGGTGATCGGCCGCGTGGCGGCGGGCGCCGGCGCCTATGGCTACGACGCCGCCGGCGACGCCTATGGCGACCTCATGGCGCTGGGGATCATCGATCCCCTCAAAGTGACCCGCCTGGCCCTGCAGAACGCCGCCTCCATCGCCGGCCTCATGCTCACCACCGACTGCACCATCGCCCACGGGCAGGAGTCATAGGAGTCATATTCGCAACCAGCGCCGCCGATGGCGGCCATTGAAGAAAGGAGATCGTCATGGCACACGAACTGAGCGACAGCGCCCACCGGCTGGAAGCCAATCTCAAGAGCGTGATTTCCGAAACCGAGCACTTGATCCAGGCCGCCGGCCAGGAAGGGTCCGAGAAGGTCGCCGGTGCCAGGGCACGCCTGACCCAGCAACTGGGCGAGGCCAGGCAGGAACTGGCCCGCATCCGGGAAGCCACGGTCGAGCGCACCCGCGCCGCCGCCAAGGCGACGGACACCATGGCCCACCAGCATCCCTGGGCGGCCATGGGCATCGCCGCCGCCGTCGGCGCGCTGCTGGGCTGGCTGGTGGCACGGCGCTAGCGTCATGCGCGACCCACGGCACAGTTCCGCGCGCGGCCACTGGATCTGGATTGCGCTGGCGATCGTGCTGGCCGTCCTGCTGGCGCTCCTGGCCACGGCGCTGTCGGGGAAAGCCCAGGCGATGCCGCGGGCATCCCCGGACGCCGGGCAGGGATCGGCCGACAGCCCCAAGGACGCCCGGAGAGCGCCGCCGGCCACGGAAACAACATCGTAGGCGGCCCGGCCGCCCATTCAGGAGAGAGCACCATGCCCATCGGAGAATTCTGCAATCGCGAAGTGGTCATCGCCGACCGGGACACCACCGCATTGGAAGCGGCCCAGTTGATGCGCCAGTATCACGTCGGCTGCCTGGTGGTGGTCGATTCCGTCGACGGACCCCGCCGGCCCGTCGGCGTCGTCACCGACCGGGACATCGTCATCGAAGTGGTCGCCAAGCAGGTGGCGCCCGAGAGCGTCAAGCTGGGCGAGATGCTGGCGAGCGAGGTATCGACGGTGAGCACCACCGATGGCGTATATGACACCCTGCGCTACATGCGCGAGCACGGCATCCGCCGCATGCCGGTGGTGGACGCGCTCGGCCAGCTCGCCGGCATCGTCACCATGGACGACTACCTCACTTTGCTGTCCGAGGAAATGACCGAGTTGAGCAAGCTCATAGCCCGGGAGCAGAAACGGGAGACGACGCAGCGGCGCTGAGCACTCCTGTAGGAAAGTTCCGAGAAGGGGTCTCCTTTTCCTATAGACAGATTAATCCTGCTCCGATAGCCACGGATCGATCCTCCTTGCATACTGCGGCAGGCAACGTTCAGTGGAGTATCGGGGGGATTGTTGAATGTTATCGTGCAACAACCGCAGCTACCGGCGCATCATCGTCGGCCAGGAGGCAAGACTGATGCGCATGGACGGCATGGCGGTGGGCCCGGCGCGCATCGTCGACATTTCGAACGAGGGCCTGGCACTGCAGACCAGCGAGCCGGTCAGGCTGGGAGTGGTTTACACGGTGCTGTTCCGGGTACCCCACCAGGGTGGAGATACGGAAGTGTTCGCGATGGTGGATCCGGTCTACAGCCAGGCCGAAGATTCGCCGGCAAGCTTCAGGACCGGCTTCACCTTCCGCCACATCGGCATGAACCACGCCGCCCTGATACTGAACTACCTGTCGGCAATGGCCGACGAATGCTCGCCGGACATTGCCGGCGCATCCAAGGAGCATGCCGCGCCGGCCCAGGGGCAATGGCGGCCGGCGCCCTGAACGTCTCCTCCCCGCCTGGGCTGGGCCGGTTTCCTTCCCTGGGGAACCGGTCCTAAAGGGCGGCTTTCGGGAAGCGGTCGCCCGCCGCTTCTTCTTTTCTTAACGGTCGAACACGGGCGTGGGCGACCACCGTGCTCACCCGCCCGCCGAGGTGGTCTGTTGCAAGAATGCCACAATATCAGCGCGGGTCCGCCACAATAGCTGTTATCACCTTGCCATCCCATTGGTATTGTCGTTAGCATGATGCCGTCAGCAAAGTGAAAACCAGCTGCTTGACATGTCTTGTCTCAACTGCAAGAGGAAATGATGATGAAGCTTAGGAAAGTTGCAATGATCGTCGCCATCGGACTCGGCGCCTCTGCCGCTGCCCACGCCCAGTGGGCCGGCGGCTATGCCGAGGCGGGAATCGGCCCCAGGGCTGCCACCACCGAGGTGACCGTCAGTGACCCGCCGACCACCGCGACTGTGAAGGCCGGTGACACGGAGTTGCTCGGCTCTCTGGGAGCAGGCTGGCGCTGGGACGCGGGTAACGCGGTGATCGGAGCCGGAGCGTTCTGGAATCCTGCCGGCAAGGATGCCGGAGAACTCACGCTCAGCGACCCCGGCCTGAGCGGATCGGTCAGGCTTGAGCAGAAGGACCACTGGGGGATCGGCGTGGAAGCGGGCTGGAAGCTGGCCGCGCCCACCCTGGTCTACGCCAAGCTGGCATGGAACCGTGCCAAGTTTGTGGGCACCGGCACCTTGAATGGCACGTCGACAAGTTCGAACCAGAAGCTCGACGGCGTCGGTTTCGGTCTCGGCGTGCGACACATGTTCGACAAGAACACCTACGCCTTTGCCGAGTGGCAACAGGTGGAATTCGAGGACAAGAACCTGACGCCGGAGACCAGGATCGAGCCGCGCAACACGATCGGCCTGATCGGCGTGGGCTGGAAGTTCTGAGCACCGCTTCGAATTGCATTCGACCGGAAAACCGCACTTAACGCAGAGGACGCGAAGCAACGCAAAGGGCGCAAAGGAAAATCCTGAAGGATGGCCGACACCCAAAACGTAAGGCTGTCGATCGTTCTTTGCGGCCTTTGCGTCTTTGCGATCTTTGCGTTGAAAGCGGTTCCAACTGTGGTGCCAAGATTCAAAAAGGCCGGGACACATTCCCGGCCTTTTTGTTTCCGGCCGGCCGCTGACGCGGCCTTAACCTGCTGGGCAGGTTAGCCTACAACGCAACAAGCCGCTGCGCGGCGTGTTGTGTTTCCGGCCGGCCGCTGACGCGGCCTTAACCTGCTGGGCAGGTTAGCCTACAACGCAACAAGCCGCTGCGCGGCGTGTTGTGTCAGCCGTAGGTCCAGCTGCGCACCCGCCCCGTGTCGAGATGC
>JBMOQT010000087.1:10322-12643 GCA_049320945.1 Pseudomonadota bacterium
TGTTTCCGGCCGGCCGCTGACGCGGCCTTAACCTGCTGGGCAGGTTAGCCTACAACGCAACAAGCCGCTGCGCGGCGTGTTGTGTCAGCCGTAGGTCCAGCTGCGCACCCGCCCCGTGTCGAGATGCACGAAGTCGGAAGCCGGGTAGTAGCCCACGCCGCCGGCGCCCAGGGCCAGGGCCGCATCCCGCAGCCGGGCCGTGTCGAAGCCGCTGATGCGCACATCGACGGCCTGGCCGTTCATGTGCAGGCTTTTCCTGGCCACGCCGCCGCCGTCGAGCAGCATCCTGTTGGTTTCCGCGGAACGGTAGCCGGAAATGACCTCCAGGGTGCCGCCGCCGCAGGCCGCGCACAGCAGATGGAGCGAATCCAGCAGGCGGCGGTCAATCTCGTGTACCGCGCCGGTGCGGAAGTCGCGCAGCAGATAATCGATGCGGCGCAGCGCATCGGGCACGTAGGCGCCACCGGCGAAGTACGCGATGCGCAGGCGCTCGTCGGTATGGGTGTGGTAGAAGGACAGTGTGCGCTCCTGCGCCGCCCGGGCGGCGGCGGGCCAGGCCGGCCACAGGGGCGCCAGGGCGAAACCTTTGAGCAGGGTGCGCCGGCGCCGCCGCCGCGCATCGGTGGAATCGAACGTCATGGTACAAACGCTCCGACAGTTGGGACAAGCGCTGTATGGTATTACAAGCGGCCGTTCCGGCGGCGACTTCGCCCCGATGGGGCGCATCGCGGCCCTGCTGCTGTGCGCCCTGTGCTGGACGTCAGCGCCGCCGGCGGCGGCCGCCCTGTTCGGCGACAGCTTCGAGGAGGCCATGCGCCTGCGCATCGAGCGCCTGCGCGAGGGCGCCCAGCTGCGTGTGGAGGGCGCGCCCATCGCCGCCGGGGCGCTCATTGCCGAATTCTACGAGCGGCGCGACTTCCGCCGCGCCTGGGGCGACAAGGCCAGGCGCCAGGCCCTGCTCGCCCTGGTGGAAGACAGCTACAGCCATGGGCTGGACCCGGCGGACTACCACGCGGCCGCGCTCAAACAAAGCCTGGCGCGGCGCTCCTGGGGATCGGCAGCCGCCGCGGACCAGGAGCTGCTGCTCACCGATACCCTGGTGCGGCTCGTCTACACCCTGCGCTTCGGCAAGGCCAACCCCCGGGAGCTGTACGCCGGCTGGGACTTCAAGCGCAGCCTGGACCGGGTCGATCCGGTCGCCGCCGTGGAGGCGCTGGTGTCCAGCGACGACCTGGCGCGGGCCGTTTCCGCCTATGGGCCGCAACTGCCCGCCTACCGCAATCTCCGGCAAGCCCTCGCCCGTTACCGGGCCCTTGAAGCCCGGGGCGGCTGGCCGGCACTGCCTCCGGGGCCGACCCTCAAGCCGGGTGCGCGCGGCGCGCGCGTGGTGGCGCTGCGCCAGCGCCTGGCGGCGAGCGGCGATCTCGCCTCGGCGCCCGCCTCCGACCCGGCCCTGTTCGACGAGGGCCTGGCCGCGGCGGTGCAGCTGTTCCAGGCACGCCATGGGTTGGAGGCCGACGGCGCCGTGGGCCGGCGCACCCTGGCCGCGCTCAACGTGGGCGTGGCCGAGCGCATCGCCCAGATCAGGGTGAATCTGGAACGCATACGCTGGGTGGCCCAGGATCTCACCGGCGACTTCCTGCTGGTGGATATCGCCGGCTTCTCCGCCAGCCTGCAACTGGACGGGCGCGTGGCCTGGGCCTCCCGCGTGGTGGTGGGGCGGCCCTACCGCAGGACGCCGGTGTTCCGGGCGACCCTGCGCTACATCGAGCTCAACCCCCGCTGGGTGGTGCCGCCCACCATCCTGCGGGAGGACGTGCTGCCGAAAGTGATCAGGGACCCGGGCTTTCTGGAGAAGAACGACATGACGGTGGTGGACAACGAGGGCCGCAGCATCGACCCGGCGACCATAGACTGGGGCCGCTACCGCTCGGGCGGCTTCCCTTACCTTCTGGTGCGGGCTCCGGGGGCGGACAACCCTTTGGGCCAGCTGAAGTTCGTGTTCCCCAATCCGTACACGGTATATCTGCACGACACGCCCGCCAAGGAGCTGTTCCGGCGGCCCGAGCGTGCCTTCAGCTCCGGTTGCATCCGCGTCGAGGAACCGCGCCAGCTCGCCCTGCTTCTGCTCGATCCCGAACAATGGAACGAGGAGGCCCTGGACCAGGCCATCGCCACGGGCGCAACCCGCGTGCTGCGGGTCAAGCGCCCGGTGCCGGTGCTGGTGCTCTATTTCACCGCGGAAGCGGGCGAGGACGGCGTCGCGCGCTTCCACCCGGACCTGTACCAGCGCGACCCTCCGGTGCTGGCCGCCCTGAACA
>JBMOQT010000088.1:0-12548 GCA_049320945.1 Pseudomonadota bacterium
GGTTCTGGCCCAGGTCCGCGTAGTAGCGGGTCACCTCCGGCAGGCTGGCGTTGTAGGCCTCGCGCCACTCGGGCACATCCAGCACCGAGTGCAGGTGGCCGACGATGCCCCAGGCCCGGGACAGGCGCTCGCCGGCGTCGGTGAGGGGGGCCACGAAGTTGTCCCAGGTGGGGGGCGCGGGATCGGACACCAGGCGCTCGATCAGGGCGCGGTTGTCGGCGATCAGCTCATTTACCGCCGGTGCCACGTGCTCGGGCCGGATGGCGTCGAACCGGGGCAGTCCGGAAAAATCAAGCAAGGGGTTCATGGTCTCGGCTACTCGATGGGAAACGTGAATTTTGCCTGAAACGGCCGCCGAAAAAAAAAGGGCGGCCGTGCCGCCCCCTTTTTCCCCCGCGCCTCGTTCTAGGGCATCAGGTCCTTGTAGGCATGCCAGCTGGCATGGCCCAGCAGGGGCATGATCACGATCATGCCGACCAGGCCCGTGGCGACACCGATCCCCGTCAAAGCCACGATCAGCGCGGCCCACAGCAGCATGGCCGGGGGATTGGCGGCCACGGCGCGCAGGCTGTTCATCATGGCGGTGGCGATGTCCATGTTCCGCTCCATGAGCAGAGGCACCGAAACCACGCTCAGGGCGAACACCAGGGCGGCCAGCAGGCCGCCCGTCAGCACATAGACCGACACCAGCAGGGGATAGCGTCCGGACAGGAATACCTCGCGCAGGAATTCCTGCAGATCGGGCACGGTGCCGCCGTAGAGCAGGGCGAACAGGATGGCCGACAGCCGCTCCCAGGCGATGAGCACGATGGCCAGCACCAGGCCGAATTCCATCAGGGAGCCGGTGTTGCGCCGCCAGCCCAGGAAGGCATCGCGCAGGCGCACCGGTTCCCCGGCGGCGCGGCGCCGGCTTAGCTCGTAGAGGCCCACGGCCAGCAGGGGCGCCACCAGCAGGAAGCCGGACAGGGCGGCGGTGAACAGGTAAGGACGGTCCAGGCCCGGCACCAGGGCCAGGGCCCACAGGGCGGTGACCACCAGGCCGTAGCCCAGGCTGGCCAGGGGGGCGCTGCGCAGGTCCTGCCAGCCCTTGCCCAGCCACTGGAACGGGCACAGGGCGGGCACGTGGACCGGCGGGGAAAGGGCGAAGTGGCGCGTCAGGTGGTCGAACTGGCTGTCCAACATGATCTCCTCCTTTCCGGTGGGTGTTGTGCCTGTTAGACGCCCACCCTGCCTGGGCGTTTCGCGCCCGGACGGGGAAATCAGCCGGTCAGGCGCGCCAGGGCTTCCCGGTACTTGGCGCTGGTCTTCTCGATGATGTCGACGGGCAGGCGCGGCCCCGGCGCCTTCTTGTCCCAGTCCAGGGTTTCCAGGTAATCGCGCACGAACTGCTTGTCGAAGCTGGGGGGGCTGATGCCTTCCCGGTACTGGTCTGCCGGCCAGAAGCGGGAGGAATCGGGCGTCAGGGCTTCGTCGATGAGATGGAGGGTGCCGGCCTGGTCGGTGCCGAACTCGAACTTGGTGTCGGCGATGAGGATGCCGCGCCCGCGCGCGTAGCCGGCCGCCTCCCGGTACAGGCGCAGGGCCACGTCGCGCACCTGGGCGGCGCGGGCGGCGCCCACCAGCTGCTCCACCTGCTGGAAAGAGATGTTCTCGTCGTGGGCGCCCATCTCGGCCTTGGTGGCCGGCGTGAACAGGGGCTCGGGCAGTTTCTGGGCGAGCTTGAGCCCGGGCGGCAGGGCGATGCCGCATACGGCGCCGGTCTTCTGGTAATCCTTCCAGCCGGAGCCGATGAGGTAGCCGCGCACCACCGCCTCGATGGGCAGGGGCTTGAGGCGCTTCACGACGATGGCGCGCCCGCGCACCTGGGCGCGCTCCGCCTCGCCCGAGACCACCGCTTCGGGATCGATGCCCGTGAGATGGTTGGGCACGATGCCGGCCAGCCGGCGGAACCAGAAATTGGATACTTCCGTCAGCACCCGGCCCTTGTCGGGAATGGGGTCGGGCAAGACCACGTCGAAGGCGGACAGCCGGTCGGTGGTGACGATCAGCATGTGGCTCTCGTCCACCGCGTAGATGTCGCGCACCTTGCCGCGGCCCAGGAGTTTCAGGCTGGTGAGAGAGGATTCGAACAGGGGCTGGGTCATTTCGGGAGGTCCTATTCACGCACGTAGGGCTTGGAGACGGGCTTCTCCTCGTCCTCGCGGTAGGGGTACTTCACATGGCCATAGCGGATGATCAGCACCGCCAGGGTCAGCAGGAAGATGGCACTGGCCACCGCCAGCATGCGCCATTCGGTGATTTCCTTGACGTCCAGGATCAGGTAGCGGGCCAGGGCCACCATGGCGATGTATAGCGGGAAGCGCACCGGCAGCTGCCCGGACTTGAAGTACTGGCCGATCATGGCCAGCACCTCCAGGTACAGGAACATCAGCAGCAGGTCCGCCAGGGTCACCCGCGCCGCGGCCACCATGACCATCACCTCCTGGTACATGGCGAAGCTGGTGGCGAAACCGATCACCAGCAGACCCAGGTATTCGACCGAGTCGAGGCCGAACACGAAGAAGTTGCGGACGCGGGCGAAGGTCTTGGATTGGCGTTCCATGGCGGGGGCAGGGGTTTTAGCAGCCGATTATACCGATCCCCCGGGATGCCGGAAAAAGGGGCCGCCGGCAGGCGACCCCGGGGCAGTCTTTGTCGATTACTTCACGATCTGGTTCAGCTCGCCCTTGCGGTAGCGCTCGGCCATCTTGTCCAGGTGGATGGGCTTGATCCTGGCCGCCTGGCCGGCGCAGCCGAAGGCCTCGTAGCGGGCCTTGCAGATCAGCTTGGCGGCCTCGCGCGCAGGCTTCAGGTATTCGCGCGGGTCGAACTTGGACGGGTTGGTCGCCAGGAACTTGCGGATGGCGGCGGTCATAGCCAGCCGGATGTCGGTGTCGATGTTGATCTTGCGCACCCCGTGCTTGATGCCTTCCTGGATTTCCTCCACGGGCACGCCGTAGGTCTCCTTCATGTCGCCGCCGTACTTGCGGATCTCTTCCAGCAGCTCCTGGGGCACCGAGGAGGAGCCGTGCATCACCAGGTGGGTGTTGGGGATGCGCGCATGGATCTCCTTGATGCGGCCGATGGCCAGGATGTCGCCGGTGGGCTTGCGCGAGAACTTGTAGGCACCGTGGGAGGTGCCGATGGCGATGGCCAGCGCATCGCACTGGGTTTCCCGGACGAAGTCGGCGGCCTGGTCCGGATCGGTCAGCAGCATTTCCTTGGTCATGGTGCCTTCGGCGCCGTGGCCGTCCTCCTTGTCGCCCTTCATGGTCTCCAGGGATCCCAGGCAGCCCAGCTCGGCCTCCACCGTCACGCCGATGGCATGGGCCATGTCGACCACCTTCTTGGTCACCGCCACGTTGTATTCGTAGGACGAGGGGGTCTTGCCGTCCTCCTCCAGGGAGCCGTCCATCATCACCGAGGTGAAGCCGGAGCGGATCGCCGCCAGGCACACCGCCGGCGACTGGCCGTGGTCCTGGTGCATGACCACCGGGATGTCCGGGTAGGTTTCCAGCGCCGCCAGGATCTGATGGCGCAGGAAGGCTTCGCCGGCGTACTTGCGTGCCCCGGCGGAGGCCTGCATGATGACGGGTGCATTGACTTCCTGGGCCGCCTCCATGATGGCCCAGACCTGCTCCATGTTGTTCACGTTGAACGCCGGCAGGCCGTAGCCGTGCTCGGCGGCGTGGTCCAGCAACTGACGCATGGATACGAGGGGCATGGTTAGTCTCCTAAGGTGGACGGAATTACGGTGCGCTGCCGCCGTGGTTGCCGACACGGACGATCTTCATGGTGTTGGTGCCTCCCGGCGTGCCGATGGGCTCGCCGATGGTGAACACGATCAGGTCGCCCGGCTCCACCGCGCCGGCCTCGATCAGGGTGTGCTCGGCATCGCGCAGCAGCGTGTCCCGGTCGGTATGGGTCTGGGGCATGAGCAGCGGATAGACGTCGCGGAACAGGCTCACCTTGAAGCGGGTGCGGATCTCCGGCGTGAGGGCGTAGATGGGCACGCCGCTGTTGAGGCGCGACATCCACAGGGCCGTGGAGCCCGACTGGGTGAGCGCCGCGATGGCCTTCACCTTCAGGTGGTAGGCGGTGAACAGCGCCGCCATGGCAATGGACTGGTCGATGCGGGTGAATACCCGGTCCAGGAAGTGGCGGTCCAGGGACACCTCGGCCGACTTCTCCGCCTCCAGGCAGATGCGCGCCATGGCCTCCACGGTCTCCACCGGATAGCGCCCGGAGGCGGTCTCGGCCGACAGCATCACCGCGTCGGTGCCGTCCAGCACGGCGTTGGCCACGTCCGACACCTCGGCGCGGGTGGGCACCGGGTTGTTGATCATGGACTCCATCATCTGGGTGGCGGTGATGGTGAGCTTGTTGTGCTCCCGCGCCAGGCGGATCATGCGCTTTTGCAGCGCCGGCACCGCTGCGTCGCCCACCTCCACGGCCAGGTCGCCGCGCGCCACCATGATGGCGTCGGCGGCGTGCATGATGTCCTCCAGGGCGGGGATGGCCTCGGCGCGCTCGATCTTGGCAATGAGCAGGGCATCCGAGCCCGCGGCCTTGAGCAGCTCCCGCGCCATGCGCATGTCGCCGCCGCTCTTGGGGAAGGATACGGCCACGTAGTCGGCGTTGATCTCGGCGGCGACCTTGATGTCGTCCATGTCCTTGGGCGTCAGAGCCGGTGCCGAGAGCCCCCCGCCCTGGCGGTTGATGCCCTTGTTGTTGGACAGGTCGCCGCCCTGGCGCACGCGCGTGTGGATCTCGCTGGTTTCCACCCGCTCCACGTCCAGCACCACGCGGCCGTCGTCCAGCAGCAGCACGTCGCCGGCCTTCACGTCCTCGATCAGCTCCGGGTAGTCGAGACCGACCCGCTCCTCGCTGCCCTGGGGGCACTGGGTGTCGAGGATGAAGCTCTGGCCGGCACGCAGGTCTATCCTGCCCTTCTGGAACTTGCCGATGCGGATCTTCGGGCCCTGCAGGTCCACCATGACGCCGACGGTGCGTCCCAGGCGGCGGGCGCAGTCGCGCATCAGCTCGACCCTCTGGCGATGGTCGGCGGGCGTGCCATGGGAGAAATTGAGCCGCACCACGTCGACGCCGGCGGCGATCATGCGGGTCAGGACGCCGGCCTCCGAGGTGGCGGGGCCGAGGGTGGCAACGATCTTGGTGCTGCGTTGGGTCATGCGCTGCGGCTTCTCTGCTCCAGGATCTCCACCGCAGGCAGCTTCTTGCCTTCCAGGAATTCCAGGAAGGCCCCGCCGCCCGTGGAGATGTAGCCGATTCTCTCCTCGATGCCGTACTTGGCGATGGCCGCCAGGGTGTCGCCGCCGCCGGCGATGGAGAAGGCCGGCGATTCGGCGATGGCGCGCGCCACGGTCTCGGTGCCGCGCCCGAACTGGTCGAACTCGAACACGCCCACGGGACCGTTCCACACGATGGTGCCGGCCCGCTTGAGCATGCCGGCCAGGGCCCGGGCGCTGTCCGGGCCGATGTCGAGAATCATGTCGTCGTCGGCCACCTGGTCCACGGATTTGAGGGTGGCGGTGGCGCCGGCGGAAAACTCCTTGGCGCACACCACGTCCGTGGGCAGGGGCACATTGCCGCCGCGCCGGGCCACGGAGTCGATCACCGCCTTGGCCTCGGTCACCAGGTCCGCTTCCGCCAGGGACTTGCCGATCTTCCGGCCCTGGGCCAGCAGGAAGGTGTTGGCGATGCCGCCGCCCACCACCAGCTGGTCCACTTTCTCCGACAGGTTCTTCAGCACCGTGAGTTTGGTGGATACCTTGGAGCCGGCGACGATGGCCACCAGGGGCCGCTTGGGATCGGCCAGCGCGCGGCCCAAAGCGTCCAGCTCGGCTGCCAGCAGCGGGCCGGCGCAGGCGACCGGCGCGTACTTGGCGATGCCGTGGGTGGTGGCCTCGGCCCGGTGGGCCGTGCCGAAGGCGTCCATGACGAACACGTCGCACAGCCGCGCCATCTTCCGGGCCAGTTCATCGCTGTTCTTCTTCTCGCCCTTGTTGACGCGGCAGTTCTCCAGCAGCACCACTTCCCCCGGGGCCACGTCGAAGCCGCCGTCCACCCAGTTCTGGATCAGGCGCACCGGCTGGCCCAGGAGCTCCGACAGGCGCCTGGCGACGGGGGCCAGGGAATCCTCGGGCTTCAGCTCGCCCTCGGTGGGGCGGCCCAGGTGCGAGGTGACCATGACGCGGGCGCCCGCCTGCACGGCATGGCGGATGCCCGGCAGGGCGGCGCGGATGCGGGTGTCTTCGGTGATCTCGCCGGCGTCGTTCATCGGCACGTTGAAGTCGGCGCGGATGAACACTCGCTTGCCGGCGATGGGGAGGTCGGTCATGCGCAGGATGGGCATTTTCTTGAGTGAGGCGTGAGGAGTGAGGAGAGAGGGGTGGATGGCGCGGGGAGCTACTCCTCACTCCTCACGCCTCACCCCTCACCGAACTACCGGGAAATGACGCGCGCCATCTCCAGCACCTTGCTGGAGTAGCCCCACTCGTTGTCGTACCAGGCGATGACCTTGACGAAGGTGGGGTCCAGCTGGATGCCGGCTTCGGCGTCGAACACCGAGGTGCAGGCTTCGCCGCGGAAGTCGGTGGCCACCACCTTGTCTTCCGTGTAGCCCAGCACGCCCTTCATGGGACCCTCTGCCGCCGCCTTCATGGCCTTGCAGATGTCCTCGTAGGTGGCTTCCTTCTTCAGTTCCACGGTCAGGTCCACCACCGACACGTCCGAGGTCGGCACGCGGAAGGACATGCCGGTGAGCTTCTTGTTCAGCTCGGGGATCACCACGCCCACGGCCTTGGCGGCGCCGGTGGACGACGGGATGATGTTCTCCAGGATGCCGCGGCCGCCGCGCCAGTCCTTGTTGGAGGGGCCGTCCACGGTCTTCTGGGTGGCGGTGGCCGCATGCACCGTGGTCATCAGGCCGCGCTTGATGCCCCAGGTGTCGTTCAGCACCTTGGCCACGGGGGCCAGGCAGTTGGTGGTGCACGAGGCGTTGGAGATGATGCTCTGGCCGGCGTAGCTGGTGTGGTTCACGCCGTACACGAACATGGGGGTGTCGTCCTTGGAGGGAGCCGACATGATCACCTTCCTGGCGCCGGCGGCCAGGTGCTTGCCGGCGGTCTCCTTGGTGAGGAACAGGCCGGTGGATTCGACCACGATGTCGGCGCCCACCTCGTCCCAGCGCAGCTCGGCCGGGTCCTTGATGGCGGTGAGGCGGATCTTCTTGCCATTGACGATCAGGGTGTTGCCGTCCACGGCGATGTCGCCCTTGAAGCGGCCATGCACCGAGTCGTACTTGAGCATGTAGGCCAGGTAGTCCGGCTCGAGCAGGTCGTTGATGGCGACGACCTCGATGTCCGGGAAATCCTTCACCGCCGCCCGGAACACCATGCGTCCGATGCGTCCGAATCCGTTGATGCCTATCTTGATCGTCATGCTTCTTGCTCCCAGAAAAGACACGAAACCTAGATTAGTGCCTTCACCGCCTTGACCACGTTGTCCACGGTGAGGCCGAAGTACTTGAACAACTCGCCGGCCGGGGCCGACTCGCCGAAGGTGTCGATGCCGATTACCGCGCCTTCCAGGCCCACGTACTTGCGCCAGAAGTCGCTCACGCCGGCCTCAACGGCCACCCGCGGCAGTCCCTTGGGCAGGACGGCGTCCCGGTAGCCGGCGTCCTGCCGGTCGAACACGTTGGTGCACGGCATGGACACCACGCGCACGGGAATGCCTTCGTCCGCCAGGACCTTGTGCGCCCCCATGGCCAGGGCCACTTCCGAGCCGGTGGCGATGATCACGGCCCGGGGCGAGCCGCCGGTGGCCTCCGCCAGCACGTAGCCGCCGCGGGCGATGGCCGCGATCTGTTCGGCGCTGCGCTTCTGGAAGGGCAGGTTCTGGCGGCTGAACAGCAGGCTGCTGGGGCCGCCCTTGCGCTCGATGGCGCTGGCCCAGGCCACGGCGGATTCCACCGTGTCGCAGGGGCGCCACACGTGCATGTTGGGCATGAGCCGCAGGGTGGCCGCCTGCTCCACTGGCTGGTGGGTCGGGCCGTCCTCGCCCAGGCCGATGGAGTCGTGGGTGAACACGAACACCTGGCGCTGCTTCATCAGCGCCGCCATGCGCAGGGCGTTGCGCGCGTACTCGGAGAACATGAGGAAGGTGGCGGTGTAGGGAATGTGGCCGCCGTGCAGGGCGATGCCGTTGCCGATGGCCGCCATGCCGAACTCGCGCACCCCGAAGTAGATGTAGTTGCCGCCGCTCGCGCGGCTCACGGCCCTGGAGCCGGACCACTGGGTCAGGTTGGAGCCGGCCAGATCGGCCGAGCCGCCGATCAGCTCGGGCAGCTTGGGGGCGAAGGCCTCGATGCAGTTCTGGGACGCCTTGCGCGTGGCGATGGTCTCGGCCTTCTGGTCGAACTTGGCGATGACGCCAGCCACATGCTCCTTCCAGCCGGCGGGCAATGCGCCGTCGATGACCCGGCGCTTGAACTCCGCCGCCAGTTCCGGGTAGTGGCGCGCGTAGTGCTCGAACTTGCGCTGCCACTCGGCCTCCCAGGCGGCACCCTTCTTGCGCGCGTCCCAGGCCTCGTAGACCTCCTGGGGAATCTCGAAGGGGCCGAAGTTCCAGCCGATGTGGGGGCGGGTGGCGGCTACTTCGGCCTCGCCCAGGGCGGCGCCGTGCACGTCGTGGGTGCCGGCCTTGCCCGGCGAGCCCATGCCGATCACCGTCTTGCAGCAGATCAGGGTGGGGCGCTCCCGGTCCGCCTTGGCCCGCTCGATGGCGGCGTGGATGGCCTCGGGGTCGTGGCCGTTCACGTTGGGGATCACCTGCCAGCCGTAGGCCTCGAAGCGCTTGGGCGTGTCGTCGGTGAACCAGCCCTCCACGTGGCCGTCGATGGAAATGCCGTTGTCGTCGTAGAAGCAGATCAGCTTGCCCAGGCCCCAGGTGCCGGCCAGCGAGCACGCCTCGTGGGAGATGCCCTCCATCAGGCAGCCGTCGCCCAGGAACACGTAGGTGTGGTGGTCGACGATGTCGTGGCCGTCGCGGTTGAACTCGGCGGCCAGGACCTTCTCCGCCAGTGCCATGCCGACAGCATTGGCGAGGCCCTGGCCCAGGGGGCCGGTGGTGGTTTCCACGCCGGGGGTCATGCCGTATTCCGGGTGTCCCGGGGTCTTGGAGTGCAGCTGCCGGAAGCGCTGGATCTCCGCCATCGGCAGGTCGTAGCCGGTCAGGTGCAGCAGCGCATAGAGCAGCATCGAACCATGGCCGTTGGACAGGACGAAGCGGTCGCGGTTCGGCCATTTAGGGTTGGCGGGGTTGTGGCGCAGGTGGTGGTTCCACAGGACTTCGGCGATCTCCGCCATGCCCATGGGCATGCCCGGGTGGCCGGAACCGGCCTTCTGCACCGCGTCCATCGCCAGGGCGCGGATGGCGCTGGTGAGGTTGTTGAACACAGGGGGTTCGAAATCGCTAAACGTAGACATCGGCGTGTGACCTCGACGGGTGGGGGCCCGGCGAAAACATTGAATTATCGTCCAAACCGGGCGGATTGACCAGACTGGAGGCGCCCCCGCAAGGGCGCCGGCGTTCAGACCGAGCGCAGCTTCCTGCCCTGCTCCACCAGGCGCAGGATCATGGGTGTGAAGATGAGCTGCATGGCCAGTTCCATCTTGCCGCCCGGCACCACGATGGTGTTGGGGCGGGACATGAAGGAGTCGTGCAGCATCGACAGCAGGTAGGGAAAATCGATGCCGCGCGGGTTGGCGAAGCGGATCACCACCATGGACTCGTCGGCGGTGGGAATCCAGCGGGCGATGAAGGGATTGGAAGTGTCCACCATGGGCACGCGCTGGAAGTTGATGTGGGTTTCGGCGAACTGGGGGCAGATGTAGTGCACGTAGTCGGGCATGCGCCGCAGGATGGTTTCCGTCACCGCTTCCGTGCTGTAGCCGCGCGCGGTCTTGTCCCGGTGCAGCTTCTGGATCCATTCCAGGTTGATCACCGGCACCACGCCGATGCGCAGATCCACGTGGCGCGCCACGTCCACCTTGTCGGTCCTGATGGCGCCGTGCAGGCCTTCGTAGAACAGCAGATCGGTGCCGCCTTCAATGTCCTCCCAGGAGGTGAAGGTGCCGGCGGGCTGGCCGTAGGGGGCGGCCTCCTCCTCGTTGTGCAGGTATTTGCGCGTCCGGCCGCGGCCGCTGACGCCGTACTCCTTGAACAGCGCCTCCAGCTCTTCGAACAGGTTGGCCTCCGGGCCGAAGTGGCTGAAGTGCTCGTTGCCGGCGCGGGCGGCCTCGGCCATCTTCTCCTTCATCTGCCGGCGGTCGTACTTGTGGAAGGAGTCCCCCTCGACGATGGCCGCCTTGACGCCTTCGCGCCGGAAGATGTGCTCGAAGGTCCTGGTCACCGAGCTGGTGCCGGCGCCCGACGAGCCGGTGATCGCGATGATCGGATGCTTGGCAGACATGCTTGCCTCCCGGATGTGTTGAATGTGATTGTAGCCGCGCCTACTGCGCCGAGAACAGGGAGCGCACGTTGAACAGGGGCGAGGTGAACTCCTGGTCCAGCCCGTGGTCGTGCTCCGTGTGGTAGCGCTCGATGCGTTCCACCTCGTTCTTGGAGCCGAAAATCAGCGGGATGCGCTGGTGCAGGCCCTCCGGCTTGACGTCCAGGATGCGGCTGCGGCCGGTGCTGGCCGCACCGCCCGCCTGCTCGACGATGAAGGCGATGGGGTTGGCCTCGTAGAGCAGGCGCAGCCGCCCCGGCTTGTCCGGGTCCTTGGTGTCCCTGGGATACATGAACACGCCGCCGCGGGTGAGGATGCGGAAGGTTTCGGCCACCAGGGAAGCGATCCAGCGCATGTTGAAGTCCTTGTCGCGCGGGCCGGTCTTGCCCGCCAGGCATTCCTCCACGTAGCGCTTCACGGGCGGCTCCCAGAAGCGCGAGTTGGAGGCGTTGATGGCGAACTCGCGCGTGTCCTCGGGTATGCGCATCCGGGGATGGGTGAGGATGAAGGCGCCGATGTCCCGGTCCAGGGTGAAGCCATCCACCCCGTGGCCGGTGGTAAGGATCAGCATGGTGGCCGGGCCGTAGAGGGCGAAGCCCGCCGCCACCTGCTCGGCGCCCGGCTGCAGAAAGTCCTCCAGTTGCGGCGGGCGCGCGGCATCGGGGCTGCGCAGGATGGAGAAGATGCTGCCCACCGAGATGTTGAGGTCGATGTTGCCCGAGCCGTCCAGGGGGTCGAACACCAGCAGGTACTTGCCGCGCGGGTATTGGCCCGGGATGGGGTGGAACTGCTCCATCTCCTCCGAGGCCATGGCGGCCAGGTGCCCGCCCCACTCGGTCTCGCGCACCATGACCTCGTTGCTGATGACGTCCAGCTTCTTCTGCACCTCGCCCTGGACGTTCTCGCTGCCGGCACTGCCCAGGGCGCCGATGAGGGCGCCCTTGTTCACCTGGTTGGCGATGATCTTCATGGCCGTGGCGAGCGCGTTGAGCAGCCCGGAGAAGTCGCCGGTGGCGTGGGGATGGCGGTGCTCCTGCTCGATGGTGTAGCGGGTGAGTGTCTTGCGTCCTTCCTGCATGTTTCCCTCCTCCGATGATTGTTCTAGCGTGTCAGCCCCAGGTAGAGCAGGGGCAGCTTCAGGGGCAGGCGCTGGATGTGGTCCAGGATGAAGTAGCGGCGCTCGCCGAAGATCTCCGATACGTAGCGGTCGGCCTGGGCGTCCAGGCTGAAGCAGAAGCTGGTGACGCCCCGGCGCGCCAGTTCGTCCACCGCCTTCCTGGCGTCCGCCCGCAGGTAGCGCGGGTCGCGCACGTCCACGTCCGCCGGCTCGCCGTCGGTGAGCACCAGCAGCAGCTTGCGGCGCTGGGGACGGCGCGCCAGGTGGTGGCCGGCATGGCGCAGGGCCGCGCCCATGCGCGTGGACAGCGCGCCGCGCAGGCCGGCCAGGCGCGCCTTGGCGGCGCACGCGAAGGGCTCGGCGAAGTCCTTCAGGCGATAGTAGGACACGTCGTCGCGTCCGTCGGAGCAGAAGCCGTGCACCGCGAAGGGGTCGCCCAGCCGGGCCAGGGCGTCGGCCAGCAGCAGAGCGGCCTGCTGGGACAGTTCGAGCACCGTGTGCTCGCCGCCGCCGGCGCGCTCGTTGGCGGACCGGGAGAGGTCGAGCAGCAGCAGCAGCGCCACGTCCCGCTGCCGGCGCCGGTGGCGCACGCCGATGCGCGCATCGGGCAGGGTGCCCAGGCGCAGATCCACGGCGGCGCGCACCGCCGCGTCCAGGTCCAGGTCGTCGCCGTCCTCCTGCCGGCGCAGGCGCTGCAGGCCCTGGGGCCGGAGGGCCTCGATCATGCGCCGCAGGCGCGCCGCCAGGGGCTTGTGGTGCGCAAGCCACGCGTCCATGGCGCTGGCGTCGCCCGCCGGGGCCAGCTTCTCCAGCACGGTGCACCAGGCGGGGCGCTCGGCCTGGATCTGGTAGTCC
>JBMOQT010000089.1:0-12529 GCA_049320945.1 Pseudomonadota bacterium
CGCCGCACGGCGGATTCCCCACCGGGATCACCGTCCCGCTGGGGCGGCTCCCGATGGGTATTTTTCCCGGAAGGAGATCGTTCATGAAGAAACTCATCATCACGCTCGGCCAGGATCTGTCGGCGTACGCCACCATCGAGGTGTCGGCGGAAACCGATCTGTCCGACGAGACTCTCGCCGCGATCGCCCGCAAGGCGGTCGAGGACGACGGGACTGTGTTCGACGAGGACTGGTCGACGGTGAACGCGCTTCGCGTCGTTCTCGTGCAGGATGACAGAGGCAATATCATTCGTTCGGATGTGCCGGTCGAATCGTCCTGCTACGAAGGGGGCGTGGCGCTTCAGTCATACCTAAAAGGCGCAATCGGCTTCGATGCGCTCGTCAATTCGGCGTTGCAAGCCAAATTGATCGAGCCGTCGGAGCAGGTCGCGATGGCGGGCCGCCGGACGACTGCTGAGGGCGCGGAAACCGCGTCCATTCCGCCTGCTGTGCAGGGATGCGGCGATGCCGCTCTCCCCGCCGCCGCAGCTGATCTGCTGGCGATGCTCGAAGCATGCGAGGCGGTGTTGGCGGGCGAAGGCGGCCACGAGGGCGGATTGTTCCTCGAAGAGGTACGCGCCGTCATCGCCAAGGCAAAGGGGCAGTCCTCATGACGGCCCTCAGCCTGGAAAACCCCGCCTACGTCGGGCAGACGAAGGCGCGGTGGGGGCAACGTCTGCCCAGAAGGATGGGCGTCATCGAGTTCTCCGGAACCGGTGACCCCGCCTTCGGCGGCAGTGCCGACGACCGACCTCTCGGCATCAATGGCTTGATTCTGGAGCGGGGCTCCAATGCGCCTCGCACTGAGTTCGAGACCATTGAGCAAGCCCATAAGGCGGCCAAGGCCATCAAGAACCGTCGTCCCAACTCCATCCTCGGCGTTCTGCCGTCGTGGCGTTGAGTCCCGGTAGCCGTCTCACCGCCCCGCGTTCGCGCGGGGCTTTCCCGAGCCGATTCCATGCGTCGGCTGCGGAAAGCCGAATTCTTCCGGTCGGGTAACCGATAGGACGAACGGTCGTAGCTGGCGACCCGAAACAAGCAGCGTTCAACCGGTCATCGCGGGACGCCGCGATGACTTTCACCAACAGCCCCTGCGGGATGCTTTCGTCCCGCGAGGGGCGAAGTGTCTCCGGGGGCTTTTTGTTTCCGGAGACAACATGAAACTCAAAGCACTCGCCGAGGCAGTCATGTGGCTGCCCGGCTTCGCGCCCGACGAAGACCCGATCGAAGTTCTCGGGGTCGCCGGCGAGCGGCGGGAAGCGGAGGTCATCCCCTTCCCCGAAAGAAGGGCGGCGATCGCCGCCAAGAGCGTTTGGCCGCGCCTCGATGAGTCCGTTTTCGCCGGCCTTGCCGGTGACGTGACGAAGTTCGAAGCGAATCTTGCCGCTGTCGAGCTCCTGCGCAGGTTGGAGGCCGAGCACCGGCATCCGACTGTCGATGAGCGAGCCATCCTCAATCGATACACCGGCTGGGGTGGTCTGCCGCAAGTGTTCAACCTGGATCAAAGGGATCGCTCTTGGGGCGCCCGTGCCGAGCGCCTCAAAGGGCTGCTGACGGCGGCCGAACACAAATCGGCCGAAGCCAGCACGCCGAACGCCCATTACACCTCGCTGGAAGTCATCGAGGCCATGTGGGCGATGGTGCAGCGGCTCGGCTTCAAGGGCGGTCGCATCCTGGAGCCGGCGGCTGGTGTCGGGTACTTCCTGGGTGCCATGCCGGAGGAGGTCGCCAGGAACTCGCGCGTCACGGCGATCGAACTCGACGATCTGTCGGCCCGCGTGCTGGGGGCGCTTTACGGCGCCTTCGGTGTCGAGGTCATGCAGGGCGGATTCGAGAGCGCCCGGCTGCCGGCCGAGTACTTCGATCTCGCGATCGGCAACGTGCCGTTCGGCAACTACCAGGTGGCCGAGCTGCGCAACGTGCCCTACCAGAGCTTCCTGATCCACGACTATTTCTTCGCGAAGACCTTGGATCTGGTGCGCCCAGGCGGGCTCGTGGCGTTCATCACGTCCTCCGGGACGTTGGACAAGCACGACGATCGCGTGCGCCGGTACCTGGGCGCGAAAGCCGATCTGGTGGCCGCCGTCAGGCTGCCGAACACGGCGTTCAAGAAGATCGCCAACACCGAAGTCACGACCGACATCGTGATCCTCCAGAAGCCTCTGGCCGGCAAGACAGCCGTGCGCCGGTGGATGGAATCGGTGGCGATCCCTTCGTCCTCTCCGATCTACGGGCAACCGTACTCGTGGGGCGGACATACCTTGTTCGCAAACCAACACTTTGCGGAGAACCCCCAGTGGGTGATCGGCAAGCTGCGGCTGTGCGACAACGGCTACGGCAAGTCCACGGGTTGCCTGTTCGACGGCGATCTGCCCGAGGCTTTACGCGAACGGACCGGCTGGCTGCCGGAGGGCATCTACACGTCCCGCGAGGAAGATGTCGAACGCGGCCACGTCGTGAAGCTCACGCTCACCGAGCAGCACCGCCCGGGCTTCCGGGTGATCGACGGCAAGGTGTACGAGATCAGCGGCTCGGAAGCAGTGCTCTACAAGGCGCCGCAGAAGACGCTGGAGCGCATCGCCGGCCTGGTCGAAATCCGTGAAGCTGCGCGCAAACTCATCAAGGCCCAGGCCGACACCGAGGACGATGCTCTGCTGGGCACCTATCGGGTGGCGCTCAACGTCGCCTATGACGCCTTCCTCGCCAGGCACGGATTCATCCATGCCAAGGCGAACCGGCAAGCCTTCAGGGGCGATCCGGATTTGCCACTGCTGATGTCGCTGGAACGGTGGGACGAAGAAACTCAGAGCGCCGAGAAGGCCGATATCTTCAATCGGCGGACGGTCGGGGTGTTCATGCGCGTCGAGCGGTGCGAGTCGTCGCAAGAAGCGCTGATCGCCGCGATCGTCGAGAAGGGCCGGGTCGACGAGAGCCGGATCGGCGAGTTGCTCGGGAAACCGGGCAGCGATGCCATGCAGGAACTGGAAGACATGGGGGCCGTATTCCTCGACCCGGAAACGGGAAGGTGGGAGACGGCCGACGCCTATCTCTCCGGCAACGTCCGCCACAAGCGGACGGCTGCCAGGGTGGCGGGCGAGCGGTTTGCCGGCAACGTGAAGGCGCAGGAAGCGGTCATCCCGGCCGACCTGGCACCCCATGAGATCGGCGCGCGCATCGGATCCACCTGGATTCCGACGAGCGACTACGAGGCGTTCCTGAACGAAATCCTGGAGTGCGGTGAAAACCAGGTGTCGTTCAGTGCGACGGCCGGCGCGTGGCATGTGGAACCCGACTGGCGGACCCGAACGTCTGTGGCAGCAACGCAGACCCATGGCACCCAGCGTGCAAACGCGGTTTCCCTCTTTGAGCAGGCGTTGAATCAGACGGTGCCGACGGTCTACGACCCAAGCCCGGATGATGGTGACAAGCGTGTGGTCAACCAGGTGGAGACCATCGCCGCGCGGGAGAAGCAGCAGCAACTCAAGGAGAAGTTCGTCGAGTGGCTGTGGGCTGACGAGGTGAGGGCGCAGCGATTGGTTCGTCTCTACAACGACACCATGAACTGCACCGTGCCCCGTCGCTATGACGGCCGGCACCTGGTGCTGCCAGGGTTCTCCCAAGTGTATCGGTTGCACGAGCACCAGCGTGACGCCATCTGGCGTGTCGTGGCAAGCAGCAGGAACACATTGCTTGCCCATGTGGTCGGGGCCGGAAAGACCCTGACCATGATCTGCGCCGGCATGGAACTTCGCCGTCTCGGCAAGGCTGGCAAACCCATGTATGTGGTCCCCAACCACATGCTCGAGCAGTTCGCCGCCGAATTCCTGCGGGCGTATCCGGGTGCCAATCTCCTGATGGCCGGCAAGGACGATCTGCAGGGCGATAAGCGCAGGGCGCTGATGTCCCGGATCGCCACCGGCGACTGGGATGGCGTGCTCATCACGCATGCGTCGTTCGAGCGTCTGAAGATGAGCGACGAGTTCATGGAGGAGTATGTCCAGAACGAAATCGACCTCATCGAGGACGCCATTCGTGCCGAGAAGCAGGACCGCGGCAACCGCATCGTCAAGGAGCTCGCCCGTGCGAAGAAGGCGTGGGAAGCCAAGCTGGCCAAGCTGTCCGGAAAGGCGAAGAAGGACGATCTCCTGAGCTTCGAGGATCTGGGCATCGACTGGCTGTTTATCGACGAGGCGCATTTCTTCAAGAATCTCTGGCGCTTCACCAAGATGACGCGGGTCGCCGGATTGCCCAACAGCAATTCGGAACGGGCATTCGACATGTTCGTCAAGACCCGCTATGTCATGGAAGGGCATGGCGGCAGGGCAGGGGTGGTGTTCGCCACCGGCACGCCGGTTGCCAACAGCATGGCCGAAATGTGGGTCATGCAGCGGTACTTGCAGCCAAAGACGCTCGATGCCTTCCAGGTGGGGATGTTCGACACCTGGGCCGGCAATTTCGGTGAGTCGGTGACGGCGCTGGAATTGGCGCCGGATGGCGGCGGCTACCGGATGCAGACCCGCTTTGCGCGGTTCGTCAATCTTCCCGAACTGATGTCGATGTTCGGCGAGGTGGCGGACATACGCACGGCGCAGATGCTGAATCTCCCGGTGCCGAAAGCCCACAAGGAAACGGTGACGGCGAAGTCGACGCCGGAACTGAAAGCCTACGTCCAGACCCTCGTGGCACGGGCGGAGGACGTCAGGAACGGCAAGGTCACGCCCTCCGAGGACAACATGCTGGCGGTGACCAATGACGGCCGCAAGGCTGCGTTGGACATGCGGCTGGTCGATCCTCTGGGCTGCGACTACGAAGGAAGCAAGGTCAACCTCTGCGCTCAAAAGGTGTACGGGGTGTGGCAAGAGTCGGCTGGCTTCAAGGGCACTCAGATCGTGTTCTGCGATCTGTCCACGCCCCAGTCGGACGGCCGCTTCAGCGTCTATCAAGACCTGCGTCACAAATTGGTCGAGATGGGTGTGCCGGGTGCGGAGATTGCCTTCATTCACGACTACGAGAGCGATTCCGCCAAAGGGGAGCTTTTCAAGGCCGTGCGCGACGGGCGTATCCGCGTCCTGCTGGGTAGCACCGGCAAGATGGGGGTCGGCACGAACGTGCAGACTCGGCTGGTGGCGCTTCACCACCTGGATGCCCCGTGGCGTCCGGCGGACGTGGAACAGCGGGAGGGCCGCATCGTTCGGCAGGGCAACCTGAACGAGCAGGTGTGGATCTACCGCTATGTCACCGAAGGCTCGTTCGATGCGTATATCTGGCAGACCCTCGAGACCAAGGCGCGGTTCATCGCCCAGGTCATGCAAGGGGATACCGGCATGCGCAGCGCCGAGGATGTGGAGCTGGCCGCACTGTCCTATGCCGAGGTGAAAGCCTTGGCGTCGGGCAACCCGCTGGTGCTGGAAAAGGCCGGCGTCGACACCGAGCTTGCCAAGCTGTCGCTGCTCAAATCCCAGTGGGATCAGCAGCAATGGCGCAACAAACAGGAGTTGGCCAGTCTGCCCTCCCGCATCGAGCGGATCAAGGGGCGCATCGCCGCCATTGAGGCCGACATCGCGGTTCGCCGCGACGTGTCCGGAAGTCGGTTCCTCATGGAAGTCGAGGGGAAACGATATTCGGATCGCGCCGAGGCCGGAAACGCGCTCCTGCACGCCGTGCATGGGGTTCGCTACGGCAGCGAACGCGTCATCGGTCAAGTTGCCGGTTTCCGTGTGGCCGCGAAAGCGGCTGCGGTCAGGGAGTTCGGCAAGGCACTGGTGATCAAGGGGAGCATTGACTATGAGGCTGGCCGGGCGGAATCGCCGATCGGCTTCGTTAAGGTGCTCGAGAATGTGCTGCATCGGATGGAGTTGATACTCGAAGAAGAACGCGAGCATCTGGCCCGGACGGAAAAGCGCATGGCCGACATCCTGGTCGAGGTCACTAAGCCTTTCGACAAGGCCGAGCGGCTGGCCTGGCTCCAGCAGCGCCAGCGGGAGATTGAAGAAGCACTCGATCTCACGAAGGGCGACATAGCAGCAGCTGAAGAGGCGGAAGTCTCGGAAACCACGTGACAGCACACCCCGGTTCCTCTCGCGAGGGCCGGGGTTCTTTTTTGCCTGCACGCAGGGCACACTCGCTAATGCCACTCGTCTGATATGAGTAGCCGTTGCCCATCGGGAGCCACCCGGAAATCAGTGCAATCCCGATGCCAGCCCTCCGGACGACGAGCAGGTTTCCAGAAGCTCTACAATTGCCGTGTGACCCCTGGCGCGCGCAACCCATCCCGCATCATGCCCGTCCGAATCGATCTCATCCAGACGGGCACCCCCCGCAATCAGCACTCGTACGACTTCCTCGTAGCCCTTGTAGGCCGCCCAGAACAAGGGCCATTCGCCGTCCAGAGTCCTCCGGTTGGGGTCGGCGCCGCGTGCTACCAGAGAGGTCACGATATCGGCATGGCCGTTGAAGGCGGCCCAGAACAACGGGGTCCATCCCTTGCGGTCAGGCAGATCGATATCCGCGCCGTGCGCCAACAGGGCGTCGATGATCGACCATTGCCGACGATACGCAGCGAGGAACAGCGCGCCGCAACCCTCGGCATTCCGCCAGTCAATGGACAGCCGTTGGTCCAGGCAACGCAGCACGCCAGCCACGTCTCCGGCATCCATGGCATCGAGAAGTGCGCGCTCGTCGTCCACGGGGATCACTTCGTCACACGTTGAAACGCGACCTCGCCGTTGCTTGGCCTCTTGCAGCGTAGTCGCCAATCGTCCCCATGTCGGAGGTGGTCGCATTCCAGTGTGTCGCCGTTGGCAGCCGTCAGGGTGGTGGAGCCATAGAGGAACTTCATCTCCTGCTTGATGTTCGGGTGCTTGTGGGCGGGTTCCCAGCCAAAGCGGCGCGCTTGCTTCCCGGTTTCATCCCTTTCCAGTTCGCCGGCATCGCCGACATACGTCTTGCCGTCGATGGAGACGCTGATGTGTGCCGTCCCGAACAAGACGGGAAGGCTCTCGACGGTGGCGGATGCCGAGTTGCCCGATACCGGCTTGAGCAGCGATGTCTGCGTGCAGGCCACCAGCGCGGGCACTGCGGCGAACATTGCCAAGAGTCTCATTGCGGCTTTCATTGGACCTCCTCAACGGATTTCGACCGCACGCTGAACATCGCTCACGAAGATCCATCCCGCTTCGGGCTGGCCAGTGTGCGCCGCTTTGGCGATGACATCCGCCAGTACGTCGGCGGAGTCGTCGGCGCACACCAGTTCCAGCTTGTACTCAGCGATGACGGGCTCAGCGAGCTCCATGGAGTAGTGCTGCTGCGACGGGTCCGCGCTTGCGAGCGGCCGCTGCACCTGGGACACGGTGAGGTTGTGGCAGCCGGTGCCCGCGGTGCCCAGGTCGCAGAGGCCGGAGTCGCGCAGGGCCTGGAGCACGTCGGCGACACGGTGTTGCCGGATGAATGCCTTGATCTCCTTCATACCAATCTCCTTCCCGCTCGATGCGGGCCTACTCGAAACGAACGGGAAGACGCGTTCCATCGGCGGTGAAGCACGTTCCTGCCGGAGTCAGAGCGCCGCGCCACGCCACCGCGCACCGCATCTGCGCGCCGTCGGCGGCACGCAGGTCGGCCTCCGCCGAACGGGTGAGGTGGTCGGTATCTTGGCCCGAGAAAATCCGGTCCCAATGCCTGCGGTTGGTCCCGTACCTGCGCCGCAGTTCTTTCATGTTCTGGGTCTTTTCGATGGCAAAGCCGCGCGCCTCGAAGCGCTTGCCCTCGAACTCGATGACCATTTCCGGCGGTTCCGGGCCTTCGTGCGAGAACCAGCCGACGCCGAGCGCCGGATCGCTTTCTTCCGGCAGGAGGCCATGGACATGCGCACCGCAAGCGGACAGCACCAGAACCGCCGCGCAGGCTGCCATCGTCGATAGTGTTTTCATCATTTCTTCCCCCGTTGGGATCAAGTCGATTGCACGCGGCGTTCCCGCCGCGTCTCCACCCACTCGTACATGAGCGGGAGCAGCAACAGCGTCAACGCCGTGGATGTGAAGAGCCCCCCCACGACCACCGTAGCCAGGGGTCGCTGGGTCTCTGCGCCGACGCCCTGGGAGAGCAGCATCGGGATGAGGCCGAGGATCGCCACCGAAGCGGTCATCAGCACCGGCCGCAGGCGCAGCGCCGCACCCCGGCGCACCGCCTCGCGGATCGACAGGCCCTGACTGCGCTGGTCATTGAGGAAGGAGACCAGCACGATGCCGTTCAACATCGCCACGCCGAACACGGCGATGAAGCCGATGGCCGACGGCACCGACACGTACTGGCCGGTCAGCGCCAGCCCGAAGACCCCGCCGATGACGGCGAAGGGGACGTTGGCGATGATCAGCGTGGCGTGGGTGAGGGAGTTGAAGGCGGTATAGAGCAGCACGAAGATGAGGCCGATGGTCAGCGGCACGATGAGGGCGAGGCGCGCCATGGCGCGCTGCTGGTTCTCGAAGGCGCCACCCCACTCGATCCAGTAGCCTTCGGGCAGCTTCACCTGGCTGCGGATCCTGGCGTCGGCCTCCTTGACGAAGCCATCCACGTCGCGCCCCTTCACGTCCATCTGCAGCACGGCGTAGCGGGAGAGCTGCTCGCGACGCACGAAGGTGTAGCCTTCGTCCGTCTCCACCGTGGCCACGCGCGAGAGCGGCACCAGCGCCCCGGTCTGGGTGCGCAGCGGGATATCGCCGATCGCTTGCGGCGTGTTGCGGAAAGCTTCGTCGAGGCGCACCTGGATGTCGAAGCGGCGCACGCCGTCGATCAAGGTACTCACCGCCTTGCCGCCGATTCCGGCCTGCACCACTTCCAGGATCTCGTCGGCGTTGATGCCGAAGCGCGCCGCCTCTTCACGGTTCACCTTGACCACCAGTTGCGGCTTGCCCTTGTTGGCCTCCAGCGAGAGGTCGGCGACGCCGGGCACGCCGCCCAGCACCGGCTTGATTTGCCCGGCCAGGCGGTCGAGGGTGGCGAGGTCGGGCCCGTAGAGCTTGAGCGCCAGCGTGGCGCGCACGCCGGAGATCAATTCCTCCACGCGCATCTGGATGGGCTGGGTATTGCCCAGCACCACCGTGGGCAAGGCCTGCTCCAGGGCCTCCTTCATCCGGTCGGAGAGTTCCGGCATGGAGATCCTCTCCGGCCATTCGTCCTGAGGCTTCACATCCACCAGCACTTCCATGTAGTTGGCATCCGTGGTCTCGCCCTTCTCGGCGCGCCCGATGGTGGCCAGGACCGACTTGGTCTGGGGGAACTGCTGCTTCAGCACGGCATCCATCCGCTGCGACACCCGCACCGACTCCTCCAGCGAGGTCGACGGGATGCCGGTGACGCGGAACATGATGGCGCCTTCCTGCAGCGTGGGCATGAACTCCCTGCCGAGGAAGGGAAAGGTGGCGAGCGCCGCGATGAGCAGCAGCAGCGCCGCGCCGATCAACTTCTTCTTGTTCTCCAGCGCCCGGTCGAGCAGCGGCAGATAGGCGCTCTTGACCCAGCGCACGAGGAAGGTGTCCTTCTCCTCCTTTGACTTCAGGATCAGGGCCGAGAGCACCGGCACGAGGGTGAGGGTGAGGATCAGCGAGCCCGCCATGGCGAAGGTGATGGTGAGCGCCATGGGCTTAAAGAGCTTGCCTTCCAGGCCGGTGAGCGAGAAAAGCGGCAGGAAGACGACGATGATGATCAGGATGGCGAAGGCGATGGGGTTGATCACCTCGCGCGCGGCCTCCAGGACGACATGGGTACGGTTCACCGTCCTGCCTGCCTGGTGGGAGAGGAGGCGAAAGCCGTTCTCCACCATCACCACGGCGCCGTCTACTATCATGCCGATGCCGATGGCGAGTCCCGCGAGCGACATGAGGTTGGCCGACAGGCCGAAATACTGCATGAGCAGGAAGGCGATCAGCATGGCCAGCGGCAGCGTGACGATCACCACGACCGCCGATCGGATCTCGCCCAGGAACAGGAAGAGCACGATCGCCACCAGGATGGAACCTTCCACTAGGGCGCTCTCGGCGGTCTTGAGGGCCTTCTCCACGATCTCGGTGCGGTCGTAGGCCGGGTTGATGGAAACGCCGGCCGGCAGCGCCTGCCGCGCCAAATCGAGCTTCTGCTTCACCGCATCCACCACGTTCTTGGCGTTCTCGTTGATGCGGGCGAGCGCGATGCCCAGTGCCACTTCCTTGCCGTCCCGGGTCACCGCGCCGAAGCGCAGCGCCGGGCCTTCCTTCACCTCGGCCACCTCATGCACGTGGATGGGCACGCCCTCGCGCTCGGCGACGACGATGTTGCCGATGTCGGTGGTGTTGGCCACCAGGCCCAGGCCGCGAACGAGGTACTGCTCCTGGCCGAGGTTCACGTACTGCCCGCCCACCTGCCGGTTGTTGGCGGCGAGCGCCTCCATCACGGCCTTGAAGGAGAGGCCGTACTTGATGAGCTTCTGCGGATGGATCAGCACCTGGTACTGCTTTTCCTGGCCGCCCCAGGTGGTGACGTCGTCCACCCCCGGCGCCGTGCGCAGCATGAGGCGCACGCTCCAGTCGTGCAGAGTGCGCAGGTCCATGGCCGAGAGCTTCTTGTCGGCCGATTCGACCGTGTACCAGAAGACCTGGCCCAGCCCCGAACTGTTCGGGCCGAGGCTCGGTTCGCCGTAGCCCTGAGGCAGGCGTTCCTTCGCCTCCTGCAGCTTCTCGCCCACCAGGCGCCGGGCGAAGTAGATGTCCACGTCGTCCTTGAAATAGACGCCGACGTAGGACAGGCCGAACAGGGATACGGAGCGGATCTGTTCCACACCCGGCAGGCCCGCCATAGCGGTCTCGATGGGCGCTGTGAGCAGCTTCTCCACGTCCTCGGCGGCAAGCCCTGGCGATTCCGTATAGACGTTCACCTGGTTCGGGGTGACATCCGGGAAGGCGTCCACCGGCACCGTAAGCCAGGCGCGGGCGCCGAAGAAGATGACGAGCGCGAAGCCCAGCAGGACCAGCAGCTTGTAGCGTAGCGAGAGATCGACGATGTGATTGAGCATGTCGATCCCCTCAGTGCGCGTGGCCTTCGCCGAGCTGCGATTTCATGACGCGCGCCTTGAGGGCGTAGGTGCCGGCGGTCACCACCTTGTCGCCCGCCGCAAGCCCATTCTTCACTACGACGCGGCCGCGCAGCTTCTCGCCCAGTTCGACGGCGCGCGGCTCGAAGCCGCCGTGCTCCTCGATGAAGACCGTGGGCTGGCCTTGCATCAGGACCACTGCCTCCTCCGGCAGAACCAGGGCCTTGACCTTGGCCTCCTTGCCGCGCGTGCCATTTGTGGCAATCGCCGCCGTGGCGAACATCTCGGGCTTGAGCCGCCCGTCCGGATTGGCGACTTCCACCCGGGCCTGCACGGTGCGCGTCTCCTTGTCCACGACGGCGGCGATATAGGTGAGCTTGCCGCGGAAGGCTTCGTCGGGGTAGGCGGCGACGGTGACCGCTGCATCCGCTCCGACCTTCACGCGGCCGAGATCCTTCTCGAACAGGTTGGCCTCAATCCAAAGTTTCGAGAGGTCGGCCACGGTGAAGAGCTGCTTGTCCGGCTGGGCCAGCTCACCGAGGATGGCGTGCTTCTCGATGACGGTCCCGCCAAACGGCGTCGTGAGAGGAAAGGTGGACACGGCCTTGCCGTCAGCGGCAGGTGCAGGATTCACGCCCAGCATGCGCAGGCGGTCTCCGGCAGCCGCGAGCGCCGCCTTCGACTTCTCGTACTCCGCATGGGCGCGTAGGTGGTCCTTCTGGGCGATGATCTGATCGCCATGCAGCTTCTCGGCACGTTCGAAATCCGCCTTCGCCACCGCGTGCTGGGTCACTGCCTGGAGATAGACCGAATGCGCTTCACCCACTTCGAGACTGTCGAGTACGGCCAGTGTCTGTCCGGCCTTCACCTGATCGCCCAGATTGGCGTTGACCTTGACGATGCGGCCGGGCACGCGCGGCGCCACGTGGGTGATGCGGTCCTGGTTGGGGCGAATGGTGGCAGTCACCGTCACCTGCTCGCTCACCTCCTGCTCGGCGAGGGCTTCGACCTTGATGCCGGCAGCCTGGATCTCTTCGGGCTTGAGCTTGAGCTGATCGGCGCCGTCGTGCTTCTCCTCGTGCTTGTCCTCGCCTTCGTGCGCGGGCGCATCCTTTGCCCCGTGCTTGTCTTCCGCTTTGCCAGCGGCGCTCTGGTAGGCAGTGGCCTGCGGCGGCTCGCTTTTGCCGCAGCCCGCAAGGATCAGGGCCGACAAGCCGAGGGCGAAAAGGCCGGCTCGATGCAAATTGAATGCGTTCGTCATGAATGATCTTTCGCTGCTTGGTTGTTCGAGAGGGTGCAGGCAGGTCGAATGGTCGGAAGGCTTCACTGCGCGTCTCATTGCCGTGCGCTCCAGCCTGCCGCCTGTTCCAGCTCGACGCGTGTCAGGGCGAGCTCGGTCGTGGCTTCCAGCACCTCGCGGCGGGTATCCAGGAC
>JBMOQT010000090.1:0-12508 GCA_049320945.1 Pseudomonadota bacterium
TGTCGCCCGAGGGTCGACAAGAGGCTCTCCATCCACGCGCCGCGCGAAGCAAGTATCGGGCCCTTGGCGGCCCCATTGGGCCCATTAGGCCAGGCCAAGTTGTTTTGGTCCTGACATAGATCAAGAAGAAACGGGATTGCGTGGCCGAGAATGCATTGGCCATGACGCAAACGGAGCTATGAGCATAGTCTTCACAAATCAGCAGACCGAGACCGGCCGCCCGGCTCGCGAACGGGAGCCGGAAGCCGTGACGCCGTCCGCTGTGCGGCTGTCCCTGCGCGCCAAGGGCATCATCGCCCTGGCGGCACTCGCCCTGTACATGATCGGCGTGGGCGTGGTGATCATGCTGGAGCGGGAGAAGATGCCGCGCCTGGTGTCCGAGCTGCATCGGGTGCACCAGCAGGGCGAGCAGCTGATCCAGCTCAACATGTCCGTGGCCCATGCCATCCTGGGCGTGAACGAGAACTACCATTCGGCCGACCTCAACATGGCGCGGCAGATGATCACCCTGGACGTGGAGGCGGTGCAGTCGGGGCTGCAGGGACTGGCCGAGGCGTTTCCCAACCTGCGCGACAACGACCGCAACTTCGACCGCCTCATGGCGGAGCTGAACAGCAACCCCAGCCGCGCCACCCTGGCCGAGCTGCGCGGCGCCTTCCACAACCTGGTGGTGGATCTGGACATCATCACCGCCCGCACCCAGGAGCGGCGCGAGAAGCTGCTGGCCGAATACCGCGCCAGCTACGACACGGTCACCATCCAGTATCTCATGATGGGACTGGTGGGCATCCTCATCACCGGCGGCGCCATGACCATCTTCTTCACCCGCCTGGCCTGGGATATCCGCAAGGTGCGCGCCCGCGCCATCGAGGTGGTCAACGGCTACCGCGGCCCCCCCATGCCGGTCACCCGTACCGACGAGCTGGGCGCCCTGATCGAGGCGGTCAACGACATGCAGCACCAGCTGCGCCAGCGCGAGGCCCAGATCGATCTGGCGCGCCAGCAGGCCTTCCACCAGGAAAAGATGGCCGCCGTCGGCTCCATGGCGGCCGCCGTGGGACATGAACTCAACAACCCGCTGTCGGCCATCATGGGCCTGGTGCAGGCCATGAAGGACGAGCGCGACGCCCGCGGCGGCCCGCCCAACTGTCCCTGCCAGCCGGAGCTGCTGTGGGAGCAGGTGCGGCGCGTGGCCCAGATCACGCGCCAGTTGTCGGAATTCTCCGGCAGCCGCAACCAGGAGCGGCAACTGGTGGACCTGAACGGTCTGGTGCGCAGCACCTGCACCTTCGTGACCTACGACCGCCGCTTCCGCGCCATCGAGCTGAAGACCGACCTGGACGACCAGGTGCCGGCGGTGATGGGAGTGGCGGACCACCTCACCCAGGTGCTGATGAACCTGCTGTTCAACTCTGCCGACGCCTGCGAGGGCGTCGAGGGGCGCAAGCCCGCCATCAAGGTGACGACGCGCCGCACCCCTGCCGGCGGCGTGATGCTGGCGGTCACCGACAACGGCTGCGGCATGGACGAGGCGACGCGCAAGCGCGTGTTCGAGGAATACTTCACCACCAAGCCCGCGGGCAAAGGCACGGGCCTCGGCATGGCCATCTGCAAGTCGCTGGTGGACGCCCATGGCGGCACCATCGACATACAATCCGAGCCGGGAACCGGCAGCACCATCACCATCGTTCTGCCTGCCGGCGGCGAGTCATAACAGGCTCTAGGGAGCGCGAATGCACGTTCTGGTAATCGACGACGAACCGGCGGTTCGTCAAATCCTCATGTCCGCCGTGCGCAAGGCCGGCTACTCGGTGGAGGGCGCGGAGAACTGCGCCGAGGCCCAGGCCAAGCTGGCGCGCGGTGACGTGGATCTGGCCCTGTGCGACATCAAGATGCCCGACGGCAACGGCGTCGACCTGGTGCGCGCCTACAAGGCCGGCGGCGGCGACGCCCAGTTCATCATGGTGACCGCCTTCGCCTCGGTGGAAACGGCGGTGGAGGCCCTGCGCGCCGGCGCCACCGACTACATCGTCAAGCCGGTGCGCAACGAGGAGCTGCTGCACCGGCTGGAGCAGATCGACGCCATGCGCGGTCTCAAGGCCGAGAACCGCGCCCTCAAGACCATGGTGGCGGGCAACCGGGACGGCATGTACCGCTGCACCTCCCCCGCCATGGTGGAAGTGGACAGGCTGGTGTCCAAGGTGGCGGGCACCGACAGCACCGTTCTCATTACCGGGGAAAGCGGCTCCGGCAAGGGCATGCTGGCGCGGCGCCTGCACGAGCAGAGCCAGCGCGCCAGCTTCCCCTTCCTGCCGGTGAACTGCGGCGCCATTCCCGAGCATCTGCTGGAGAGCGAATTCTTCGGCCACACCAAGGGCGCCTTCACCGGCGCCGACCGCCTGCGCAAGGGCCTGTTCCTGCAGGCCGACCGGGGCACCCTGTTCCTCGACGAGATCGGCGAGCTGCCCCTGCACATGCAGACCAAGCTGCTGCACGTGATCGAGGACAAGGAGGTGCGGCCCCTGGGCTCGGAGCAGGCGCGCCGGGTGGACACGCGCATCATCGCCGCCACCAACCGCGACCTGCACAAGATGGTGGAGGAGGGCAAGTTCCGCGAGGATCTCTACTTCCGCCTGAGCATGTTCCACATCCACATTCCGCCCTTGCGCGAGCGGCGCGAGGACATCGCCGGCCTGATCGACCACCTGCTGGCGGGCCTGGCCAGCGGCGGCCGCGCCCTGGAGCTGGACCCGGAGGCGCGCGAAGTGCTGCTGGAGTACACCTGGCCGGGCAACGTGCGCCAACTGGAGAACGCCATCAACCGCGCCCACATCCTCGCCGACGGCGGGCGCATCACCCTGGCGGACCTGCCGCCGGAAATCACCAAGCCCCAGGCAACGGCCTCGGCCACCGGTACGCAAATTGCTTCTGGAGGAGGGCTGCGGGAAAGGCTGCGGCAAGTCGAAGCCGAGCTGATCGCCCAGGCCCTGCAGGAAGCCAACGGCGATCGGCGCACGGCGGCCCAGAAGCTGGGCATCGGCCTGTCCAGCCTGTACCGCAAGATCGAGGAACTGTCGGGCTTCGGGCTGATGGGCGAGGGCACATCGGGAGCGAAGCCTTAGTAACCAGGCTCCCCTCGCCCGCGAAGCGGGAGAGGGGTTGGGGGAGAGGGCCGAGCGTGCCGCTGTACCCCAGTAACCGAGGTGATCGCTCTATGGAACACAGGACGGGCGCGCGGCGCTGGGCGTGGCGCGCAGGCATGGCCGCGCTGGCGCTGGCCGGCTGGCTGACGGCGGCCCAGGCCGAGGACGACGACTACACCAAGGGTGCCAAGCTGTACGCGCGCGGCGAGGTGACCGCCGCCATGCCGCTGCTCAAGCGCGCGGCGGATGCCGGCCACGCCGGCGCCCAGGCGATGTATGCCGACATCCTGGACAAGGCCGAGCTCGACGAAGAGGCCATCGACTATTTCCGCAAGTCGGCGGCCCAGGGCAATGCCGACGGACAGTACGGGCTGGGCACCATGTATGCCTCGGGCCAGGGCGTGAAGCGCGATCCGGCCGAGGCGCGCGCCTGGATCACCAAGGCGGCGGAGCAGGGTCATGCCCTGGCCATCAACGCCCTGGCGCAGGCCTACATCGGCGGCGGACTGGGCCTCACCGACGCCGAGCGCGCCAGCGAGGCGGCGCTCGCGTGGATCAACCGCGCCGCCGACAACAAGTATCTTCCCGCCATCGATACCCTGGCCGCCGCCTACCGCGACGGCAAGTACGGCCTGGCTCCCGACGCCAAGCGCGCCGAGCAGCTGGCCGCCACGGCGCGCGAGCTTCGGGGCATTCGCAAAACCGAGAAACGCAAGAAATCCTCGAGCTGATTCTCCATGACGCCACAGCAGACATTCGCCGGCCGGACCGGCACCGGACTGCGGGCGGCGCTGCTCGCCGCCCTCGCCCTGGGCGCGGTCGCCGCCCATGCCGACCTCGGCAACGGCGCGCGCCTCTACAACACCCATTGCGCCGGCTGCCACGGCGTGCGGGGCATCCCCGTCATGCCCGGCGCCCCGGCCTTCGCCCGGGGCGAGCGGCTGATGCAGCCGGACCAGCAGCTCCTGCAGACCCTGCGCACCGGCAAGAACGCCATGCCCGCCTTCCTCGGCATCCTGAGCGAGCGGGACATGATGGATGTGATCAGCTACCTGAGGACTTTTAGGTGATTAGCACGAGCAAACGAATCGCCGCCGCAGCTGCGGCGTGCCTGCTGCTGGGCGGTGCCTGGGCCGGCGAGGCGCCCTACAAGGTGGTGGAAACCTTCGAGGTCGGCACCAACGTCTATGTGCGCGCCCTGACCATCGAGAAGAGCACAAACACCCTGTGGATCGGCACTTCCGCCGGCGTGAACGAGATCGATCTCAAGACCGGCCAGCGCCGCAACACCTTCACGCGCAAGGATGGCCTGGCCAACGAGTACGTGTTCGCCATCGGCATCGACAGCGAGGGCTACAAGTGGTTCGGCACCAACGCCGGCGGCGCCTCGCGCTACAAGGACGGCAAGTGGAAGACCTACTTCCCCATGCACGGCCTGGCCGACTACTGGATCTACGCCTTCGCCAACGACAAGGACGGCAACTTGTGGATCGGCACATGGGCCGGCGTGAATCACTACAACGTCAAGACCGGCAAGTTCAAGACCTACGTCAAGGAGCTGATCAACGAGTGGGTCTATGGCCTCGACGTGGACAAGCAGGGCCGGATCTGGTTCGGCACCGAAGGGGGCATATCCATGTTCGACGGCAAGCGCTGGCAGTCCTGGACCCACAAGGACGGCCTGGGCGGCCCCAACACGGCCCAGCTGCCGGCCAGCAGCAACACCGGCCTGGGCACGCGCCAGCGCCACGACCTCACCACCCTGGAGCACGGCGCCCCCACCTATAACCCCAACTACGTGTTCGCCACCCTGGTGGCCAAGGACGGCGCCGTGTGGGCCGGCACCTGGGGCGGCGGCGTGTCGCGCTTCGACGGCAGGAAGTGGACCAACTACACCACCCGGGAAGGCATGTCGGGCAACATCGTCTATGCCGTCGCCCAGGACGCCGACGGCGCCTTCTGGTTCGGCACCGACAACGGCGTGACGCGCTATGACGGCAAGAGCTGGCAGCACTTCACGCGCACCGAGGGGCTGCTCGACAGCCACGTCTATGCCCTGGCGGTGGCGCCCGGCGGCGACGTGTGGGTGGGCACCAAGCGCGGCGTGGCGCGCATCGGCAAGCGCTGAACGGAGAACGAGCATGAAACTGAATCACAAGGCAGTAGCGATCGCCCTCATCGGCGTGGCGGCGGCGGTGGCCGGCGCCTATTCCATCGGCAAGCGCCAGGGGGCGGCGGATGCCGCCGCAGCGGCGCCTGGGGTCCACGCCGCGGCGGGCGTCGGCGGGCTGGTGCCGACCGCCGCCCAGGGCGAGCCGCCGGCGCAGCAGGCGCGCGAGGGCAAGGTGACGGTGGACCCGACGCGGCGCTTCACCCACTTCCGCGTCGGCAACAAGAACGTCAAGTCCATCTACATGGACGGCCCGGTGGTATGGGTCGGCACCTCGGGGGGCGTGGTGCGCTACGACACCCGCGACGACTCCTACAAGCTGTTCGACGTGACGAGCGGCCTGCTGTCCAACGGCGTGTTCTACGTGGGCCGCATCCAGGGGCGCCTGACCGTCGGCACCTATGGCGGCGGCATGTCGGTGCTGGACGAGAAGAACGGCAAGTGGGAAACCTACAACATCCCCGAGGGGCTGGGCGACGCCTTCGTCTACGACGTGGTCGAGGCCAGGAACGGCGACATCTGGATCGCCACCTGGTCGGGGGTGAACCGGGTGCGCGGCGGCGCCCTCAAGGACCGCAGCAAGTGGGATCTCTATACCGTGGAGAACACCCAGGGCGGCCTGCCCAACGACTGGGTCTATGGCCTGGCCGAAGGCAAGAACGGCGACATGTGGCTCGCCACGGAAGGGGGGCTGGCCCTCTACCGGGACGGCAAGTTCCAGAACTGGACCCACGCCAAGGGCCTGGGCGCGCCCTACGAGAAAGTGAAGGACAGCATCGACTTCAAGAACGACCCGGGCAAGGCTTCGGTGCATCACGCCAAGCAGAAGGAAGAGATGGGCCTGCAGGACGTGAACGTCGCCTACAACCCCAACTACATCGTCGCCATTGAAGTGGATCGGGACGGCGTGGTGTGGGTGGGCACCTGGGGCGGCGGCCTGGGGCGCTTCGACGGCAAGACCTGGAAGAACTACACCGTGGCCGAAGGCCTGCCGGGCAACCACGTGTTCATGCTGCACGTGGACGGCAACGGCAGGCTGTGGGTGGGCACCAACAAGGGCCTCACGCGCATGGACGGCGAGAAGTTCGACAAGCCCATGACGGTGGCCGACGGCCTGTTCGCCGACAACGTGTTCTCCATGGCCACGGGCGCGGCGGGCGACCTGTGGATCGGCAGCTTCGGCGGCGTGGCCCATTTGCGGCCGGTGAAATAGTCTCTGCTATAATCCGCCCCGTCATTGGGGAGTAGCCTCCCTCTCGTGATCCGAGGTTCACCTCGTTAGCAGGTTCCTTCCCCCTTGAAGGGGAGGGAGCGTGCTGCGAACCTCGGACTACTTCAAAGGGGCCTGCATCAACAGACTTGCCCGTTCCGGGCATGGTGCAGGCGGTTCCCGAGCCTGGCGAGACCTTTGACCGCACTGCCTCCGGAGGGCCGGAGGAGTGGTGCGGTCATGGGTATGTCGTCCGGCCCGGAGAACCGAATGGAAGCCTTCCTCATTTCCACCGCCATCGTCACCCTGGCCGAGATCGGCGACAAGACCCAGCTCCTGTCCCTGCTGCTGGCGGCGCGCTTTCGCCGCCCCTGGCCCATCATCCTGGGCATCCTGATCGCCACCCTGGCCAACCACGCCTTCGCCGCGGCGGTGGGCACCTGGATCACCGCCCTCCTGGGACCGCAAACCCTGCGCTGGGTGCTGGGGCTGTCCTTCATCGCCATGGCCCTGTGGATGCTGATCCCCGACAAGCTGGACGGCGCCGGCCTGGCGGGGCAGCGCCTGGGTGTGCTGGGCACCACCGTGGTCGCCTTCTTCCTGGCCGAGATGGGGGACAAGACCCAGGTCGCCACCGTCGCCCTGGCCGCCCAGCACGGCGCCTACGTCGCCGTGGTCGCGGGCACCACCCTGGGCATGATGCTGGCCAACGTGCCCGCGGTGTTCCTCGGGGATGCGGCGGCAACCCGGCTGCCGGTGCGCCTGATCCATGCCATCGGCGCCGTGCTGTTCGTGCTCATGGGCGTGGCCGTGCTGGTGGGGGTGGATATTCACCGCTAAGCCGGTTCTCGTTTCCTGCATTGCAGGTTTCCATTCCTGAGAACGAGCGAGGGCAAACCGTGACGGATTTCACGCCGTCGTGTTGCCCCGACAAGTGGCACGCATGATGCTAAGCAGAGGGTATGGAAAAGCTGAAACCCACTATCGATCCCACCGGCGCCTTCATCGACTTGTTCCGTTGCGAGACGCCGCCTCCGCCCACCAGCGTGCGCATCGATCTGACGCCGCCCGATGACGGCCACGGGCCGGACAGCCACATGTCCTGGGACTTCTTCATCCGCATCACCCGCGAGATCCGCCGCGCCGGCGTGGAAGACATCGTCCTGGCCCATCTGGGCGATGCCTTCCGCTGCTCCTGGCTGCCCGAGGCGATCACCTTCGCCAAGTACTTCTGCCGCTTCCCCCATGTGGTGGTGCGCACCGACGTGCTCACGCCTACCGAGCGCCAGCTCAGGAGTGCCATTTGCGCCGGGCTGGACTGCCTGGTGTTCAACTTCAACCTCGCCTGCCCGCAATGGAAGCGGGAAACAGTGCGCCGGCTCATGGCCGATCCGGACTACCTGATGCGCAAGCTGCTGGCGGCGAAGAACGCGCGCGACGATTTCTTCGTCGAGACCAGGCAGCGCTGTGCCCTCTACGTGGCGCAGCTGGGCTGCATCGAGAGCGGCGATAAGCTGCTGGACCGGGCGATCCATGCACTGGCGGCAGAAGCCGACCACAACGCCTTCGAGGAACTGCGCGATGTGGAAGGCGTGGTGGATGCCGACGAGCACCAGCCGCGCGGCCCCGGCGCGGGGGCGTGCGCCTGCTGGACGCCTTTCACCGAGGCCCACATCACCGCCGACGGCTTCCTGGCCGCCTGCCGGCACGACTACTCGGGCCGCTCCCATATCGCCGACCTGAAGAACGTCCCCTTTCTCGAGGCCTGGCACGATCCCGCCTTCCAGCGCCTGCGCCGTGCCCTGATCACCGGCCAGACGCGCGGCACGTTCTGCAGCCGCTGCACCCAGGCCGAGCCCCTGAGCCCCGCCGAACTGGCGGCGATCGTCGACGCCGCGTAGTGAGGATTACGAAAATGGCTGACAGCCATTTTCGTCACGACGCTCCCCTCGCCCGCGCGCGGGAGAGGGGATGGGGGTGAGGGCTGAGCACCGCCCCGAGCGCCTACTTGCGTTCCTGCCCGGCGTCCCGGGGGACGCTGTGGCAGCGCTCGCAGGACAGGTAGGTGACGAAGGCCACCCGGTCATGGCACAGGCCGCAGGCCTTGCCGCGGAAGATGTCCGCCATGGTGATGGCGTTGGCGCCGGCGCGCGGCTCGAACGGCGCCGGATGGCAGTTGTCGCAGGCCAGCCACTCGCCGTGGCTGCCATGGGGGAAACGCACGTAGGGCATCTCCTTGGTGTTGCGCATGATGACATCGGGCTGGGCCTGGGCGGGGGCGGGCTTGCCGCTCGCCTCCTGGCGCGGCGCGATGCGTCCCTCGCGCAGCGCCTTCATCCAGTCCACGAAGCCCCAGCGGTCCCGCGGCAGCCCGGCCAGGGCCTGGTCCGCCCGCTGCAGCAGGTGCGCGTCGGGGTTGCCCGGGTCATACCACTGGACTTCGCGCACGACGCTCTGCGGCGCGGTGCCTTGATGGCGCGCCGGCGGCGCCTCGGCCGCGGCAGTGGCGGCGGGCGCAGGGCGCAGAAAGGCCAGGTCGGTCCCGCCCGCCAGGGGCGGCAGTCCCGCCAGCGCCGCCAGGAACAGCAGGCGCAGCGGCGTCACGGCGTCGCCTCGCTGTAGAAGCGGCAGGTGTTCTTGCCCGCCTTCTTGGCCCGGTACATGGCGGCATCGGCATTGCGCACCAGGGCCGTGAGGCTGGCGCCGTCGGCCGGGTACAGGGCGATGCCGATGGAGCAGGATATCGTCATCCGGCGCCCGGCCAGGCGATAGGGGGCGGTGACGGCATCCAGGATCTTGCGCGCCGCCGTTTCAACGCCGGCGCGCTCCCTGGCGTCGGGCAGGATGATGGTGAACTCGTCGCCGCCCAGGCGCGCCACCGTGTCGCTTTCGCGCACCGCGGCGCGCAGGCGGCGGCCCACTTCCTTGAGCAGCTGGTCGCCGGCGGAATGGCCGTGGCGGTCGTTCACTTCCTTGAAGCCGTCCAGGTCGATGAACAGCAGGGCCAGCGACCTGCCGGCGCGGTTCTCCTGCAGCATGGCCTGCTCCAGCCGGTCGTGGAACAGGCTGCGGTTGGGCAGACCGGTGAGCTGGTCGTAGTTGGCGCGCAGCCAGATCTGCGCCTGGCTGCGGCGCCGTTCCGTGATGTCCTGGAAGGTGAGCACGGCGCCGGTCACCTTGTCCTCGGCGAAGATGGGCGCCAGCCGGTATTCCACCGGGAAGGAGCTGCCGTCGGCGCGCCAGAAGGATTCGCTGTCCACCCGCGCCGAGACGCCGCTGCGGAACACGGCGAGCTTCTCTTCCAGTTCCCGGTTGTGGTTGCTCAGCAGCCGGAGGATGGGCTGCCCCAGCAGCTCGCTCGAGTCCCGGCAGCCCATCATGCGCACCGCCGCCGGGCTGCAGAACACGCATATCCCGTCCGCATCGACACCGAAAATGCCTTCGCCCGAGGCGTCGATCAGCTGGCGCAGCCGGGTCTCCGCCTGCTTGCGCTCGCGCACCTCCTGGGCCAGCTGCGCCGTGCGCTGCTCGACCAGCAGGTCCTGCTGCTCCTTGGCGGCGCGCAGGGACAGCATCTGGGCGCGCAGCCGCTGCAGGCCGGCAAGACTGAGCAGCGCCACGCCCAGCCATACGCCGGCATGGATGGCGGCGATGCGGCGCTTCTCGGGCGTCAGGGCGGTGACAATGGGGTCGGCGGGGAATGTCAGGCTGATGCCGCCGCCCACCTCGCCGATCCTGTAGCCCTGCTTCTCGTGGCACTGCAGGCAGTCCTGGCGCGTGGTCAGGGCGCCGATGTAACGCACCATGGGCCGGCCGCCGTCGTTCACGATCTGCATGCGCTCGACGGCGCCGCCCTTGAACTCGCGCAGGGCGGCGGCTTCCCAGGCGTCCGCCCGGTTCCCGGGATTGAGAGGGTTGAGGCTCACCTGGCGCACCGTGGTGCGGGTCTCGGACAACAGGCTCCCGCCCAGCTGGCTGGTCATGTAGGCGGGATTGACCAGGGTCAGCAGACGGCCGTCGGCGGTGCGCAGGTCCCGGTCGGGAACGCCCTCCAGGTAGGGGTTGGGCGGCGTGTCACCGGTGACGAAGACATAGACGCCGCCGTGGCGCGCGTTCCACAGGCGCACCGATTCGATCATGCGGAAAGTGAAGCGTCCCTGGCTGGCGGCGAGCTCCTGGACGCGGCGGTCCATGGCCGACCAGTTCCAGGCCAGCGAGGCCAGCACCACGGCCGTCCACAGCACCAGGGGAACGGGCCAGAAACCGCGATGGACGATATATCGATTCATGTTGTGTCGAGCCGCGGGCCAGGCCATGCAAGACCTGTTCCCGCCGGCTCGACGCGGCTGCTGCCGCGGCGGCTCAGCCGCTGCGCCTGCTTTGGGGCAGGGGCACCATCACCGCCTGCCCCGGGGCGCTGCAGCCGCTGTCACAGCAGCGTCCCGGCTGGCGGTTGCGCGTGATGGCCCGGTTCGGGTCGTTGAGCACGTCCCGCTCCAGCAGGCGCTCCACCAGCTCCACCTTGCTGCCCACCGGGTAGTTGCGCCAGATCTCCTGCTTCATGGCGGCCGGCGAGCCGCCGCCGTGCAGGCTGATCACCGAGTACCAGCCGCCCTGGTAGGAGGCGGTCAGGTCCTCGAGGAAGCGCGCCACCTCGATGCGTTTGTCGTAGGGCACGCTCGGGTTGGCGCGCAGCACTTCGGCCAGCGTCGCCGCCGTGGCCGGGTTGTGGTCTTCGTCGGGGCCGGGCAGGGACACGATCAGGCCGCCGGACACCTCGTGGGCCAGCCGGTGCATGTCATAAATCTGGGTGGCGAGCAGCAGCTTGCCGATGTTGCTGAACACCGGCTCGGGCATGAAGCTGCCGCTGTGGGGGTCGCGGGTGCCGTACACGCTCGCCGCCACGCCGCAGGCGAAGAAGCCCTCGACGATCTTGATCAGCTCCACCATGGGCTCGCGCAGGCTCGCCTTCCTGCCCGGGTCGAAGCCGTTGGCCTCGCACATGAGGGCGCCGGCGCCGATCAGCAGGTCGCCGAAGCCGGCCCGCGCGCCGATGCAGGTGTGGCGGTGGTGGGTGGCGTAGTTGTAGGTGAGGTCGGCGGAGTGCTCCCACTCGCCGGCGTAGAACACCCGCTCGCAGGGCACGAACACCCGGTCGAACACCACCACGCCGGTGGACTGGCCGTAGCGGCGCGAGAACAGCGCCGCGCCGTGCTCCACCTTGTCGCCGGGCCGCCCGGCCGGGCGCGCCACGATGGTGACGCCGTCGGCATCCACCGGCACGGCGCAGCACACGGCGAAGTCCGCGTCCTCTTCTCCCATGTTGCGACAGGGGATGACCAGGAACTCGTGCACGTAGGGCGCGCCCGTGACGATGGCCTTGGTGCCCGAGATGACAATGCCCGTGGCATTGCGCTCGACGATATGCACATAGGTATCGGGATTGCCCTGCTGGTGGGGCTTCTTGGAGCGGTCGCCCTTGGCGTCGGTCATGGCCACCCCCAGCGCCAGGTCCTCGTCCTGCACCCGCTGCAGATAGGCGGCGAAGCGCGCCCGGTGCTCGGTGCTGCCGCGGGCGTCGTCGATGCGCGCGCACACCTGGTACAGGGCGTTGAGCGCGTCGTGGGTCAGGTAGCGCTGGGCACAGCCGGTCTCCTGGCACACCAGGCGCACCGCCTCCAGCTTGTTGAGCAGGTCGCCGGCCGATTCGCTGATGTGGGTGAAGCGGCTGACGGTCTTGCCCGAGTTGCTCTGCACGGCGGTCATGAGGGGCGCGTACTCGGCCTTCAGGGCGTAGTCGTAGGTCACCGCGATGGCATTGATGCCCGGCTGCAGCACCGGCGCGTCGGCCACCGACTCGATCAGCTGGCCGTCCACGTAGACGCGCGGCTTGTGGCGCCGCAGGGATTCGCGGAAGTCGGCGCCGGACATGAGGGATGGGGTGGTGTTCAGGGGAGCGTTCATGGCGGTCTCCAGGCAACGGAC
>JBMOQT010000091.1:0-12474 GCA_049320945.1 Pseudomonadota bacterium
TGCGCTGCTGGCGACGATGAACCGCGAGTTCGACGCGGTGTACGCCCGCCGGGGCCGCCCCTCGGTGCCGCCGGAGATGCTGCTCAAGGCCCTGCTGCTGCAGATCCTGTTCTCCATCCGCAGCGAGCGCCAGTTGGTCGAAGCGGTCAACTACAACCTGCTGTACCGCTGGTTCGTGGGCCTGAACATCGAGGACAAGGTCTGGGACCACTCCACCTTCAGCGCCAACCGCGAGCGGCTCTTCAACGAAGACTTGGCCCGCGCCTTCTTCGAGCGGGTCAAGCACACCGCCGATTGGGCGAAGTTGACCAGCGACGAACACTTCAGCGTGGACGGCACGCTGATCGAGGCCTGGGCCTCGCACAAGAGCTTCAAGCGCCGGGACGACGACAGCGCCAGCCCGCCCGGGCGCAACCCCGAGGTGGACTTCAAAGGACAGCAGCGCTGCAACGACACCCACGCCAGCACCACGGACGCCGATGCCCGCCTGTTCAAGAAGAGCCAGGGCGACAAGTCCCGCCTGTGCCACATGGGCCACATCCTGATGGAAAACCGCAACGGGTTGATCGTGGACGTGGAGATCACCCATGCCAGCGGCACCGCCGAGCGCGAGGCGGCGCTGGCCATGTTGAAGCGTCGGGACAACAAGAACAAGCGGGCTACGGTCGGGGCCGACAAGGGCTACGACAGCAAGGCCTTCATCAAGGGCTGTCGCAAGCTCAAGGTCACGCCGCACGTAGCGGCCAAGGACAAGCACTCGGCGGTGGATGCCCGGATCACCCGACACGAGGGCTACAAGACCAGTCAGAAGGTGCGCAAGCGCATTGAAGAGGCCTTTGGCTGGGCCAAGACGGTGGGGGGTCTGGCCAAGACCAAGCTCATCGGTCAGGCCAAGCTCACGGGCCAGGCGCTGCTGTGCTTTGCCACCTACAACCTGGTGCGCATGGGCAGCATCGGCGGCTGGTGGGACGCGCATCATGCGTGAGCCCGGGGATACGTGCGCCCGAAATGGGCGAGATGGCCTGCAAACAGGCCAGATTGGCCGGTGCAATCGCTGCGCAGACGCGTCTGGGCCACTCGTTTCTTCGAAAACAGCGTCCCTGATGCGTTCGATGCCCACTTTTTCAACGGCCTGCTAGGCTTGCTCGTCTTCTGGATCGTGGGGGTCGATCCGGTAATCGTCATGGGTGTAGAGGCCGTACCCGGCAGGGCCGTATCGCCATTCCGGCTTGTGTTCCTCGTCGTAGCTCCCATCGTCGTTGCGGACTACCCAGGCGCCGACCAGCGCGAACGCAAGCAGCAGTGCCAGCCAGAACGCGGTGTAGAGCAGGACACCGATCGCAGCGAGCTTGACGGCCAGCAGCGCGGCCTTGGCAATGCCAGGCGCCCATCCCTGCGCGAGCAGCCAGCCCTGCGCCCGCCGATCCAGACGCGCGCAGCCTCTCCACGCCCGGCCCAGTGTCCGGCCGAGGCGTTCTGCGAAGGTGGTCTGTGCGGCGGTCTTCATGGTGGCTACCTCATGTTCATCCTGTCGTGTGGCTGTGATCCCTGTCCGTGTCGCGATTGAAACCTGTGCTGTTCTTCAACCGCGGTCTAGTCCTTGTCTGCTGCGCGCCAGTCGGCCTGGCTTGCGGCCACCAGCGCCGCCCAATCGTCCGGCGGGTTGCCGCGTCCCAACATCTTCTCGAACACCGCATAGGGGTCGGACTTGCTGCCCGACGACCGCAAGGTCTGCTCGTCGTTGACCCAGGCGAACACGATCGCCTTGGCCTTGGAGTCGAAGCGGAAGAACAGCCGGAACCGCCTCCCGATCTTTGCGCGCCGCCAGTGCCGGTAGGCCGGCCCCAAGGTGTTGCCCTGGCGGAATTCGTCGCGCGCAGGATCGCTCGGCACGACATCCATGATCAACTGGCTCAACGCCCGGAACAGCTTGACGTTGGCGTTGCTCTCGAACCCCTGCGGGTCGTTCTGTTCGGCCCGTTCCGCGGCCGCGTGCAGCTTGCGCAACTGCTCGATCACGCCCTCGTGGAACAGGAGCGTCCAACCGTGCCGCTGCATCAGAGCGCCACTTCGCCTTCGATGTCTTCATCGAGGTTCACCGCGTGGTGCGCGTTGGCCAGCATGGCCCGCGCCAGATCGTCCGGCAGGGACTGGACGTGCCGCCCGGCCCGGATGTCCGCTTCCAGCAGCCCCAGGAAGGCGCCGATGGCCGGGTCTTCATGGTCGGCGTCGGCGCGGGTCACGACGACTTCGCCGCCGCGCAGGTCGAACGCCACCTTGCCGCCGGTGTCCACGCCCAGCGCTTGCCGGATGGACTTGGGCAGCGTGATCTGACCCTTGGAGGTCAGCGTCGCGACTTCGTGGATTTCGGGCATGGCGGCACTCCTGATGGCAATGCCTGGATGGTAAGGAAATTTCCTTACCTTGTCAATCTGGGTGTGCATGGTGCTCCGTCCGGTCGATGAAACGGCTCCATCGTAGGGGCGGCACAGCCAGCCTTCCCGCATCAATCCGACTTGGGCCAAACCCGCATTGGTTGTGGTTCGGCAGGCGTCGTTGCCCTATATCCAAAGGTTTCCGTAAAGGCCAAAGGGCTGGGGAAGGGGCAAGGGAATGGGGCCAAGGGGAAAGGCCCTACCCGAAAAGGCCAAAAGGCTCTCCCGACCGGCCCGCCGTCTGGGGTTCGCCATGCTCTCGCTGTTCCAACGCAAACGGGTGCCACCTGCCGCCAGTGCGCCACCGCCCAAACCTCCCGCCGAGCCCGGCAAAGGGCTGATGCGGCCGGAGCCGGCCGCATCGCTGCTGGCGACGCCGCGCCGGCAGAAGCTGCTGGAACACATCTGGCAGCGCACCTCGCTGTCGCGCCGGCAGTTCGCCACGCTGTACCTCGCCCCGCTGGAACGCTACGCCGAGCTGGTCCAGCAATTCCCCGCGTCGGAGGCCCATCACCACGCCTATCCGGGCGGCATGCTGGACCACGGCCTGGAGATCGTCGCCTACGCGCTCAAGCTGCGGCAGTCGCATCTGCTGCCCGCCGGCGCCACGCCGGAGGCGCAAGCCGCCCAGGCCGAGGCCTGGACCGCAGGCACCGCCTATGCTGCGCTGCTGCACGACATCGGCAAGATCGCGGTCGACCTGCACGTCGAGTACGCGGACGGCACGGTCTGGCATCCCTGGCACGGCCCGCTGCGGCGGCCGTACCGCTTCCGCTACCGCAGGGAGCGCGAATACCGGCTGCACAGCGCCGCCACCGGGCTGCTCTACGCCCGGCTGCTCGATCCGGGCATCTTCGACTGGCTCGCCGACTACCCCGACCTGTGGGCCGCGCTGCTGTACGTCCTGGCCGGCCAGTACGAGCACGCCGGCATGCTCGGCGAACTGGTCGTGCAGGCGGACCAGGCATCCGTCGCCCAGGAACTCGGCGGCGATCCGAGCAAGGCCCTGGCAGCGCCCCGGCACGCACTGCAGCGCAAGCTGCTCGATGGCCTGCGCTACCTCCTGAAGGAAGAATTCAAGCTGAACCAGCCCCAGGCCTCGGATGGCTGGCTGACCCAGGACGCGCTCTGGCTGGTGAGCAAGGCCGTCTCGGACAAGCTGCGCGCGCATCTGCTGTCGCAGGGCATCGACGGCATCCCGGCCAGCAACACGGCGGTGTTCAACGTGCTGCAGGATCACGGCATCGCCTTGGCCACACCGGACGGCAAGGCGATCTGGAAGGCCACCGTCACCAGCGATGCCGGCTGGTCGCACAGCTTCACCTTCCTGAAACTGTCTCCGGCCATGGTCTGGGATGCGGCCGACCGGCCGGCGCCGTTCGCGGGTCGCGTGCAGGCCGACGAGGAACAAGGGGCGCCGACACCGCAGGCACCGGCATCCGAAGCGCCAGGCTTGGAAAGCGCCGATACGGCGCCACCAAGCATCGCGCCGACCGTCCCTATGCCCACCGACAACGGCGTGGCTGCGCTGCTCGATCTGCTGAGTGACACGGCCCCACCCGTAGCGCCGGAGGCCCCGAGCGAACCCGAGCCTGCCTCGCCACCGGCGCCTACGGTGCTGCCGCAGATAAGCCTCGCGCCATTTCAGGATCGGCCGGAGCCATCCGGCGAGCATTTCATGGCCTGGCTGCGTCAGGGCATCCAGACGCACAAGCTCATCATCAACGACGCCAAAGCCTTGGTGCACAGCGTCGCCGGAACGGCCTACCTGGTGAGCCCCGGCGTCTTCCAGCGCTATGCGCAGGAACATCTGCAAATCGCCGCACTGGCGAAACCGGAGAACCTGGAGGGATGGCAGTGGGTGCAGAAGCGTTTCGAGAAGCTAGGCCTGCACCGCAAGCAAGCCAGCGGGCTGAATATCTGGACCTGCGAAGTCACGGGGCCGCGCAAATCCAGGCGACTGCACGGCTACCTGCTGAGCGCTCCCGAAGCGCTGTTCCAGGAAATGCCTCCGGACAATCCATACCTGCGCCTCCTCACCGAGGCCGTAAAGCGCGAAAATTCAGCCGCCGGTAATAAGAACGACAACGAACAGGGGTAGACAAGGAGCCACGGCGCGGGCCGGCTTCAGTCCGCTGATTTAGGCGGAGCCGTCTCTGCCAGCTTGGCTTCAGTCAGCGCCATCAAGTGGGCAGAACTGCATTTCAGCGCACGGGCGATTTTGAGAATGAGGGGGAGCGTGGGGACATGCTCGCCACGCTCGATCTTTCCCATGTGCGAACGCTCGATTCCTGACAGATGAGCCAGCGTTTCCTGGGCGATGCCTTGACTGGTTCTTTCTTCGCGCACGGAGGCCCCAAACGCGATGGCTGGTTCCGCTTCGTAGGTTGTTGTCCCGGTGGGCCGGCCTCTTTGAATCGAACGCTTTTGCATTGCCAAAAGCGTCGAGGATTGACACGATATAAACCACGTTAAACTTAACTCAATAGAAGCGACTTCATCGGTCGCCGCGAGTTCACTGCCTGGAGGAACTGGACGTGAAATCGAGCGATGCCTCCACTGAAATCCGGGTGGCTGTGCTCGGCGAGTGGGTGCCTTCACCGCTTGCCGACTTGCTGGCGTTGCAGCGCGCCGAAGAGCCAGAGACCGCCACCGCCTTGATCGGATGCAGTTCCACAGCGCAGGCGCAGGAACTGCCGCACGATAACTTTGACTTGGCCCTGTCCACAGCCGCCTGGGAGTGGCCAGGCTGGGTGTGCGAGCCGTTGTGGCATGACACGCTGGCAGTCGCCGTCGCCAAGCGCTCGCACCTGCTGTCCTACCGTGAAGTGCCTCGCCAAGAGCTGCTCAAGCAGCCGTTGATCTGCGCGCAGTCAACGGCCGACGAGCCGTGGCGCGCGGTGGCGCATGGCCTGGTCGAGGATGCACCGCAGGGCCATGAGCAGACCGTCAGCACCTTCGACATGGCGATGACGCTCGTCTCCGCGGGCTACGGCATTGCCGTCGCACCCGCCGCGAGACTGACCTGCTACCTGCGTCGCGGCATCGCCGCGCGGCCATTGGCTGGCGCACCCATCATCGTGATGGCCTACCTGCTTCGCCCGTCCTCGTCCTTGACCGAGCCCCAGGAAAGATTCGCCCGCCGCGCGCGCTCCGTGTCCTGAGACAGGGGCGCGCACTGCTGGGCGCTGGCGCGCTACGCAAACGCCACCTGCTGCGGGGACCACTCGCTTTCCTTCACCGTCGTGCTCACCGCCATGATGATCTTGTCGAGATTTGTGGCACTGACGCTTTCCAGAGCCGAGCCGCCGCGCAGCTTCGCGCGCGGCTGCAGGAGCGCGTTGTAGATCTGCCAAGGGTCGGCGCCCCTGGTCAGCTTGAGGACCGCCTGGATCAGCGCGTGCTTGACCGGATCGAGATGCCAATCCGGCACGCGCTGACCACGGTTGCCCAGGTTCAGCGCCAGCAGGTTGCCGGCCTTGATCTCGTAGCTGATCCACCGGCGGGACTTGCCCGCCATCTTCGCGTACTCGGCGACTGGCAGGTTGTGTGGTGCCTCGAAGACATCGACCAGTTCCATCCGCTGGCGCTGTATGTCGGACAGCGGTTCCTCCATGACGGAACGCGGCAACGGCACTGCGGGCAGCCGATGCGTCTCGGCTGACACCAGTGGCATCGCGTCTCCCGGCCTGGTCACGATCAGGAGCGGCGCCGACGCGGCCGCTGGTTTGGGTGGCGCACTCGCGGCTTCCTCATCCGAGAGGACGGGCACGCCCTCCAAATGAATGGTGAGCGGCATGCTCGCTGCCTCGACCATGTTCTGCTCGAAGAGATCGAGCCGGTCGGCCCAATCCTGCATCATCCGCCGCCGCTGCTCGACGTACTCGGCGTGGTTGTAGGTGGCACTGACCTTGTTGGGATCGACGTGCGAGAGTTGCGCGTCCACCCACACCTTCGGGTAGCCGATCTCGTTGAGCGCGGTGGACATCGTGCCCCGGATGCCGTGCCCGGTCAGCAGGTCGCGATAGCCCATGCGCTTGAGCGCGCCGTTGAGCGTGTTCTCGCTCATGCGCTTCTTCAACTCGCTGTCGTGGCGGAACAGATAGTGCTGGGCCGGTTTGAGCTGTTCGAGCAGGTGCCGGACGATCTCGATGGCCTGCACCGACAGCGGCACGATGTAGGGTGGAATGTCCTTGGGCAACTGGCGCTTCCTGCGCATGTCCACCTGGAGCTGCTTCACGACCTCGGGCGGGATGATCCAGAGGCCCCGATCGAGGTCGAACTGATCCGGCGTCGCCAGGCGCAGCTCGCCCGTGCGCACGCCGGTGAATAGCAGCAGCCGCAGACCGAGCTGGGTCTGCAGCCGGCCACGATACTTGCGCAGGCGCTGCAACAGCTTCGGCAACTCGGCCATGCGCAGGAACGGGTTGTGGTTCACCGGGGGCAGCGGCAGCGCCACCACGTCGAGGTCGGAAGCCGGGTTCTGCTCCAGGCCCGGCACGACCACCAGCGCGTAGCGGAACATCTGGTTGAACCACGTCCTGACTTTCTCGGCGACGGAGAGCGCCTTGCGCCGCTCGATCCTGGCGATCACTTCCAGCAGGTCAGGGCGTTTGATGTCGTAGATCGAGCGCTTGCCCAGCAAGGGCAGCACATCCTTGGCGAAGACGCGAGGGAGGATCGAGAGGGTGGTCTGCCGGCCCTTCTTGAGGCCGCGTTCGCGGTGGGCAAGCCACTTCTTGTAGATCGCCTCGAAGGTGTTTTCACCGGCGAGTTTGACCGCGGCGCGCTTTTGCTTGCGGTGAAGGCGCGGGTTGATGTCCTTGGCCACCAAGGCGCGCGCCTCGTCACGCAGGGCGCGTGCCTCACGAAGGGACACCTCGGGATAGGTGCCCAGCGACATGCGCTTGGGCTCCTTCATCCAGTAGTAACGGAAGTGCCAGCTCTTGCTGCCCGTGGCCGTCACGGCCAGGGAGAGACCATCGATGTCTGGAAGTGTGTAGGCCTTGCCGGTGGCTTTGGCTTGGCGGACCACCAAGTCTGAGAGTGCCATGCTCTAGCTCCTGAACATGAGTCAGGAACCAGATGCTTAACCCATCGACCTCAGCGCCCTAGCAACAATCCGGAAGCCGTCGTGCCCGCAAAAATGGACACAAAAATGGACATAAACGTCGTGGCTTCAGGTGGATTTCCGTGGAGCCCACTGGAACATCGAGGTGTCGAAAACTCAACCAGAATCAACGACTTACGATGCCTCTTGGACTTCCTCAGAATTCCCTGGAACGATGCAGTGGAGCGGGCGAAGGGAATCGAACCCTCGTCACCAGCTTGGGAAGCTGGGGTAATGCCATTATACGACGCCCGCAAGAGGCGCCAATTGTATGCTCCGAGGCCCCCGGCGCGCAACGTGGGCGGGCAGGTCGTGCCTGTCGCCATGTTAAAATTTCGCCGTTAGCGAGAGTGCGCGACGTGTTGGAAGTCCAGGTAAACGGCGAGAAGCGGGCCTTCGAGAACGCCCTGTCGGTGGCGCAGCTGCTGCAGTGCATGGGGCTGGAAGGCAAGCGTGTGGCGGTGGAGCGCAACGGCGAGATCGTGCCGCGCAGCCAGCACGGCGCCACTGTGCTTGCCGCCGGCGACCGCCTGGAGATCGTCGTCGCCGTGGGCGGCGGCTGAGCGGCCGCGCCTTCTCCCCCTTCAGCGATACGAGGCCTCAATGAATCAAGACCCGTTGGTGATTGCCGGAAAGACTTACCGCTCCCGCCTGCTGGTGGGCACCGGCAAGTACAAGGATTTCGCCGAGACGCGGGCGGCGGTGGAGGCCTCGGGGGCCGAGATCATCACCGTGGCCATCCGCCGCACCAACATCGGCCAGGAACCGGGGCAGCCGAGCCTGCTGGAGGTGTTGCCCCCGTCCCGCTACACCATCCTGCCCAATACCGCCGGCTGCTACAGCGCCGAGGAGGCGGTGCGCACCCTGCGCCTGGCGCGCGAGCTGCTGGACGGCCACGACCTGGTGAAGCTGGAGGTGCTGGGCGACCAGAAGACCCTGTTCCCGGACATGCCCGAGACCCTGAAGGCGGCCCAGATCCTGGTGAAGGAAGGCTTCAAGGTCATGGTCTATTGCGCCGACGATCCCATCCAGGCCAAGCGCCTGGAGGAGCTGGGGTGCGTCGCGGTGATGCCTCTGGCATCGCTGATCGGTTCGGGCATGGGCATCCTCAACCCCTGGAACCTGCAGCTGATCATCGACAACGCCAAGGTGCCGGTGCTGGTGGATGCGGGCGTGGGCACCGCCTCCGACGCCGCCATCGCCATGGAGCTGGGCTGCGACGGGGTGCTCATGAACACCGCCATCGCCCAGGCCAGGAACCCGGTGCTCATGGCCAGCGCCATGAAGAAGGCGGTGGAGGCGGGGCGTGAAGCCTATCTCGCCGGGCGCATGCCCAAGAAGTTCTATTCCGCCTCGCCCAGCTCGCCCACCGGCGGCGTGATCGGTAGCTAGCCGGCCAGCGTCAGCCGCGCCGGCTGGGGCGCCGCCAGCATTTGCGCCAGTTCCTCGGCCGGCATGGGCCGGGCGAACAGATAGCCCTGGATCTCGTCGCAGCCGCAGTCGATGAGGAAGCGGTACTGGGCCGCCGTCTCCACGCCTTCGGCCACCACCGCCAGGCCCATGCTGTGGGCCAGGGCGACGATGGCGCGGGCGATGGTGGCGCTGTCCGTGTCGTCCGGCAGATCCTGCACGAAGGAACGGTCGATCTTCAGGCAATCCACGGGGAAGCGCTTGAGGGCCGCCAGGGACGAGTAGCCGGTGCCGAAATCGTCGATGGTGAGCCACAGGCCCAGGCGCTTGAAGGCATGCATGATGGCGATGGCCCGCTCCACGTTCTGGGCCACGGTGCTCTCGGTGATTTCCAGCTCCAGGCTGCCCGGCGGCATGCCCTCCTCGGTGAGGATGCGTGTCACCCGCTCCACCAGGTCGGCCTGCTGGAACTGGCGCAGGGACAGGTTGACCGCCACGCGCAGCTCGACCCCCAGCTGTTCGCGCCAGCGGCGCGCCTGGCGGCAGGCCTCCCGGATCACCCACTCGCCCACCTCGACGATGCGGCCCGTTTCCTCCAGCACCGGGATGAACTTGGCAGGTGCCACCACGCCGTGCTCCTGGCTCACCCAGCGCAGCAGCGCCTCGACGCCGGTGGTGCCACCCTTGATGGCCAGCTTCGGCTGGTAGTACAGACGGAACTCGTTGCGCTCCAGGGCCCGGTGCAGGGAGCCGGTGATCTCCAGCCAGTCGCCGGCGGCGCGGTTCATTTCCACGTCATAGAAGCGGTACTGGCTGCGCCCGGCATGCTTGGCGCTGTACATGGCCTTGTCGGCGTTCATCATCAGCTCCTGCAGCGTGGCCCCGTCCCGCGGGAACAGGGCGATGCCGATGCTGGCGCTGGGCAGCACTTCCTGGCCGTTCAGGGGCACCGGCGGCGCCAGGGTGTCGAGCATCTTCTGGGCGACGAAGGCGGCGTCCTCGGCCTTGGCCAGATCGGTGAGCACCACCACGAATTCGTCGCCGCCCTGGCGCGCCACCGTGTCGCCGGGGCGCAGGCAGCTCACCAGGCGGCGCGCCACTTCCTTGAGCAGCTGGTCGCCGGCGTCGTGCCCCAGGCTGTCGTTGACGATCTTGAAGCGGTCCAGGTCCACGAAGGCCACGGCCAGCATGCGGTTGCCGCGCCGGGCGTGGGTCATGGCCTGCTCCAGGCGGTCCTGCAGCAGGTGGCGATTGGGCAGGCCGGTGAGGGCGTCGTAGCGGGCCAGCCGCGCCAGCTCCTCCTCGAAGCGCACCCGCTCGGAGATGTCCTGCAGCACGCCCACCACGCGGCACGGGCCGGTGTCGGCGAATTCCACTTCCGCCTGGAGATCCAGGTGGCGCACGGTGCCGTCGTCCCACACGGCGCGGAACTGGCAGCGCGCCGCGCTCACCTCGCCCCGCTGCACCTGGGCCAGGGTGTGCTCCAGGGTGTGCCGATCCTCGGCATGGGCGAAGCCCATGAAGTTTTCCAGGGAGGCTTCCAGCTCCTGGAACTCGCAGCCGAACAGCTGGTAGGTCTGCTCCGACCACTGCATGTGGTTGGCGGCCACGTCCCATTCCCAGCTGCCCACATGGGCGATGTTCTGGGCGCGCGCCAGGCTGGCCTCGCTGCGCCGCAGGGCGGCCTCCGCTTCGTTGCGGCTGACGGCGGCGCGCAGGGCGCCGATGGCATAGCCCATGTCCTCGGCCAGGTCCTCCAGCAGCTCGCACTCGGCGTCGCCGAAGGAGTCGATGGCGGCGTAGATCAGCAGGGCACCTTCCACGCGCCCGTCCACCCGCAGGGGAAAGGCGCCCACGGAGCGGAAGCCCACGTCCTGCGCCCAGCTGCGCCAGGGGGCGAAGCCCGGATCGTTCAGGGTGTCGCGGATGACGCAGGCGGCGCCGGTGCGGATGCAGGTGCCGCCGGCGCCGCGGCCGAAGGGGGAGTCGTCCCAGGTGACCTTGATGGTGTGCAGCATCTCGCGCAGGTTGTCCGGGCCGGCGCCGCTCACCGGCAGCACCCGGCGCTCCGGCGGCGGCCCGGCGCGGCCGATCCAGGCGGCGATGTAGCCGGCGTCCACGATGGTCTGGCAGGCATGGACGATGAAAGCCTCCTCGTCGTGGAAGCGGCGCGCGGCCTGGGTGATGTGGGAGATCAGGCGCAGCGCCCGGTTGACCCGCCGCTTTTCCGCCTCCAGCCGGTTGATGCGCAGCGCCACGTGCCACATGAGGAAGAACAGCACTACGAAGCCCACGCCGGCGAACAAGGCGGCGCCGTAGCGGTAGTCCACCCAGCCGCGGGAGAAGGCCACCAGCTGCAGCCATCCCGCGAGCAGGAACAGGGCCAGGGCCTGGGGCGCGATGGTGCGCAGCAGGGTGCCGCCGCCGCTGCGGCTGGTGATCAGGGCCGCCAGGCCTGCGCGCGCGCCTACGGCGAAGGGAATGCCCAGGCCCAGCACCAGGAAGCCGAGCACGGCGCCCAGGGGGATGGCGCCGAAGCCGTGCAGCAGCGACAGGCCGAAGGCCCCGTAGAAATGCCCCGCCGTGCCCAGCAGGGCGCCGGCGAACAGCAGGATGCCCAGCCATTCGGCGACGGCACGCGCCGCGCGGGCGCGCAGACCGCCCAGCAGCAGGGCGAGGCCGGCCAGGGTCAGGCCCATGGCGCTTTGGGGCGGCGCCGGCAGTTCCATGGGCTCGGGTATAAGGCGCAGGCGTTCGGAGGAATAGGGCGACAACAGCCCCAGGGCACCGTCCGCCGCCTGCATCAGGCCCAGGGCCAGCACCAGCAGGGCGGCCAGGGCGGCCCAGCGGGGGCGCTGCTCCCGCTGGGCGCCGCCCGCCAGGCCGGCCAGGCTGGCGGCGGCCACGAGCAGGCCGAGGGCCGTGTCGGGCAGCAGGGGCGGGCCGTTGAGGAACAGGCGCAGAAGGCCGTCGTGGTGCAGGGCGCGGCCGAGCAGGGTCGTGCCGCCGATGGCGGCGGCGGCCGTGGCACAGGCCAGCGCGATGATGCGGCCGAGGGGTTTCGTGACCACTATTGCGCCCATTCCTTTGGTATGGAGACGGCCCGCCGGGGGGAGCCGGTCGCGCGGTCGGCCATGGTCTCCTCCACGCGCCGCGCTGTGCTGCTTATTCCTTGGGTTATCGGCTAAAATCGCCCCCTCCTTTAAAGTCGCCCCTTCCCATGGAGTCCCCGTCCCGCCGCGCCATCCGCAGTTTCGTGCTGCGCCAGGGCCGCGTGTCCAACGCCCAGGCGCGTGCCCATGCCCGGCTGCTGCCCCGCTTCGGCATTGGCTATGAACCCCGACTGTTGGATTTCGAACGGGTTTTCGGCCGCGCCGCGCCTTGCGTGGTGGAGATCGGCTGCGGCATGGGGGAGACCACGGTGGCCATTGCTGCGGCGCACCGGGACAAGGACTTCATCGGCATCGAAGTGCACACGCCGGGAGTGGGCAGCCTGCTCAAGAGGATCGAGGAGCAGGG
>JBMOQT010000092.1:0-10415 GCA_049320945.1 Pseudomonadota bacterium
GGGGTGACCGGCTGGAACGGCTTCTTCTCCGCCTTGGGCGCCCGGTCTATGGGCACACCGCGCCCGCTGCCCGGCGTGTCGTCGAAAATGATCGACTCCAGGTTGATGCCCGCATCCGGGAAGATGGTCGCCAGGGACAGGATGATGCCGCTGCCGATGGCGGTGTGGCGGTCCAGCTGCAGCCGGTCCACGGCCGCCAGCAGATCCTCCCGGTTCTCGGTGGGCGGCTGCACCACGGAGGCGGTGCCGGCGAAGGACACGATGCCGACGCGCACGTCCGGCGGCTGTTCGCTGATGAACGCCTTGGCCGCCGCCTGCGCCGCGGCGAGCCGGTTCGGTTCCACGTCCGTGGCGCTCATGCTCAGGGAGACGTCGATGGCGAGGATGATGGTGCGCTGCTCGGAGGGCAGGGTGACGACGGCGCTGGGCCGCGCCAGGGCGACGATGGCCACCATGATCCCCACCAGCAGCAGCAGCGCCGGCAGGTGCCGGCGCAGGCGCTGGCCGGGGCCCAGCGCTCCGGTCACCAGGCTCAGGCTGGCATAGCGCAGGGCGCCCTTTTTCTTGCGCCGCAGCAGGAGCACATAGGCGCCCACCAGGGCGGGCACGGCCAGCAACAGCCACAGCATCTGTGGCCACAACAACGTCATGGATTCCCTCCCGGCCGCCTGCACGGCGCCGGCAAGATCGGCTCTCGTTCACTTTAGCACCTGCGCGGCGCCAAATCCCCCATCGTTCGTTGCCGGAACTCAGACCATGCCGGCGGCGTCCAACTTCGACCACGGGTGAGCCGGGATAAGCCGCAACGGGCGACCGTTGTCCGCGCATGAGAAGAGTCACGCTCTACAGCAGTTCCAGCCGGTCGCGGGCGGCCGCTCGCCCCGAGGCAGCCGTGCAGCCGGAGGAGACTGCCGGCCAGGAGCCCGGGGCGCCACCGGATGCCCGCACCGCGCCAGGGCGGCTCCGCGGTTTTGTCCGGCACCACGAGCGGCCCATGCTGGTTGCGGCCGGGGTGCTGTTCGGGTTGCTCCTGCTGCTCGCCTACGCCTTCACCAATCCCCCGCCACGCAAGATCACCCAAGAGGATATCGACGCCGCTGTCCTGCATACCCTGGAGAACAAGGCGGTGCCGTCCACCGCCGCCAAGGCCTACCGCGTCATCCGGCCGTCCGTGGTGCGCGTGCGCGGCACCGGCCCCGTGGGGGAAGACGGCGAGGAGAGCGGCAGCGTCGGCAGCGGCGTGGTGATCGTGGACCAGGGCGTCATCCTCACCAACCTGCACGTGGTGGCCGGCGCCCAGCGGGTGCGCGTGACCTTTTTCGACGGCCAGGAAGCCGAGGCCAGCGTCATCGCCGCCCAGCCGGAGATGGACCTGGCGGTGCTGCGCACAGCCACCGTCCCCGACGGCCTGGTGGCCGCCACCCTGCGCTCCACCGCCGACCTGCACCCGGGCGACGAGGTCATCGCCGTGGGCTTCCCCTTCGGCATCGGCCCGTCGGTGTCGGCGGGCGTGGTGTCCGGCCTGGGGCGCGAGTTCCGCTCGCCGGAAGGAAAGCGCCTGCTGACCAATCTCATCCAGTTCGACGCCGCGGCCAATCCCGGCAGTTCCGGCGGGCCGCTGGTCACCGCGGAAGGAGAAGTGGTAGGCATCGTGACCGGTGTGCTCAATCCCACGGAACAGGGCTTCTTCGTGGGCATCGGCTTCGCGGTGCCGATCGAGAGCGCGGCGGCCGCCGCCGGCGTGCCGCCGTTTTGACCCCAGCCTGGGCGACAGGGAGGCAGACATGAGCAGCAGGGAAATGGAAGGGGGCGAGGTTTCCTCGCTCATGGAGCGCATCCTCTACGAAGTGAAGAGGGTGGTGGTCGGCCAGGATCATTTCCTGGAGCGCGTGCTGGTGGCCGTCCTGGCCCAGGGACATCTGCTGGTGGAAGGCGTGCCCGGGCTGGCCAAAACCCTGACGGTCAAGACCCTGGCCCAGACCATAGGCGGCTCGTTCCGGCGCATCCAGTTCACGCCGGACCTGGTGCCGGCGGACCTGGTGGGCACGCGCATCTACAACCAGAAGACCGGCGACTTCACCACCTCCCTGGGACCGGTATTCACCAATCTGTTGCTGGCCGACGAGATCAACCGGGCGCCGGCCAAGGTGCAAAGCGCGCTGCTGGAAGTGATGCAGGAATACCAAGTCACCATCGCCGGCCACACCCACCGGGTGCCGCAGCCCTTCCTGGTCATGGCCACCCAGAACCCGATCGAGACGGAAGGGACCTACCCCCTGCCCGAGGCGCAGGTGGACCGCTTCATGATGAAGGTGTTGGTGGGCTATCCCAGCGAGGAAGAAGAGTTCGTCATCGTCGAGCGCGTCACCGGGCCGGCCACCCTGGTGGCCACCATCGCCACGACGGAAGAGCTGTCCGACCTGCAGCGCGAGTGCCGCAACGCCTATGTGGACCCGTCGCTCATCCAGTATGCGGTGCGCCTGGTGGCGGCCACGCGCCATCCGGAGCGCTATGGGCTGGGGGACCTGGGGAAATACCTCACTTACGGCGCCAGCCCGCGCGCTTCCATCCATCTGGTCGAGGGGGGGCGGGCGCTCGCCTTCCTGCGGGGACGGGATTATGTCCTACCCGAGGACCTGGCCGACCTGGTGCCGGACGTGCTGCGCCACCGGCTGGTGCTGACCTATGAGGCGCTGTCCGAAGGGCTGACGCCGGACCACTTGATCGAGCGCATCATGAAGAAGATCCCGCGCCCGGAAAAACCCCTGGAAGCCCATGTCCGCGTCGCCGCTGGCTCCTGAGCGCACCCTGCGGCGCCTGGAGTGGGCCGTCATCCGCCGCCTGGACGGGCTGCTGCAGGGCGACTACCGCACCCTGTTCCGCGGCTTCGGCCTGGATCTGGCCGATCTGCGCGAGTACCAGTACCACGACGACGTGCGCCACATCGACTGGAACGTCACGGCGCGCCTGCAGACCCCCTATGTGCGCGAGTACCACGAGGATCGGGAAGTCACCGCCTGGTTCCTGCTGGATCTCAGCCCCTCCGTGGACTTCGGCTCGCGCGCCAAGAAGCGCGCCGTGTCCACGGAATTCGTCACCGTGCTGGCGCGGCTGCTGACGCGCCACGGCAACCGCGTCGGCGCCCTGTTCTACGGCGCCGGCGTGGATCTGGTCATTCCCGCCCGCAGCGGGCGGCGCCACGTGCTGCATCTGCTGCACCGCCTGCTCACCCGGCCCGAGCTTCCGCGCGCGCCCCAGACCAATCTGCAGGACTTCCTGCAGACCGCCTTCCGCGTCATGCGCCGGCGCTCGCTGGTGTTCGTGGTCTCCGATTTCATCAGCACGCCCGGCTGGACCAGGCCCCTGGCGCACCTGGCCCAGCGCCACGAAGTCGTGGCGGTGCGCCTGTTCGATCCCCTGGAGCGGGAGCTGCCCGACCTGGGGATCCTGGTGGTGCAGGACGCCGAGACCGGCGAACAGCTGCTGGTGGACACCCACGACCGGGTGTTCCGCAAGCGCTTCCAGCGTGAGGCGCAGCGGCGCGAGCAGGAACTGCGCAGCGCCTTCGCCCAGGCGGGCGTGGACGCCCTGGAGCTGGCCACGGACGATGACCTGGTCGATGCCATCCTGCGCTTTGCCGATCTGCGCAAGCGGCGCGCCCAGCTGGCGGCGGGCGCGCGGCTGCCGCCGCACCTGCAGGGCAGCCGGCCGTGAAGTTTCTCTGGCCCCACCTGCTGTGGCTGCTGCTGGCGGTTCCCGCCTTGGCGGCCCTGTACCTCTACCTGCTGCGGCGCAAGAGGCAGGCGGCGCTGCGCTACGCCAGCCTGGCCCTGGTGCCGGGGGCCCGGGGCCTGCGGCGCCATGCTCCGCCGCTGTTGTTCCTGCTGGCGCTGACGGCGATGATCGTGGCGGTGGCGCGCCCCACGGCCGTGGTCACCGTGCCCTCGCTGCAGCAGACCATCCTGCTGGTCATGGACGTCTCCGGCAGCATGCGCGCCACCGACGTCAAGCCCAACCGCCTGGCCGCTGCCCAGGAGGCGGCGAAGGCCTTCGTCGCGGCGCTGCCGCGGCAGGTGCGCGTCGGCGTGGTGTCCTTCGCCGCCACCGCCTCCCTGGTGCAGCCGCCCACCCAGAAGCGCGAGGACGTGTACGCGGCCATCGACCGCTTCCAGCTGCAGCGGGGCACCGCCATCGGCAGTGGTATCGTCGTCGCCCTGGCGACCATTTTCCCCGACGCGGGCATCGAGGTGGTCGCCCTGGAGGAGGGGCGCCACGAGAAGGCACGTGCCGACAAGCCGCGCAAGACCGAAGCGCCGGTGGAGCCCGGCTCCCACACCGACGCCGTCATCGTCCTGCTCACCGACGGCCAGCGCACCACGGGACCCGACACAATGGCCGCGGCGCGCCTGGCCGCCGAGCACGGCGTGCGCGTCTATACCGTCGGCATCGGCACCGCCACCGGCGAAACCATCGCCTTCGACGGCTGGTCCATGCGCGTGCGCCTGGACGAGGACACCCTCAAGGCCATCGCCCGCACCACCCGCGGCGAGTATTCCCACGCGGCCACCGCCCAGGAGCTCAAGAAGATCTACCAGACCCTCACCACCCGCCTGGCCCTGCAGCCGGAGGAAATGGAAATCAGCGCCTTCTTCGCCGCCGCCGGCACCGTGCTGGCCCTGGCCTCGGCGGCGCTGTCGCTGCTGTGGTTCAGCCGGGTGCTGTAACGCACCGAGCATAAGGCTTTCGCATCAGGCTCCCTCTCCCCCGGTTCAGGCCGTGCCCTGCAGCGCCCGGTAATGGGCGGCGAACACCGGAGCGAAATCCTCGAGGGTGGTGGGCGTGCGTTCCGTCGGCCCGGTGGTGAAGGCGGCGGCGATGGCGCCCCCGGACAGGGCCGCCGCCATCTCCTCGAACAGGTCGGCGGTGCGCGCCGAGAAGCCGTGCTGCACCATTCCCGCCTTGACTTGCGCCGGGTCCGCCTGGACGTACTGCAGCCCCGGCTTGCCGATCGCCGCGCCGAGTATGCGCGCCGCGTCCTGCATGGTGTAGAAGGGCGTGGCGCACAAGTGCAGCACGCGCTGGCCGGTGCCGTCGCCCGTCTTCTGCAGCTCGCGCGCGACCACGGCGGCGATGTCCTGGGTGGCGATCATCGGAATCGGCGCATCGCCCCGCTCCATGGCGGGATAGAGCCCCAAGGCCTGGATCAGGCCGGCAGCGTGCAGATGGTTCTCGAAGAAGTACCCCGGCCGCAGGTGCAGGAGGTCGACACCCGACAGGCGGTTCAGGCGCTGTTCCTGTTCGTGCAATCCGGCGATGGGCCCGGTGCCGGCCGGCAGATGGGCGCCGCCGCTGCTCAGGTTCACCACGCGCGTGACGCCGGCGGCGGCGATGGCGCGGGCGATGGCTTCGCCGATGCGTGTCTGGTCGGCGCGCGGATCGGGCGAGGCGTAGTTGGGCGGGATCATGGCGTACACCGCGGCGGCGCCGGCGAATGCTTGCGCCAGGAAGCCGGCGTCGGCGGCGTCACCGACCGCGATCTGGGCGCCCGCGTCCTGCAGGGGACGCAGGTTTTCCGGGCGGCGCCCGATGACCCGCACCGGCTGGCCCTGGGCCAGCAGCAGCCGCGCTGCCTTGGAGGTGATGTTGCCGTTTGCTCCCATCAATACGTACATGGCGATTCCTTTCGTATATGCGATGAAAGAATTATGCTGTGGCGGATTGATTGGAAAAAGAAGAAAATCCTGAAAAATTTGTACTCGAATCCTGATCAATCCGATTCATGCGCGGCATCAATCTGGAACGCCTGTCGGTGTTCGTGACCGTCGCCGAGGCGGGCTCGTTCACCGCCGCGGCGGACCGGCTGGGCCTGGCGAAGTCCGCCGTGAGCCAGCACATCGCCCGGCTGGAGCAGGACCTTGGGGTGCAGCTCCTGCAGCGCACCACGCGCCGGCTCGCCATCACGGAGGCGGGCAGCGCTTTCCTCCAGGACTGCGTCGGCCTGCTGGCGGAGGCGGAGCGCGCCGTCGAGCGCGTGCGCACCGCCAAGGCGCGGCCGAGCAGGGTGCTGCGCATCACCAGCGTGCTCGACTCCGTACCCATGGTCGCCGACTGGATCGCCGAGTACCACGGCCGCTATCCGGAGGTGCAGATCGACTTCCAGCCCACCGACCGGCGCGTGGACCTGATCGCCGAGCGCTTCGACCTGGGCCTGCGCATCGGGCTCATGCGCGACTCCAGCCTGCGCGCCGTCCAGCTGGGGGAGCTGGAGATCTGGATCGTCGCCGGCGCCGGCTACCTGCGGCGGCGCGGAACGCCGCGCACGCCGCTCGAGCTGGCCGAGCACGAATGGATCGCCCTGTCGGTCATCCCCGCGCCCTGGGCGTGTACCTTCACCTCGCCGCGGGGCCGCTCGGAGACGGTGCGCCTGCGCGGCGCCATCAGCGTGGCCACGGCGTCGGCCATGCACCACCTGGTGCGCGCCGACATCGGCATCGGCGCCCTGCCCAGCTCCACGGTGCACGCCGATGTGGCCGCCGGACGGCTGCGGCGGCTGCTGCCCCGATACCGGCTGCCCAAGGCCTGTCTGTACGCGGCCTACCCGGGGCAGCTCGCGCCCCCGGCGAAGACCCGCGCCTTCATCGATCTGGCCAAGGAATTGATCGCCGGGGGCCGCGGGGAGCAGCCGCGGCGGCAGGCCTAATCGAAATCGAACAGGCCTGCCAGGAACCCTTCCCGTTTCTTCTTGTGATGGCGTTCGGGGTGGGGAGGCGGCGCCTCGGTCCGGGTCGCCTGGGCGGGCGCTGCCGAGCGATCGATGATCTTGTCCAGCTCGCCCCGGTCCAGCCAGACGCCGCGACACTGGGGGCAGTAGTCGATCTCGATGCCCTGCCGCTCCGTCATCATCAGGTTTACGGTCTTGCAGACGGGACATTGCATAAGCCTTGCTCCTTGTGAAGCTCCCCGGCCTGAAGGCCGGAGGCTTCGCCACGAATCAGAGCGGCGCCTGACGGCGCCTGGTTTAACATTTGTTGCGGCTCACCCCGCCTTGAAAGGCGGGGCTTGCGCCGCAACCCGTGGTCACATGTTTTCATGAAGCCTTGCTGCCGAAGCGCGGCAGATCGTAATGGAGAGACCGCATATCGGCGGCCGGGTTGCAGGCGCATCTGATACAGTCTGGGTCCGCCGCTGCCGTCTGATCCGCGGCGGCAAACCGACAGACCCACGCATCCGTTCATGTCCACGTTCGAAATCGTCGGCCTGCTGATCCTGGGCGGGCTCGCCTGGTTCTGGCTCGACAGCCTGAAGGCGCGGGAGGCCGCTATTTCGGCGGCGCGGGCCGCTTGTGACTCGGAGAATCTCCAGCTCCTCGACGACACGGTGGCTCTGGCCAGGCTGTGGCCGGCGCGCAACGAGCAGGGGCGGATGACGCTAAGAAGGGTTTATGCGTTCGAGTACAGCGACACGGGGAACAATCGTCGCCCGGGCAGCGTCGCCCTGATCGGGCACCGGGTCATCGCGGTGAGCATCGGCGCGCGGCCGGTGCCGTGGGGCAGGATCCTGCATTGACAAATGGGACCGCCGCGCGGCTCAAGGCGCCACCAGCACGTCGCACGGCGCATGGTACAGGACGTTCTGGGTGACGCTGCCGAACAGGCGCTCTTCCAGGGCACTGCCGCCGTGTCTGCCGATCACGATCACGTCGGCGGCGAGCGCCTGGGATTGGTCCAGGATGGCCGGGGCGGGAAAACCCGGCAGCGCTTCCCGGGCCATGCCTTGCGCATGGCAGTCCGCCGCGAACGCATCGAGCCGCTTGGCGGCATTCTTTTTCGCCGACGCGCGATAGCGTTCGATCTCCTTGTCATCGGCCCCATCCAGGCGCAGGGTGTCCGCGAAGGACACGTCATAGACGTGGATCAGATGGTGCGCGGCGGCGGGAAACAGGTCCAGCGCCCAGCGCGCGGCCTGGACGGCACCGGGCGAAAAATCGCACGCCACCAGCACCTTGGCATAGGGCCGGTCGGCCGGGCGGCGCACCATCAGCACCGGGCAGCGGGCCTGCGCCAGCACCTTGAGCGCCGTTCCGCCCACCAGGAGGTTCCGGGCCCAGCCTTCGCGATGGGCGCCCACCACGGCGAGATCGGCTGGGTGGGTGGCGAGAAAGGCGCCGATTTCCCGGCTGGCCTTGCCGGTCAGCACCTTGTCGTCCACTTGCAGGCCGTGGCGGCCGCCCAGCTCGGCGGCGATCTGTTTCAGGCGCTTCTGCGCCGACGCCATGTGGTCGACCGCCGCAGGGCCGGCGATCCCGAGCAGCGTTTCGATGTCGTGCCAGGCGCCGGCGTTGAACACATGCACCAGCGTCAGGGAACAGTCATGCTCCTTGGCAAGCCGGGCGGCCCGCTCCAGCGCGTCCTGGGCGCTCAGGGAGAAGTCGGTCGTGCCTACTATGGCCTTTCGTCGCAACATGAGCTTCCTCCGCGATGACGAGGTGTAAAGAAGCGCCGCGCGAAGAATGCGCCACGTTGTTGATCTTCGTCAAGCCAAAGGAAGGCAGGAGGCCGGCCGTCAAAGTTATAATTCACCGGAATGATGTCCGCCTCCGTTCCCTCCCTTCTTATGCCGCGCGGCGGCGCGTCCGCGGCGGACGCGGCCAGGCGGCTGCTGCGCTGGCTGTTGGCGCTGGTGCTGCTGTTCGGCTTGGCGGCCGCGGACGTTCCGGTCGTGGCCGCCGATACCGGCGACGCTGAATACTGCGAGTCCCTCGATCTCTGTGGTGACGCGGCTGAGCCGATAGCCGATGTCGAGGCGAAGGCGGCCGCCCGTCACGGCGCGCCCCAGTGGGGGGCGCCCGCCCGCGGCGCGGCTGCGGCGCCTTGCGCTCCCGTCTCGCTGCTGCGGGCGCCGCCCGAGCGGCCGCCTGTGCTCTCCCTCTGATGCGGTTGCCGGCCCCGGGCCGGCGTTTTGTCGCGCCCGGCGCCGGGTGCGCCTGCCTCATCCGATCGGGAGAACATCATGGAACCCAAGCTTCGTACCGTCGTCCTGGCCACGGATTTTTCCGCCGGCGCGCGCCGCGCCATGGAGCGCATTCCCGGCCTGGGCCTCACCGCCAATCACCGCGTCCTGTTGGCGCACGTGTGGGACGAGAGCCTGTGGCAGCAGGCGAAGGCGCTGTTTGGCGCCCAGTTGCGGGCCGGCGCCCTGCAGGAGGCCGCGGAAAAGGAGCTGGCCGCCTGGCAGGCGGAGCTGGAACGGCGTGCCGCAGTGCGTGTCGTCACCCATCTGCTGCGCGGCTCCCCGACCGAGGAGATCGTGGCGCTGGCGCGCGCCGAGCAGGCCGATCTGATCGTGCTGGGCGGCTATGGCGAGCACCGGCTGCGCGACCTGCTGCTGGGCGGCACCGCCCTGGCGGTGCTGTCCGGTTCGCCCTGTGCCGTTCTGGCAGTGCGCCGCGACGGCGCCGGCGCCTATGCCAATGTCCTTATCGCCACCGACCTGTCGGATACCTCCGCGCGCGCCGTCAAGACCGCCCTGGCCCTGTTCCCCGGGGCGAGCCACCGGCTGCTGCATGCCTACCAGGTTCCCTTCGAAAGTCGCCTGCGCATGGGTGGTGCGGGCGAGGAGGAGATCGCGCACTTTCGGGAACGGGCGGCACAGGAGGCGGCGCGCCGCCTGGAGGCCTTCGCTGCCGACTGCGGCCCGGAAGCGGCGCAGCGCCTGTCGCGCAGCGCCGTGTTCGGCCACCCGACCAGTGTCATCCACGAGGCCGTCAGGCAGGGGGCGCCGGACCTGCTGGTGCTGGGCCGGCACCGGGGCAGCCGCCTGGAGGAGCGCGTGCTCGGCAGCGTGACCCAGCATGCCCTGTACTACGCCCCCTGTGACCTGCTGCTGGTGCCATGATGGATCTGTCCGAACGACCGGAAGGAGGACTCGAGTCCTGGCACGGGTGCACGGCGGCCGAGACGCTGCAGGCCCTCGCCGGCGATGCGCGCGGCTTGTCGGACGAGGAAGCGGCGAGCCGCCTCGACCGCTTCGGCCCCAACCGCCTGACGCCGCCCAAACGCAAGGGGCCGCTCGCGCGCTTCCTGCTGCAGTTCCACAACGTCCTGATCTATGTGCTGCTGGCGGCCGCCGCGGTGACGGCGGCCCTGGGACACTGGGTGGATACCTTCGTCATCCTGGGCGTGGTGCTGGTCAATGCCGTCATCGGCTTCGTGCAGGAGGGCAAGGCGGAGAGCGCCCTGGAGGCCATCCGCGGCATGCTGTCGCTGCGCGCCACGGTGCTGCGCGCCGGGCGGCGCCGGGAGGTGCCGGCCGAGGAAGTGGTGCCGGGCGACGTGGTGCTGCTGCAGTCCGGCGACAAGGTGCCGGCCGATGTGCGGCTGCTGGAGGTGCGCAGCCTGCGCGTCGAGGAGGCGGCG
>JBMOQT010000092.1:10515-12427 GCA_049320945.1 Pseudomonadota bacterium
GCGGCGCCGGGAGGTGCCGGCCGAGGAAGTGGTGCCGGGCGACGTGGTGCTGCTGCAGTCCGGCGACAAGGTGCCGGCCGATGTGCGGCTGCTGGAGGTGCGCAGCCTGCGCGTCGAGGAGGCGGCGCTCACCGGCGAGTCGGAGGCGGTGGAGAAGCAGGTGGAGCCGGTGGCCGCCGACGCCGTCATCGCCGACCGCTGCTCCATGGCCTACTCGGGCACCCTGGTGGTGTTCGGCCAGGCGGCGGGCGTGGTCGTGGCCACGGGCGACGCCACGGAGATCGGCCGCATCGGCGTGCTGCTGCAGCAAGTCGAGGAAGTGGCCACGCCCCTGCTGCGCAAGATGGCGGCATTCTCGCGGCGCCTCACGGCGGCGATCCTGGCACTGGCCGCGGCGCTGTTCGCCTTCGGCGTACTGCTGCGCGGCTATGCCGCCGCCGACATGTTCACCGCTGCGGTGAGCCTGGCGGTGGCCGCCATCCCCGAGGGCCTGCCGACCATCCTGACGGTGACCCTGGCCATCGGCGTGCAGCGCATGGCGCGGCGCAACGCCATCATCCGGCGTCTGCCCGCCGTCGAGACCCTGGGCTCGGTGACAGTGATCTGCACCGACAAGACCGGCACGCTCACGCGCAACGAGATGACGGTGCAGCGCGTGGTCACCGCCGAGCGCTGCTTGGACGTGAGCGGCGCCGGCTACGCGCCCCACGGCGGCTTCAGCGTGGGCGGTGCCGAACTGCGGCCCGAGGAGGCGCCGGAACTGGCGGACATCGCCCGCGCCGCCCTGCTGTGCAACGACGCCGTGCTGCGCGGAGCGGACGGGCAGTGGCACCTGGAGGGCGATCCCACCGAGGGCGCGCTGCTGGCCCTGGCCCTCAAGGCGGGGCTCGACGCGCACCTGGCGCGGGAGGCGCTGCCGCGGGTGGACGTCATTCCCTTCGAGTCCGAGCACCGCTTCATGGCCACGCTGCACCACGACCATGCGGGCCACGCCTTCGTCTTCCTCAAGGGCGCGCCCGAGCGGGTGCTGGAGATGTGTCACGCCCAGCGCAGCGGCGGCGCCGACCGGCCGCTGGATGCCGCCTACTGGCACCGCCGCATGGAGGCCCTGGGCCAGTCGGGTCAGCGGGTGCTGGCCCTGGCCTTCCGCAGCGAGGCGCCGGGCAAGCGCGAATTGCTGTTCCGCGACGTGGAGGGCGGCTTCACCCTGCTGGCCCTGGTGGGCATCATCGATCCGCCCCGCGACGAGGCGGTGCAGGCCATCGCCCGCTGCCGCGCCGCCGGCGTGCGGGTGAAGATGATCACCGGCGACCATGCCGTGACTGCCCGGGCCATCGGCGAGCGTCTGGGCATAGGCGCAGGGCGGCCGGCGCTCACAGGCGCCGAACTGCAGGCCATGGATGACGCGGCGCTGCGCCGCGCGGTCGCGGACACGGACGTGTTCGCCCGCGCCAGCCCCGAGCACAAGCTGCGCCTGGTCAAGGCGCTGCAGGACAACGGCGACATCGTCGCCATGACCGGCGACGGCGTGAACGACGCGCCCGCCCTCAAGCGCGCCGACGTGGGCGTGGCCATGGGCATCAAGGGCACCGAGGCGGCCAAGGAAGCGGCGGAGATGGTGCTGGCCGACGACAACTTCGCCTCCATCGCCTACGCGGTGGAGGAGGGGCGCACGGTCTACGACAACCTGCGCAAGGCCATCACCTTCCTGCTGCCGGTGAACGGCGGCGAATCCCTGAGCGTGCTGGCGGCCATCCTCCTGGGCGTGACGCTGCCCATCACGCCGGTGCAGATCCTGTGGGTGAACATGGTCAGCTCCGTGGCCCTGGCCATGGTGCTGGCCTTCGAGCCCACCGAGCCCGACGTCATGAAGCGCCCGCCGCGCAAGGTGGGCGAGCCGGTGCTGTCCGGC
>JBMOQT010000093.1:0-12172 GCA_049320945.1 Pseudomonadota bacterium
ACGAGGAGCAGCAGCGCCAGCGCAGCATTGCCGCGCTCAAGCGGCGTGCCGCTGCCCTCGGATTCCAACTTAACCCGACAACGGTGGCCGCATGAAAACCACCGCTGTTAGTTCTGTTTCTTGAGAGGACGCCATGGCGCGCACCGCGTTGATCCTGGGCGCCGGCATCGGCGGCATCGTCGCGGCGCAAACCCTGCGCCGGCTGCTGCCGGCGGATGACAGGGTGGTCCTGGTGGATCGCGAGGTCGAGCACGTCTTTGCGCCGTCACTGCTCTGGCTGATGGTCGGCGCCCGGCATCCGGCCCAGATCACGCGGCCCCTGTCGCGCGTGGCGCGCCGGGGCATCGAGCTTGTTCGCGGCGTGGTGGACAAGATCGACCCGGCGGGACGCACCGCCATCGTGGGCGGGCACCCCCTGTCGGCCGACGCGCTGGTGATTGCGCTGGGCGCGGAGTATGCGCCCGACGGCATCCCTGGGCTACGGCAGTCCGGCCACTGCTTCTACACCCTCGACGGCGCCCGCTCGGCGCGCGATGCCTTGGCCGCGTTCAAGGGCGGGCGCATCGCCGTGCTCACCGCGACACCCCAGTACAAATGCCCGGCGGCGCCCTATGAAGGCGCGCTGCTGGTGGACCACTACCTGCGGCGGCACGGGCTGCGCGACAGGACGGAACTGAGCTTCTACGCCGCCGAGCCGGGGCCGATGATGGTGGCCGGTGCTGCGGTATCGGGCGCCGTGCGCGCCCTGATCGAGGGCCGCGGCATCGTCTATCGGCCGGAACACCAGGTGACGACGGCGGACCCGGTTGCGCGGCGCCTGCGCTTCGCCAACGGAGCCGAGGCTGATTTCGATCTTCTTCTGTACGTCCCGCCCCACCGGGCACCCCAGGCAGTACGGGAGTCGGGCCTGACCAATGAATCCGGCTGGGTGCCGGTGGATCGCCACACGCTGCAGACCTGCCACGCCGGTGTCTATGCCATCGGCGATGTGACGGTGATCCCCCTCAAGATGGGGCGGCCGCTGCCCAAGGCCGGGGTGTTTGCCCACGGCGAAGCGGAAGCGGTAGCACACCAGATCGCGCGCGCCTGGACCGGCCGCGGCGCAGACAAGCGCTTCGGCGGCGACGGGGCGTGCTTCATCGAGGTGGGCGGCGGACGGGCAGGGATGGGCACGGGCAATTTCTACGCCGAGCCGCTGCCGCAGGTGAGCATGCGCGCGCCGGGCCTGCTGTGGCACGCCGGCAAGGTGGCTTACGAGAAGTACTGGCTGTACCGGCGATTCTGAATCCGTGCACCCGTTGCCGGGAAACGGGCGGCACCCGCCAAGGGAGCAATGAGGGCACAGTTACTGAGCTTTGCATAATTGGATGCAAAGCTCAGCCCTCACCCCCAGCCCCTCTCCCGCAGAGCGGGCGAGGGGAGCGTTGTGACGAAAATGGCTGTCAGCCATTTTCGTATCTCCAATAGGGGAAGCCCGACATGAAACGCAATCGCCTAGTCGCATGGGCGGTCGCGCACCCGAAGGCTGTGCTGTGGCTGGTGCTGCTTGTCACCGCGGCGTTCGTGACGCAGCTGCCGCGCATCCGCACCGATACCAACCCGAAAAACATGCTGCCCACTTCCGACGTGCGGGTATGGACCGACGCGGTGGACCAGACCTTCGCCCTGTACTTCGCCGGCAACCGCAAGGTCATGTTCGGCGCCCCGCAGGACAACCGCAACCTGTACCTGACGGTGCGTTACGCTTTCTAAGGCGCCATGGTGCGCGCCGCTCCCCTTAGCCCGCACGCCCGCGCTCGGCGATGCGCTGCCAGCTCCTGCCCCCGTCCCGGCTCAGGAACACGCTGCGCTCGAAAGTGGCGATGGCGTACTCGCCGCGCGCCGCCGGGTTCTGGGCGATGTAGGACACGGCGTCCCGGCCCAGCTCGGGCAGCTTCACCTCCTCGGACTTGCCGCCGCGCCAGGCCATCTTCGTGAGGCGCGCCCGGCCCGGGTAGCTGCCGGCCCACAGATGCTCGCCGTCCAGGTCGAAGGCGACCGCGGTTGCCTGGCCCTGGCTCAGGGCGCGGAAGCTGTCGCCGCCGTCGCTGGACAGGTACAGGCCGCGCTCGGTGGCGGCAGCCACGGTCTGGGCGTCGCGCGGGTGCACCGCCAGGGCGATGACCTCGCCCGCCAGGCCCTGGGCCCGGGCGTGGCGCCAGCTGAAGCCGTCGTTCTCGGTGGCGTGGAGGCCGGCCGCGCGCATGCGCGAGTTGGGGCCGTGGTTGAACACATACACCGCCTTGCTCTCGTAGCCCACTGCCATGACATGGAAGTCGGCTTCGCCCTCCAGGCCCAGCTTGTGCCAGCTGGTGCCGCCGTCCTCGCTCTTCATGAGGCCGAAGGGATTGACCAGGCCGGAGCCGGGTGCCGGATGGCCGCTGGTGTAGATGGCGCCGCGCGCCGGGGCGAAGCCCATGTAGTCATGCTGCGGTCCGGGCGCCTTGGTCCAGCGGCCTGCGCTGTACACCGCGAGGCCGTGATGGCTGGGCACGAACAGGCGCTTGCCGTCGGCGCTGTAGCCCAGGCCGTGCACATGGGTGAGGGTCACCTGGGCCGGCGCCGGCGCCGCCAGCACCAGCAGCAGGCCGCCCAGGAAAAAGCCGCGTTTCATGTCGATTCTCCAATTCATCTGATCAATTGCCGCGGGCGCGGAACTCCGCATCCACCTGGCGCTGGTAGTCGCGCGCCTGCTGCGGCCAGGTGCTCTTGATATAGGCCAGTACGGCGCCGATCTCCGCGTCGCTCAGCACGCCGCCGAAGGCGGGCATGTCGCTCTGGTAGCCGGGCGGCGCGTACTTGCCGGGCACCAGTCCCTCCTTGGTGATGCCGAACAGCACCGCGTCCGGGTGGTGCCAGGTATGGCCGCTCTCGTCGTGGGGCGGCGCTGGCATGCGGCCGCTGGGCAGACGGTTGCGCCAGTTGGGTTGGCCTTCCAGCTTGGCGCCGTGGCAGGAGGCGCAGTGGCGCTCATAGATCTGCCGCCCCAGCGCCACCTGCTGCCCATCGTCGGCCGGGATGGCCGACTGCCGGCTCTGCCACAGGGCATAGGCGATGGCGCCGGCGAGGAAGGCTGCGGCTGCGGCCAGCAGCCAGCGGAAGATGCGGCCTTGGGAGCCGTCCATGGCTATCTCCGCTCGATGCGGCGGATGACGTATTCGCCGCCGGCCTCGTGGAACTCGAAGCGGATCCTGTCGCCCGCCTTCATGCCCTTGGCCAGGGCAGGGTCCTGCAGCTTGAAGACCATGGTCATCTTGTCCCAGCCGAGGCTGGGGATGGGCTCGTGGGTGACGAGGATGTCGCCCTGGGCGGCATCGACGCTGCGCACCACGCCGATGGCCGTGTGGACCGCCTGGGCGGCGGCCGGCTGCGCTGGTGGTGGGCTGGCCCAGGCAAGAGCCGCCGCGGCGGCGAGGCAGAGGGAGGTCAGGGTTTTCTTCACGATGGGACTCCTTACACGGAAGGTATCCGGAAGTACGGCGAATGCGCGAAGCCGACCGGCACGCAGGTGTGCCGGCCACGACGGAAGATGTCCAGAAGGCTAACTTCCGAGACGACGGAGGCTGATCGGCAGCGGCGCCGATTGTACTTGCATGCGCTGCGCCTTGTCATCGTTGCGACTTTCTCCCGGGAAAGGGTGCGCGCAGCGTGGTCGCGCCGCCCCGATCTGTAGCGTTGACTAATGTCAAGAAGTGGAACTTGGTCGTGCTTATCATGATCCCAGATACATTGATGCAGTTGTCTCCGTCGTGCTCAGACGCCTGATCGCCCTGCTGCTTGCGTTCTGGCTGCCCGTCCAGGTGGCGGTGGCGGTCGTGATGCCCTTTTGCCAGCATGACAAGGGGATGACGCACGCAGTCCGTGGCTACGGCGAGAGCGATCACTGCAACCCGGCCGCGGACAAGCCTGCGTCCGGCCCCGACGAGGCTGCCGCCGCTTTCGTGAATGCCGACTGCGATCAATGCGGCTTGTGCCATCTGGCCCACTCGGGTTTTGCGCCGGCCCAGGCGTTTCGCGCCGTCGCCGCTCCCGAGGGGCAGGCGGCGGCGCCGCGCCGGGTCGATTTCCGCACCGCGTTTGCCGAGTTCCCCGACCGTCCGCCCATGCCCGCGCCCTCGGGGCGCGGGTGAGGTGCCTGTATCAGCGTATTAGCTGATACTTACATTCCACCCGCCCTCCGACCTGTTCCGGCTCCGGCCTGAGCCGAGGCAGACGCACCAGTCCGAGTTTCATTCAGTGTGATCGCCCACGGCCACAACCCGCCGCCGGCATCCGTCCCAACATGAAGGAGAAACAGAATCGTGGCCATTGATCCGGTGTGCGGCATGCAGGTGGATGAGAAGTCCGCGGCGGGCAGCCTGGAGCACGGGGGGCGGCGCTACTACTTCTGCTCGGACCGCTGCCTGGAGAAGTTCCGCGCCGACCCGGCGCGCTATGCCGCCGGGGCGCCTGCTCCCCAACTCCAGCCCCAGGTTGGCGCCGCGGCCGTCGCCATGCCGGCGCCGGTCGCTGCCTCCCGCAAGGACATGGCCAAGGACCCCATCTGCGGCATGGTGGTGGACAAGGCCACGGCACTGAAGACCGAGCGCGGCGGGCGCACCTATTACTTCTGCAGCGTCGGCTGCCAGCGCACCTTCGAGTCGCCGGAAGCCGAGCTGAAGTCCATGCGCACCCGTGTCGCCGTCGCCCTGACCGGCGTGCTGGCCCTGGCCATCCTGCGCGCCGGCGCCTTCCTGGCGCTGGCCACCGGTGCCACCATCGTCACCTGGGCCCCCATCCCGGCGCTGCCCTGGTTCACCTGGGGCATGTGGCTGTTCCTGCTGGTCACCCCGGTGCAGTTCATCGGCGGCTGGAGCTTCTACAAGGGCTCGTGGACCGCCATCCGTACGCGCACCATCAACATGGACTTCCTCATCGCCCTGGGCACCACCGTGGCCTATCTCTACAGCGTGGCGGTGCTGTTCTTCCCCGAGGTGCTGCCGGTGAAGGTGGAGGAGCGGGACGTCTACTTCGAGGTGTCCGCGGTGATCATCGCCTTCGTGCTGCTTGGGAAATACATGGAGGAGCTGATCAAGAAGCGCTCCTCGGCGGCGGTGCGCAAACTCCTGGACCTCAGGCCCGCCACCGCCCACGTGATCCGCGATGGCGTGGAGATGGAAGTGCCGGCCGAGTCCCTCATGGTGGATGACGTGGTGGCCGTGCGCCCCGGCGAGAAGGTGCCCACCGACGGCGTGGTGATGGACGGAGCCTCGTCGGTGGACGAGTCCATGCTGACGGGCGAATCCATGCCGGTGGACAAGGCCGTGGGCAGCCAGGTCATCGGCGGCACGCTCAACCGCACCGGCGCCTTCCGCTTCCGCGCCACGCGCGTGGGCGCGGAGACGGCGCTGGCCCAGATCATCAAGATGGTGGAGGATGCCCAGGCCAGCACGGCCCAGATCCAGCGCATCGCCGACCAGGTGACCAGCTACTTCGTGCCAGCCGTGGTGGTGGTGGCCTTCCTCGCCTTCTTCGGCTGGTGGGCGGCCGGCAACTTCCCCCAGGGGCTGCTGTCCTTCATCGCCGTGCTGATCATCTCTTGCCCCTGCGCCCTGGGGATCGCCACGCCGGCGGCGCTGATGGTGGGCGTGGGCAAGGGCGCCGAGGGCGGCATCCTCATCCGCGGCGGCGAGGTGCTGGAGCGCGCCCAGAAGCTCACTACCGTGGTGTTCGACAAGACCGGCACCCTCACCCGCGGCGAGCCCAATGTCACCGACATCGTACCCCTGGGCGATGAATCCGAGGCGCAGGTGCTCATGCTCGCCGCCGCCCTGGAGGCCGGCTCGGAGCACCCCCTGGGCGAGGCCATCGTGCGCGCTGCGCGCCACCGCAATCTCACCCTGCCCGCCGCGGCGCACTTCCAGGCGGTGCCGGGCCATGGCGTGCGCGGCGAGGTGGACGGCCTCACCGTGGTGCTGGGCAACCGGCGCATGTTCCAGGCGGAAGGCATAGCCACCGGCGCCGCCGAGGAGGTCATGGCGCGCCTGGAAGCCCAGGGCAAGACCGCCATGCTGCTGGGGGCGGCGGGCCGGCCGGTCGGCGTCATCGCCGTGGCCGACACCCTCAAGCCCGAGGCCAAGGAAACCGTCGCCGCCCTGCGGCGCGAGGGCGTGGAGGTGGTGATGCTCACCGGCGACAACCGCCGCACCGCCGAGGCCATCGCGCGCGAGCTGGGCATCAGCGAAGTGATCGCCGAAGTGCTGCCCCAATCCAAGGCCGAGATCGTCAAGGACCTGCAGCGCCAGGGCAAGGCCGTGGCCATGGTGGGCGACGGGGTGAACGACGCCCCGGCACTGGCCACCGCCGATATCGGCATCGCCATCGGCTCGGGCTCGGACGTGGCCAAGGAGACCGGCGGCATCATCCTGATTCGTGACGACGTGCGCGACGTGGTGACGTCCATCCGCCTGTCGCGCGCCACCATGGGCAAGATCAAGCAGAACCTGTTCTGGGCCTTCATCTACAACACCATCGGCATACCGGTGGCAGCCCTGGGCTTCCTCAATCCCATCATCGCCGCGGCGGCCATGGCGCTTTCGTCCCTGTCGGTGATCGTCAACTCGGCGCTGCTCAAGCGCCGGAAGCTGGGGGCCTTATGAACCTTAAAGACTCTGTTAACCGCTCTCAACGCAGAGATCGCAAAGGTGCAGAGGGCGCAAAGAAAGACGATGGTAATCACCCAGAATCGGGGAGGTTGTCTTTGCGGGCTTTGCGTCTTTGCGTTCTTTGCGTTGAAAGAGGTTACATCTGAGGTATTCAGGATGAACCGTTGGCTCTGGCTGTGCCCGCTTTTCGCCATCCTGCTCGCCGCGGGCGTGCTGGTGCTGTGGGGCTTCACCTGGATCACCGCGCTGATTGTGGCGCTGCTGCTGGTCTGCCCGGCGCTGATGATCTGGGGGGTGTGGTACACGCGGCGGGCGCCGGGAAGGAAGTGACGGCCATGCATGTGGCAATCCGCCTGGTGCAGATCAACCGTGCCCTGTGGGGCCTGCTCCTGTGGTGGGGGCTGGTGCGCATCGGCCTGATCCGTCCCCGCACGGCGCCGGCCCAGCGCTTCGCCGCCACCCTGGAGCGGCTCGGCACCACCTTCGTCAAGCTGGGCCAGGGCTTAAGCCTGCACCGGGAGCTGCTGCCGGACGACTACGTGGCGGCGCTGCAGAAGCTGCACGACCGGGTCGAGCCCTTCCCTTTCGAACAGGCCCGCGCCGAGGTGGAGGCGTCCTTCGGCCGTCCCCTGGGCGAGCTGTTCGCCCGCTTCGAGCCGCAGGCGATGGCGGCCGGCTCCATCGCCCAGGTGCATCGGGCGGCGCTGCCCGACGGGCGCGCCGTCATCGTCAAGGTGCGCCGCCCCGGCATCCGGCGCCAGGTGGATGAGGACATCCGCATCCTGCGCTGGTTCGTCAAGAGCGTGCTGTGGCTGCTGCCGGCCCTGCGCGCCGTGCAGCCCCTGGAGATAGTGGACGAGCTGGCGCGCAATCTGCACCGGGAGATCGACTTCCGCCAGGAGGCCCACAACATCGCCCGCTTCACCGAGATGTTTCAGGGTTCGCCCACGGTCTATGTGCCCGGCGTGGTGGGCGAGCTGTATACCGAATGGGTGATCGTGCAGGAGCTGAGCCCGGGCCGGCGCATCGACGATGCCGCCTTCCTGCCCCAGGGCCCGCGCCTGGCGGCCAACCTGGTGGAGGCCTATCTGCGCCAGTTCTTCGTGGAAGGCGTGTTCCACGGCGACCCCCACCCGGGCAACCTGTTCGTGCTGGAGGACGGGCGCATCTGCCTCCACGACTTCGGCCTGGTGGGCTTCCTCGACCGGCGCACGCGCATGGGCCTGGTCGCCTTCATGCTGGCCTTCGTGCAGCAGGACGGCGACTGGCTGGTGGATGCCTATCTCGACCTGGGCATGCTGGGGGGCAGGCTGGACCGGGAGGAGTTCCGCGCCGGCATGGAGGAAGTGGTCCAGGACTATGCGCGCAAGCCCCTCAAGGACTGGTCCTTCGGCGAGGCCTTCCTGCGCATCGCGCGCATGGGTCACGGGCGCAACGTGCGCCTGCCGCACCACCTGCTGGTGCTGCTGCGGGCGGTGTTCCTCATGGAAAGCACGGTGCGCCGGCTCGATCCGCGCTTCAACCTGATGGAGGGCCTGTTCGCCAAGGCGGGCGAGCTGCTGGAGACCGCCGGCGGCGCCGGCGACCCGGCCGCGCGCTTCAAGTACGAAGCCTTCGTGTCCCTGCGCCAGCTGCCTTCGGACCTGAGCCAGGCCCTGCACCGGGTGCGCAGCCGCGGCATCGAGCTGTCTGTGGCGCACCATGGCCTGGACCCGCTCCAGGAAGAAATCGGCCGCAGCAGCCGGCGCGTGGCCCTGGCCCTGGTGACCCTGGGCCTGTACATCGCCGCCTCCCTGCTGATGCAGCACAGCCTGGGGCCGCGCTGGGGCGAGGTGCCGGTGCTGGCCGGCCTGGGCTATGTCCTCGCCCTGTGGCTCAGCTGGCGCCTGGTGCGCGAGATCGGGAAGGCCGGTTGATGGTCGAACAAGCGTGTTTCTCACCCCGGAGGAAAAACATGACCCAAGACAGCGACAACCCCAATCGACAGCGTCGTCAGCTGCTGGTGGCCACTTCCGTGCTGGGCGGCGGAGCCGTCGTCGCCACCGCCATCCCCTTCGTCGTCAGTATGGCACCCAGCGAGCGTGCCCGATCCGCCGGTGCGCCGGTGGAAGCGGACATTTCCAGGCTCGGCCCGGGCGAGATCGCCACGGTGGAATGGCGCGGCAAGCCGGTATGGGTGCTGCGGCGCACGCCCGAGATGCTCCAGCGCCTGCAGGGCCGTGACAACCTGCTGCTCGATCCCGCCTCGGTGCGCGAGCAGCAGCCGCCGTACTGCCGCAACGCCACCCGCTCCATCAAGCCCGAGGTCTACGTGTCCCTGGCCCTATGCACCCACCTGGGCTGCGTGCCCTCGGTGCGCCGGGACGTGGCGCCGGCCGACCTGGGCCCCGACTGGCCTGGCGGCTTCTATTGCCCCTGCCACGGCTCCAAGTTCGATTTCGCCGGACGCGTGTTCCGCAACGTGCCGGCGCCCCTCAACCTGGAGATTCCCCAGCACAAGTATCTGTCCGACACCCGCCTGGTGATAGGCGAAGACGATCAGAGCGCATAACGTTGTTCCACGAGACAAGGAGATTGCCATGAGCATGCAGAAGAAACTCATATCCACGATGCTGGGCCTGTCGCTGGCCGCCGCATTCCCCGCTTATGCCGTAGAGGAGCACCATCCCGACCAGGCGGCCAAGCCCGCGGCGCCGGCGCGCGCGGCCACCACGCCCCGGCTGCTGGAGAACGCCAAGAAGCTGCAGAGCCAGGCCGCCCGCATCGCCAAGGCCAGGACACCCGCCGAACGGGAACGGCTGCTGCAGGAGCACCTGCGCACCATGCAGGAAGGAATGATGCTGACCCGCAGCATGATGGCCGCGCCCCAGGCCGGTCCCCAGGCCGGTGGCATGATGGGCGGCCAGGGGATGATGGGCATGATGGGCATGATGGGGCCGGGCATGATGGAACACATGATGGAGCACATGCATGGCGGCATGATGGGCGGCGGCATGGGCGGCGGCATGATGGGCCAGGGCATGATGGGCCAGGGCATGGGGCCCATGATGATGGACGGCCTGCCCGGCATCGATCTGAGCGACGAGCAGCGCAAGCGCATCAACGCCATCCACGACGGCGTGCGCAAGCAGCGTTGGGAGCTCACCGGCAGGCTCATGGACGAGCAGGCCAAGCTGCGCGATCTCTATGGCGCGGAGAAGCGCGACCCGGCCGCCATCGGTGCCCAGTACCAGCGCATCTTCGACCTGCGCCGTCAGCAGATCGAGGCCAGCATCGCCGCCCACAACCAGGTGGAGGAAGTCCTCACGCCCGAGCAGCGCAAGGCGCTGAGCGACATGATGCGCCGCGGCTACATGGGCGGCGGCATGATGGGCGGGCCCGGCATGATGGGTGGCCAAGGCATGACGGGCGGACCCGGCATGATGGGCCGCTGAGTGCCGAGATCGGCGCGAGCGCGGCATGGCGCGCAGCAGGCTTCTTGCAAAGGGAGACCTGCTGCCCGTGCCAACTGACTATTGATCATCGATGGAGGCTGTCTTGGACCCGGCAAACCACAAGGAACACGAAACCCACAGTCATCAGGGCGAGGCAAAGGCGGATGCGAGCCGCAGGCGGGCGAAATGGGCCTTCATCGGCTTCGCCCTGATCGCCGCCTACTTCCTGATCACCGAGCATCGCGCCCATCTATCCGGCATCCTGGCCTTCCTGCCCTTCCTGCTGTTGGCTGCCTGCCCGCTGTTGCACCTGTTCCATCATGGCAGGCACGGCGGACATGGCGGCGGCAACAAAGAAGAAGGAGGCGGGAAATGAACGACGCCCCCGCCTATGGCCTGTGGTCGCTGGTGCTGCTCAATTCGGCGATCTTCATCATCTTCGCCTTCAGCTTCGCCAAGCCCCAAAGCAGGCGCGACTGGCGCTCCTTCGGCGCCTTCTCGGCCTTCATCGTGGCGCTGTTCGCGGAGATGTACGGCTTTCCGCTCACCATCTATCTCCTGTCGGGCTGGCTCACCAGCAGATTCCCCGGCGTCAATTGGCTTTCACATGATTCGGGCCACCTGCTGGAGATGATGTTCGGCTGGAAGTCCAATCCCCACTTCGGGCCTTTCCATCTGCTGAGCGGGGTGTTCATCTTCGGCGGCTTCTGGCTGCTGTCTGCCGCCTGGCGTGTGCTCTACGCCGCCCAACGCGAGGGCCGGCTGGCGGTGGAGGGCCCTTATGCCCGGGTGCGCCACCCCCAATACGCGGGCTTCGTCCTGATCATGATCGGCTTCCTGCTGCAGTGGCCCACCCTGGTGACCCTGGCGATGTTCCCCATCCTGGTGTTCATGTACGTGCGCCTGGCCTATAAGGAAGAGCGTGAGGTGGCCGCCCGGTTCGGCGCCGAGTATGAGCGCTACCGCGCGCGCACCCCGGCCTTCTTCCCGCACCTGGGTGCGCGCCCGGGGGCGCCGGGCATGCAGGAGTAGCGGTCATGCTGAAGCGGGTTTGGCTGGTGTTCGCCCAGGCTGCGGCCGCGGCGCTGCTGATCTGGGCCGTGTATGCCTTTTTCATCGAAGACCGCACGCCGCCGGCGCCGCGCGAGGTGGTGACGGTGCGCGAGCAGGCGCCGCCGGCCGCAGGCGCTGCGACCGGTGCCGCCGGATTCCGCCAGGCGGCGCGCCGGGCCATGCCTTCGGTGGTGAACGTATACACCCTGAAGCGAGTGCCGCGCGGCCTGCCCTGGGGCGATCCGGGACGGCGCCTGTTCGGCGGCGAGGAACTGGCGCCCCAGCCGGCCACCAGCCTGGGCTCCGGCGTGGTGGTCAGCGTCGACGGCTACCTGCTCACCAACAACCACGTGGTCGAGGGCGCGGACCAGATCGCGGTGGTGTTCAGCTCCGGCGAGGCGGCCGAGGCGCGCGTGGTCGGCACCGACCCGGAAACCGACCTGGCGGTGCTCAAGGTGGAGGCCAAGGGGCTCACGCCCATCGTCTTCGCCAATGCCGACAGCATCGAGGTGGGCGACGCTGTGCTGGCGATCGGCAACCCCTTCGGTGTGGGGCTCACCGTCACCCAGGGCATCGTCAGCGCCACCGGGCGCAACCGCCTGGGCATCAATATCTTCGAGAACTTCATCCAGACCGACGCGGCCATCAACCCCGGCAACTCGGGCGGTGCCCTGGTGGATGCGACGGGCGCCCTGGTGGGCATCAACACCGCCATCTATTCCGAGAGCGGCGGCTCGCAAGGCATCGGCTTCGCCATTCCCGTCACCATCGCACGCCAGGTGCTGGAGCAGATCGTCGCGACGGGGCGGGTGGAGCGCGGCTGGCTGGGGGTGGAAGCGCGCGACCTGCCGCCCAACCTGGGCAGGGGGGTGGGTATCGCCGGCGTGCTGCGCGGCGGGCCGGCGGATGCGGCCGGCATCCAGCCCGGCGACATCATCCTGTCGGTGGCGGGCAAGCCCGTGACCGACAGCGTGTCCCTGATGACCGCCGTCGCCTCGGCCG
>JBMOQT010000094.1:0-12170 GCA_049320945.1 Pseudomonadota bacterium
CATCATCGCCCTGAACCGCAAGGGAGCGGCCCCGGTGGGCTTCCGCGAAGCCCTGGCCTGGTCGCTGGCCTGGGTGCTGCTGGCCTTCGTATTCTGCGCCGCCCTGTGGCTGGGGCTCGATGCCAGCAACGGCCGCGCCGTCGCCAACCTCAAGGCGACGGAATTCCTCACCGGCTATCTCATCGAGAAGTCCCTGTCGGTGGACAACATCTTCGTGTTCCTGATGCTGTTCTCCGCCTTCGCGGTGCCGGCGGAACTGCAGAAGCGCGCGCTCATCATCGGCGTCATCGGCGCCATCATCCTGCGCGCCGTGATGATCCTCATCGGCGCCTGGATGATCGCCCGCTTCCACTGGATCCTCTACCTGTTCGGCGCCTTCCTGCTGGCCACGGGCGTGAAGATGCTGATCTTCGCCGAGCACGAGCCGGACCTGGAGAAGAACCCCATCCTGCGCTGGATGCGCGGCCATCTCACCATCAGCCGCCACTACCTGGGCGAGCGCCTGTGGCTACGAGAAAACGGCCTGCGCTTGTTTTCGCCCCTGTTCGTGGTGGTGGTGCTGATCGGGGTCACCGACGTGATTTTCGCAGTGGATTCCATCCCGGCGATCTTCGCCATCACCACCGACCCCTTCATCGTCATGACCTCGAACCTGTTCGCCGTCCTGGGCCTGCGCGCCCTGTACTTCCTGCTGGCGGGCATGGCCGAGCGCTTCCACCTGCTCAAGTACGGCCTGGCCGTGGTGCTGGCTTTCATCGGCGTGAAGATGCTGATCGTGGATTTCTTCAAGATACCGGTGTTCGTGTCCCTGGCCGTAGTGGCGGCCATTCTGGTGGTGTCCATGGCGGTGTCGCTGCTGGTGCCGCCCAGAACGGCGCGCAGCCGTAGCTGAACGGCATGGCGTGAGATAATCCCGTCCGCCATGACCGCTGCCCCCGACGCCCTGCACATCCTGCGCCACGTGTTCGGCTATTCCGCCTTCCGCGGCGCGCAGGAGGAGATCGTCCGGCATGTGGCGGCGGGCGGCGACGCCCTGGTGCTCATGCCCACGGGCGGCGGCAAGTCCCTGTGCTACCAGATTCCGGCCCTCCTGCGCCCCGGGGTGGGCATCGTCGTCTCGCCCCTGATCGCCCTGATGCACGACCAGGTGGATGCCCTGGTACAGAACGGGGTGCGCGCCGCCTACCTCAATTCGAGCCTGGAATGGGACGAGGCGGCGCAGACGGAAAAGAAGCTCCTCGCCGGCGAACTGGACCTGATCTATGTGGCCCCGGAGCGCCTGCTCACGGAACGATTCACCGGGCTGATGGACCGGCTGGCGGCAGGAAATGCCATCGCCCTGTTCGCCATCGACGAAGCCCATTGCGTGTCCCAGTGGGGCCACGACTTCCGCCCCGAGTACCTGCAGCTATCGGCTCTGCACGAGCGCTATCCGCAGGTGCCGCGCATCGCCCTGACCGCCACCGCCGATGCGGCCACCCGCGAGGAGATGATCCGGCGCCTGGGCCTCGGCGACGCCCGCATCTTCCTCTCCAGTTTCGACCGGCCCAATATCCGCTATTCCGTGGTGGAAAAGGACAACCCGCGCCGCCAGCTGCTGCAGTTCCTGGCGGGGCACCGGGGCGAGGCGGGCATCGTGTACTGCCTGTCGCGCAAGAAAGTGGAAGAGACAGCCGGCTGGCTGAGCCAGCAGGGCTACCCCGCCCTGCCCTACCACGCCGGCCTGGACACGGTGCTGCGGCGCCGCCACCAGGACCGCTTCCAGCGTGAGGACGGCGTCGTCATGGTGGCGACCGTGGCCTTCGGCATGGGCATAGACAAGCCGGACGTGCGCTTCGTCGCCCACCTGGACCTGCCCAAGAGCCTGGAGGCCTATTACCAGGAAACCGGGCGCGCCGGCCGCGACGGCGAGCCCGCCGAGGCCTGGATGGCCTACGGCCTGCAGGACGTGGTGCTGCAGCGCGCGCGCATCGACGAGTCGGGCGCGCCGGAGCAACAGAAGCGCCTGGAGGCCCAGAAGCTCACCGCCCTGCTCGCCTACTGCGAGGCGCCGCGCTGCCGGCGCGTGGTGCTGCTCGATTATTTCGGCGAAGCGGCCTCACCCTGCGGCAATTGCGACGTGTGCCTCGATCCGCCCGAACTGTTCGACGGCACCGTGGCGGCGCAGAAAGTGCTCTCGGCCGCCTACCGCACGGGCCAGCGCTTCGGCGCCGGCCATCTGATCGACCTGCTGCGGGGCAAGAACAGCGAGAAGATTCTCCAGTACGGCCACGACAAGCTGCCCACTTACGGCGTCGGCCAGGACCTGGACGAACGGGCCTGGCGCAGCGTCATCCGCCAGCTCCTGGCAGCCGGCCTGCTGCAGGCCGATCTCACCGAGTACGGAGCCCTCAAGCTCACCGCCGAGGCCCGTCCGGTGCTCAAGGGCGAGCGCCGCGTCGAGCTGCGCCGCCACATGGTCCACCGCCCCCTGGGCAAAGCCACCGGGCGCGCCGCGCCGGTCGCCGACCTGGGCGCCGAGGCGGCCGCCCTGTTCGAACGCCTGCGCCAATGGCGCATGGATACCGCCAAGGCCCAGGGGGTGCCGGCCTATGTCATCCTGCACGACCGCACCCTGAAGGAGATCGCCTCCGCGCGGCCGGCCAGCCTGGCGCACCTGGCCCAGATATCCGGCATGGGCGAAGCGAAGACGGAACGCTACGGCGCCGCCCTGCTGCAACTGGTAATGCCTGAATAGACCCGGTCGCGTAAAGGGGGCCCTTGTCCCCCGGGCGGCTGCCGCACGACCCATTCGCCAAGCCCCGAAGGCCACTCCGGCGCTGCCACCCGGTGGCAATAAGCGCTTCCAGCCAGCATACTTACGGGGATTCTCCACCCAGCTTTCGGTTCGCCGCGGACGAGGGATGAACCCGCAAACGTCGCACCCGCTTTCCCAGAACAAGGACAAGGTGCTCCGGTGCCTTGTCGCGCCAGTTGTCCCGCGTAACCCTGTGGAGGTTCACCATGATGTACAGCAGCATCGTTACCGCCCTTTCCAGTGCCGCCGGCCACCTCCGGCCCCCTGCCTATCCGGAGTTCCTCGCCCGCCGTATCGCCCGCTTCCGGGACCGGGTGCGGCACGAATGGCGCGGGGGCCATATCCTGCGCGGCCGGATTCCGGGCCCGGACGCCATCCGCCTGAGCAGCAACGACTACCTGGCCATCGCCCGGCACCCCGCCATCGTCGGGGCATCCGTGGCCGCCCTGCAGGCCCAGGGCAACGGCGTCCTGATGTCGGGCATCTTCCTGCACGGCGACGACCCGCAGCTGGAGCTGGAGCGGCGCCTGGCCCGTTTCATGGGGGCGGAGCACGGTGTGATATGCCAGTCGGGATGGTGCGCCAACACCGGATTGCTCCAGTCGATCGCCGACGAGCATACGCCGGTCTATGTGGACATCCTCGCCCACATGTCCCTGTGGGAGGGCATCCGCAGCGCCGGGGCGCCGGCCGTGCCCTTCCGCCACAACGACATGGAGCACCTGGCGCGCCAGATCGCCAGGCACGGCCCGGGCATCATCGTGGTGGACTCGGTCTACAGCACCAACGGCAGCCTGTGCCCCCTGGAGGACGTGGTGGAACTGGGCAACGCCAGCGACTGCATTCTCGTCATAGACGAGTCCCACTCCCTGGGAACCCACGGTCGGCACGGCGAAGGGCTGGTGGCGAGCCTGGGCCTGGGCCCGCGCGTGCATTTCCGCACCGCCAGCCTGGCCAAGGCCTTCGCCGCCCGCGCGGGCTTCATTGCCTGCGCGGACGAATTCGTGGACTACTTCAAGTTCGAATCCAACCCGGCGATCTTCAGCTCCACGCTCCTGCCCCATGAAGTCGCGGGTCTGGCGGCGACCCTGGAGGTAATCCAAAGCGAGGACTGGCGGCGCAGCCGGCTGCACGCTCATGCCGGCTATCTGCGCCGCCATCTGGAAGACATGGGGTACAACCTCAACGACAGTCAGTCGCAAATCGTCTCCCTGGAACCGGGCAGCGAGGCCCAGGCGATCGTGTTGCGGGATGCCCTGGAAGCGCGCGGGATATTCGGTTCGGTGTTCTGCGCCCCGGCCACGGCGAAGAACCGGGCATTGATGCGCTTCTCCATCAACAGCGCCCTGACCGACGCGCAGTTGCAGCGCATCGTTGCTGTGTGCCATGACATCCGCAAGGAGGTGGGCATGGCAGAGTGGCCCTCGACCCTGCGCCGGCGCCGGTCGGCACGGCGCACGCCCGAGCTGGCGATCGCCTAGCGAACCAGGGCATCATCGGGCAGCCAGCCGCGCGGGTCGAGCTGCTCGATGAAACTGCGATAGGACAGCACCGGGCTGGCAGCTATGCCGGGCGGCTCGCTTACCAGCGCATAGTAGTAGTGGCTGCGGCCCCGGAACTCCTGGGCCGGGAACTCGCAGGTTTGCCAGTTGCCCAGGGCCTGGCCGTGAACGTCCCGGTCTTCCCAGAAATGACGCACCTTCTTGGCGCCGCCCTCCCCGGCGAGGGCCCCTTCTTCCCCCGGCGCGCCGTAGACGGCATCGAAGGCCGCCAGGTCCTCCCCGGTCTGTACGATGAGCAGACTCGGCTGGGCGTTGGCATCGAACAACAGCAGTCCCTCGGGCACACTGCGCAAGTAGAACTCGACGGCTCCCATCTCGGCACACAGACGACGGAACAGACCGGCAAAGGCCCCATCCCTCAGGAAGGCGTGGGAACGGGGCGCCAGGGTGTCGACCAGCTGCTGTCCCACTTCCTGGAAGTACGCCCATTGCAACTGGGTAATCGCCCGGTTCAGATTGGGAATGGCGTCCGCGTCCTGCTTCTGGATGAAGCGATCGATCAGGCCTTCGTTGAACGCCTGGACCGCGACCTTCTCGTCGGCCTTGCCCGTGAGCAGCACCTTCTTCACCCCCGGGTTTTCGATCCGCTGGCAGAATTCGAGCCCGTCTATGCCCGGCATGTGGTAATCCACCACGACCACCGACACCTGCTGGAAGCGGAAAGGGTTGTGAACCTCCCGGGCGATCTTGTCCAGATCGATGTCGATCACCTGGTGTGTCAGGGACAACTGGTCGCAGTTCTGATAGGGGGAATAGCAATCCGCCGGCGGCGGCACCCGGTCGCCGGCGCTGTTCAGGTGGCGCAGCGCGTCCGCCGGCGAGTTGTACAGCCGGAAGGCCAGCATGGCGTCCAGCTGCAGGCTCAGGTTGAACAGGAAGTCCGTGCTGTCGTCCACGAACATCACCATGGTCGGGAAGTAGAAGGGAGGGATATGGTCAAGCTTCATCACTTCTCCTCGGGCGGGAAGGTCAGCACGAATTCGGTGAACTCGCCTTGGCGGGAATGACAGACGATGCTGCCGCCGAAGGCCTGCATGGTGCTCTTGCAGAAGGCCAGTCCGATGCCCATGCCCGGCCCCTCCCGGCCGCTGCGGGACCAGGTGTAGAAGCGGTCGAAGATATGGGGCAGCACGTTGGGCGGTATGCCCGGCCCGGTGTCGCGGAACATCAGCCGGCCGCCGCCATGCGCCGACGGCTCCAGGCGAATGCTGATTTGGCCCTTGCCGGCCTGGGCGATATGGTACAGGGCATTCTTCAGCAGGTTGAACAACACATGCACCATCAGCAGCCGGTCGCCCAGGAAGCGGAAATCCCCCTCGCCCACGGTGACCAGGGAACGCTCCCTGTCCGAAGCGAAGGGATAACGGTCGAGCGCTTCAGCGATGCAGGCGCCCATCGAGCAGGATGAGAAATCCCCTGCGCCCGGCCGGTTCGGCCGCACGTTCACCAGCAGCATATCGATGATGGCGTTGGAGTATTCGACCTCCGCCTGGATACGCCCCAGCACCCCCTCCATGGACTCCAGGTGGGCGCCACGCAGATTGGCGACGGGCAATCCCGCGCTGCGCCCCAGCCGATATGCATCCAGCAAGCCCGGCAGATAGCGGCTCAGCCCTGCCGCGCCGGTCTTGATGCCCAGCAAGGGGGTGCGCAGTTCGTGGGCCAGGGTGCTGGCCGTTGCCGAGGCGGCACGCAACTGCTCCTGCCTCACCATCTCGGCCGCGTAATTGGAAATGGAACCGAACACCAGCGTGAACAGGAACACCGGCAGCTGTTCCGCATACAGCGCGGCCGGCAGCGGGCTGTCCGAGGTCAGGGCAAAAACAAGCCAGGCCAGCCCGCCGCCGATCACGACCTGAATGATCAGGTTGAGCCAGTCGAGCAGCAGGATCAGCAAGAACATTGCCGCCAGGGCGGAGGAGAACCAGGCGGCGGCGCCGTCATTCTTCAACAACATGAAGGTGAAGAAGAAGGGCAGGGCGTAGAGCAGCGCGAAGTACCAATAGGCCGGCAGATAGGGGCGTACCCGCTCCGGCCACCACTTGACAAAGACGAACGGCAGGAACAGCGCCGCACCGATCAGGCGCAATTCCAGGTTCTCGTAGGGCTGTGGGAACAAGTAGCGCCAGACGAGGTAGTAGAGGGGGAATCCGAGCACCGCGAGCAGGCCAAAAGCGACCAGCCGCGTCTGGAAGTAGCGCATGCTGTGGGCAAAGGGCCAGAACACCCTGCCCACCAGAAAATCGCGCAGGGGCGCCACCAGGGGCAAGGCGGCTGCCGCCCCCGCGACGGAGCGGTCCCTCTTGCTTGAGACTGGGGATTGGAGATCCATGTCACCACCTTCGTGCCCGTGCGCACACATTCCGTTAGGATAGCAGGCGGCGCTGCCGAGAAATAGCGATTCGCCCTGTGCGGCGGCGCGGCGTTCCGTTGACCTAGCGCATGGCGGGCGGATGACGCTTCGCTAGACTGAGACGAGCGTCTCTTCTCCCGAGGCCCGCCATGGCGGCGTCCGTCAAGCAGTCCATTGCCCCCTATCTTGCTCCCGGCATGGCCGCCGCGGCGCTGATCGCCTTGGCCGCGTTCTGGCTGACGCGTCCGGCCGCCGAGCATCCGGGACTGCTGCAGGTCAACGGCCGCATGGAAGGCGACCGGGTCACGGTAGCGCCCAAGCTGGCCGGGCGCATCGCCGAGTTGAGGGCGCGCGAAGGCGACGAGGTCAAGGCGGGGCAGGTGCTCGCCCGGCTGGATGACGCCAGCCTGCGCGCCAGGCTGGAGCGGGCACGGGCCATGGAAGACAGCCTGCGGGCGCAGATCGCCGCCCAGGAAGCCGCTTTGGCGGTGCTGCGCGGGGAGACGGCGGTGGCACTGGCCACGGCCCGGGCCCAGCTTGCCGCGGCCCATGCCGAGCTGCGCCGCGCCGAATCCGCCGCCGCCCAGGGTGAGCGCGAGTGGCGGCGCGCCCAGGAGCTGTCCGGCCAGGGCTTCGTCGGCCCCCAGTCCCTGGAGCGCGCCGAACTGGCTGCGCGGCAGGGCCGCGACCAGCAGGATGCCGCCGCCTCGGCCGTGGCGCAGGCGCGTGAAAGTCTGCGCGACGCCCAACTCGGACCTCGGCGGATCGCGGCGCGCCAGGCCGAGCTGGCCGCCACCCGGGCGCGGCTGCGCGAGGCGGCGGCAGCGGTGAGCGAAGTGCAGGCGGCCCTCGACGATCTGACCATCAGCGCGCCGATCGACGGCACCGTCACCAGCCGCTACGCCAATGTCGGTGAAGTGGTGGACGCCGGCAGCCCGCTGCTGGAGCTGATCGATCTGGGCCGGCTGTACCTGAAGGGCTATGTGCCCGAGCCCATGATCGGCCAGGTGCGCCGCGGCATGGCGGCGCGCATCTACGCCGACGCCTTTCCCGACCAGCCCTTTGCCGCCACCGTGCGCTACATCGCCTCCCGGGCCGAGTTCACGCCCAAGGAGGTGCAGACGGTGGACGAGCGCGTGAAGCTGGTCTTCGAGGTGCGCCTCTATCCCGACGCCAACCCGGGCGGCAGGCTCAACCCGGGACAGCCGGCCGATGGGGTGATCCGCTGGCGGGAGGACGCCCAGTGGGCCCGGCCCCACCGCTGACAGCGCCGGTGGTGCGCGTCGAGGGGCTGGTAAAGCGCTACCGCCGGCGCGTGGCGGTGGCCAATGCCACGCTGCAAGTGCGCGCGGGCGAGCTCTATGGCGTCATCGGCCCCGACGGCGCGGGCAAGAGCAGCCTGTTCAAGGCGGTAGCGGGGGTGCTTGAGTACGAGGGCGGCGAGGTGGCCGTGTTCGGCCAGCCCATCGTCTCGGAGCAGGCCGCCGAGCGCGTCAAGGACCGCATCGGCTTCATGCCCCAGGGGCTGGGGCTGAATCTCTACCCGGAGCTGTCGGTGGAGGAGAACATTGACTTCTTTGCCCAGCTGCGGGCGGTGCAGCCCGGGCTCCTCGCGCAACGCAAGGCGCGGCTGCTGGCCATGACGCGCCTCGAGCGCTTCCGCGCGCGGCCCATGAAGAATCTCTCTGGCGGCATGAAGCAGAAGCTGGCCCTGGTCTGCACCCTCATCCACGAACCGGAGCTGGTCATCCTCGACGAGCCGACCACCGGCGTCGATCCCGTGTCCCGCCGCGACTTCTGGCGCATCCTGGCCGAGTTGCTGCGGGAGCGGGGCGTCACCGCGCTGGTGTCCACGGCTTATCTCGACGAGGCGAGCCGCTTCGACCGCATCGCCCTCATGTACGGGGGCCAAATCCTGGCCGAGGGCGACCCGGAATCCCTGCGGGCGGAGTTCGCCGCAGCCAGCGACGCACAGCCGGAACCCGACCTGGAGGACCTGTTCATCGCCCGCATGCCGCACGGCACCCAACGGCCGCTGTCGCTGCCGGCGGCGGCCCGGCCGGCCCCGCCGGGCGGGGTCCCCGCCCACACCATCGAGGCGCGCAGCCTGACCCGTGACTTCGGCGCGTTTCGCGCCGTGGATGGCGTCAGCTTCCGCGTCGCCAAGGGTGAGATCTTCGGTTTGCTGGGCGCCAACGGGGCCGGCAAGACAACCGTGATCAAGATGCTGACCGGCATACTGCCGCCGAGCGGCGGCGTGGGCCAGGTGGCCGGCGCCGACATGCGCCGGGCGCGCCGCGAAATCCGCCAGCGCATCGGCTACATGTCCCAGTCTTTCTCCCTTTACGCCGATCTCACGGTGCTGGAAAACGTCCTCCTCTACGCCGGCATCTATGGCCTGCTGGGAGCGGCAGCTCGGCGCGGCGCCGAGTGGGTGATCGAGCTGGGCGGGCTGACCGAGTATGTCCGCGATGCGGTGGGCGAGCTGCCCATGGGGCTGCGGCAGCGGGTCGCGCTGGGCTGCGCGCTGGTGCACCATCCACAGGTGCTGTTCCTCGACGAACCCACTTCCGGCGTCGATCCGCTGGGGCGAAGGCATTTCTGGAACATCCTGTTCTGGCTGGCGCGCGAGCAGACGGTCTCCATCCTGCTCACCACCCACCACATGAGCGAGGCGGAGCTGTGCGACCGCCTGGTCCTCATGCACGACGGCCGCGCCGTGGCGGATGCCTCTCCCGCCGAGATGAAGCAGGAGGTGGAGCGGGAGGCGGGACAGCTGCTCGACATCCGCGCCGAACCGGCCGCGCGGGCACTCGAGCTCCTGGCCGCGGCCCGCCTGGGTGAAGGCGTGCTCCACGGCCGGCACATCCATCTGCTGGTGGCCGACGCGGCCCGGGAGACGCCGCTGATACGCGACCGGTTGGAGACGGGTGGCGTCGCCGTGCAGAGCATCGCGCCCCAAGCGCTCACCATGGAAGACGTCTTCGTGTACCGCGTGAGCGCCCTGCAGCGCTCGGCCCGGGGGACGGCATGAAGCGGGCCCGCATCGTCGCGCTCGCCCGCAAGGAATGGCGCGAGATCGCACGCGACCGCATATTCCTCATGCTGGCCTTCGTCCTGCCCGCGGTGCTGATGCTGGTGTTCGGACACGGCATGAACCAGGAAGTGGAGCGAGTGGGACTCGCCGTGCTGGACGAGGACCACAGTGCCACCAGTCGTGCCTACGTCGACCACTTCACCCACACCGAGCACTTCCGCTTCCTGGGTTACCTGGAATCGCCGCGCCAGATCGACAGCCTGCTCGCCTCCGGACGCGGCCGGCTGGTGTTGTGGATTGCCCCGGGCTTCGAACGCGACCTCTACCAGCGCCGCGCCGTCCCGTTGCAGTTCGCCATCGATGGCACCTTCACCATGCCGGCGCGCACCCTGCGCGGCTATGTGGAGGCGATCAATGGGGCCGCCAGCATCGAATTCCAGGCGGGCTACCTGGCGCGCGCGACCGGGATGTCGGCGCAGCGCATCGCGCCCTTGCTGCAACCGCTGCGACTCGAGGTGCGTTACCTGTACAACGAGGAAGTGCGCAGCATCTGGACCGTCGCCCCGTCCCTGCTGATGCTGATCCTGCTGCTGGTGCCGCCCTTGCTGATGGCCGTGAGCGTGGTGCGCGAGAAGGAAACCGGTTCCATCTACAACGTGCGCTGCTCTACCCTCACCCGGGGCGAGTTCATCGTCGGCAAGCTGGTTCCCAACCTGCTGGTGTCGGCGGTCAATGCGGTGATCCTGTGGGCCCTGGCGGTGTTCTACTTCGGCGCCCCGTTCAAGGGCAGCCTCCCGGTGTTCGCCGCCGGCACCGCCCTCTATGTCCTGGGCACCAGCGCCGTCGGCCTGCTCGTTTCCATGCTGGTGCGCACGCAGCAGGCGGCGATCATCATCACCACCATGGCGGCCATCATCGTCGCGATCCAGTTCTCGGGTCTGTTCGCCCCCGTCAGCTCCATGCGCGGCACCAATTACGTGCTGGCGCATCTCTTCCCGGCCACCTATTACTACGACATCGTCATCGGCACTTTCCTGAAGAAGACCGGCCTCGACGTGCTGCGGGTCGAATTTCTCTTCCTCGCCCTCTTCGCCGCCGCCCTGCTCGGCCTGTGCTATCGGCTTTTCCGCAAGAGGACAGCCACATGAGGGCGGCGTTGGTCTGGCTCAACCAGGTCTACGTGCTGATCCTGAAGGAGCTCAAGCAGCTCTACAAGGACCGGGCGCTGTTCGCCTTCACGGTCTTCATCTTCACCCTCGACATCATGATGGCCGCCGGCTCCGGCTCCATGGAGCTGCGGCAATCGCCCCTCGCCCTGCACGATGCCGATCGAACGCCCGCCTCGCGGGAACTGGCCGAGCGCTTCCAGCCGCCCTACTTCCTGCAGCTGCCGCCGCTGGCCGACCTGCGCCAGGGCGTGCCCCTGCTCGACCGGGGCGGCGCGCGCGCCGTGCTCGCCATCCCCGAGCACTTCGCCGCAGACCTGGCGAAGGGAAGGCAGGCGCAGGTTCAACTGCTCATCGATACCAGCCAGGCCAACCAGGGCTATCTGGTGTCCAGCTACGCCCAGCGCATCGCCGCGGATTTCTCAGCCGAGCAGGCGCAGCGCAATCTGCGGCAGGCAGGGGCGGAGCCGGGCCGGCTGCCGCAGATCCGGGTCGAGGCGCGCTACTGGAACAACGCTGCGCTGAACGAGGTGTGGTTCAACACCATCTCGGAGATGCTGACCATGATCACCGTCGCCGCCGTTCTGCTGCCCGGTGCCGCGATGGTGCGCGAGAAGGAGCGAGGCACCATCGAGCAGCTGCTGGTGTCGCCGGTGGCGCCCGTGCAAGTGGTGCTTGGCAAGGTGACGGCGATGATGCTGGTGATGCTGCTCGGCACGGCGGTGGCGGTGCTGGGCGTCATGCATGGCCTGTACGACGTGCCGGTGCGCGGCAACCACGCCCTGTTCTTCCTGGTCGTTGCCCTCTACGCCGTCGCCAGCGCCGGCTTGGGCATCGTCGCCTCCACCTTCGCGCGCAACTCCGGCCAGATGGGGCTGATCGTGCTTCTCATCATCATCCCGATGGTCAATCTGTCCGGCACCTGGAACATGACCGAGACCATGCCCGCCTGGCTGCAGGCCCTGGTCGAGCTCTCGCCGCTGCGGCACTTCATCCTGCTCGTCTACGGCATTCTTATCCGCGGCGCCGATCTCGACGTGCTGTGGCCGCCGCTGGCCAAGATGCTCGCCCTGGGCGGCGTGCTGTTCGCCGTCGGTGTGTGGCGCTTCCGCCGCCAGTTCCGCTAGACCGAAGTTCCGGTAGCCGCCGAACGAGTTTATCCTTGTGTGACAAGCGCTTGGCATGAGATTGGGGTTCCGATCTCTGCCTACGACTGGATCTGCTGGATCAGGTCGAAGGCGCGTTTCTGTTTCTC
>JBMOQT010000095.1:0-12138 GCA_049320945.1 Pseudomonadota bacterium
GTGGTTGGGATGGTTGTCGCCGCTGATGCCGGCGAAGGCATAAACGTCATACTCGCTTACGGTGCGGGTGTAGCTGGTTTCCGTGCCGATGAGGGTAGACACGGGGCCTTGATGAGGTTTGGTGAACTGCTGCATTTCTCTCTCCGGAATCAGGAAATCACACTCTCTCCGGCACGAAGCAGCCGTCGAGCGCCAGCAACGATTCGAACAGGAAGTAGTCGCCCCAGATGAGCTCGTGGTTGGTCGCCACCCCCAGGCGCTTGTTGAAGCAGCCGCCGGTGAGGATGCCCGGCTCGCGCCGGTCGTCCGCGGAAACCGGCGTCAGGTAGCGCGACACCAGTTGTTCCACGGCAGCCTCGGCTGCCGCCCGGTAACGCTCGGCGCGCTCGGGAACGAGGCGCGCCAGCTTGAGCAGTGCCGCGGCGGCGATGGCCGTCGCCGATGTGTCGCGGTTGGTGTCGGGGATGGCGGGATCGTCGAAGTCCCAGAACGCCACGTGGTCGGCCGGCACGTGGTCGAGCCACCAGTCGGCCACGCGCGCCGCCGCGTCGCGGAATTCGGTCTCGCGCCAGGCCAGGGTCTGGGCCAGTCCCAGCATGCCCCAGGCCTGGGCGCGCGCCCAGGTGCTGTCGTCGCGGATGCCCTTGTGGGTGTAGCGGCGCACCAGGCGGCCGTCGGCCGGATCGAAGGTCGCCGACTGGCATACCGAGCCGTCGTCGCGCACGCACAGGGCGATGTGCCGGCGCACGTGGCGGCGTGCCATCTCGTCGCAGCCCAGCGTCGTGCCGTGGCTCAGCAGCAGCGCCGCCGTTCCGGGCAGGGCATCGATGTTGGCCTCGTTCAGACCCACGTCGGAGGCCTCCTCCGCCTCCGTCCCGAGCGGGATCAGTTGCGCCGTGCGGCTGTACATCTGCATCAGGCCGCGTGCGCCCTCGGCGGACAGCTCGCGCGCCACCGGGTCGGCGAACAGCTCGCTGCCCAGCTCGGCGCCGTACCAGAACAGGAAGCCCTTGAACACCGACTTGGACGCCGCCCGCGGCCGCAGCCGCAGCGCCCAGGCGCGGGCCTGGTCGCGGTACCTCGCCTCCCCCGTGCGCAGTGCCGCCAGCCACAGCAGCCCGCACCAGAATCCTCCGGTCCAGTCACCGGCCGAGCTGCGCGTCCACTGTCCGGTTGCCGGATCGGCGTAGTGGGGGAAGCCCTCCCCCGGCCGGGAGAGCGTGGAATCGATGCGTGCCAGCATCCTGGCGACGGCTTGGTCCAACAATGCGCGTTTCACTGTGCTTTTCCTCCTCGATGGGGCACGATTTAGGCCATCGTAGGAGTTGCACTGTTGTGTGTCCAATATATAATTCATCGCATATTAATATTGGATTTATATATATGGATCTGCGCCACCTGCGCTATTTCATCGCCGTCGCCGAGGACCTGAGCTTCACCCGCGCCGCCGAGCGCCTGCACATCGCCCAGCCGCCCCTGAGCCAGCAGATCCGCCAGCTGGAGGAGGAACTGGGCGTCACGTTGCTGCACCGTACCCGACGCCACGTGGAGCTGTCCGACGCCGGCCGCGTCTTCCTGGAGCAGGCGAAACAGATCATCCGCGCCACCGAGATGGCGGCGGTGCAGGCCCAGCGCGCCCAGCGCGGCGAAATCGGCAGGCTGGCGGTCGGCTTCTTCGAGCACATGTCCTACACCCTGCTGCCGCCGATCCTGCGCGCCTATCGCGAACGCTTTCCCTCGGTGGATGTGCAGCTGCGCTGGTTCCCCGTGATCAGCCAGGCCGACGCGCTGCTGCGGGGCGATGTGGACGTCTCCTTCATGCGGCCGGTGCCCCAGGAGGAAGTCATCCACCAGACGCTGCTCAGGGAGCCCTTCGTCCTGGCGGTGCCGGACAGCCATCCGTTGGCCAAGCGCCAGACCTTGTCCCTCAAGGAGTGTGCGGCCGAGCGTTTCATCATGTACGTGCCCCAGCTGGCGCCCGATTTCCATACCATGATCATGCGCATGTGCGCGGCTTCCGGCTTCGTGCCGGACGTGGCGCTGGAAGTCGGTCAGGTGTACACCACCCTGGGGCTGGTCAGCTCGGGCGCCGGGCTGGCTTTCGTGCCCTCGTCCGTGCAGCAGCGGGTGCGCTTCGACCACGTGGTCTACAAGCCTATCCGCGGCCGCACGCCGAAAATCGAGGTGATGCTGGGCTGGGTCCAGCGCAACCCTTCGCCCCTGCTGACCGCCTTCGTGCAGACGGCGAAGGAAGTGGTGGCGAGCCTGCCTACAAGACGCAGCGAAGCCGCTTCTTGCGGCGTAGGCTAACCTGCGCAGCAGGTTAGGGCCGCGAAGCGGCCGGCCGGAGCCAAATGACAACGGCGGAAGGAGGCCGCTTCCGGCCCCTTTCCGCCGCGGAAGAACGCTCGCCGCGCTTACTTCTTCACGAGCGGGCAGCTGCCGTCCTCCATGGGACGGAAGGCTTCATTGGCGGGAACGGTGGCGAGCAGCTTGTAGAAATCCCCCGAGTACTTGGACTCGCTCGGCTTCTTCACCTCGAACAGGTACAGCGGGTGGATCTTGCGCCCGTCCGCCCGGATCGAGCCCTTGCCGAACAGCTTGTCCTCGGTGGGCATGGCCTTCATCTTGGCCACCACCTTGGCGCCGTCGGCATCGGATTTCAGCGCCGCCACCGCCTTCAGGTAGTGGGTGATGGCGGAGTAGACGCCGGCGTGGGCCATGGTGGGAAACTTGCCGCTGTTGGCCGCGGCGAACTCGCGCCCGAACTTGCGGCTGTCCTCGTTCATGTCCCAGTACCAGGTTTCGCTCAGGACCAGCCCCTGGGCGGCATTGAGGCCCAGCGCCTGCACGTCGCTTATGAACACCAGCAGGCCCGCGAGCTTCTGCCCGCCGGCGGTGATGCCGAATTCCGCCGCCTGCTTGACGGCGCTGATGGTGTCGCCGCCGGCATTGGCCAGCCCGACGATCTTCGCCTTGGACGCCTGGGCCTGGAGCAGGTAGGAGGAAAAGTCAGTGCCCGGGAAGGGATGGCGCACCTTGCCCAGCACCTTGCCGCCGTTCTTGACCACGACGCCTTCCGTATCGCGCTCCAGAGCGTGGCCGAAAGCATAGTCGGCGGTGATGAAGAACCAGGTGTCACCACCCGTCTTGACCACCGCCCTGCCGGTGCCGTTGGCCAGCGCCCAGGTGTCATAGGCCCAATGGATGGCGTTGGGCGTGCACGCGCGCCCCGTCAGGTCGGACGTGCCGCCGGCGGACACCAGCAGTACCTTGTTCTTCTCCTTCACCACTTCATTGACCGCCAGGATCACCGACGAAGTGGGCACATCCACGATCACATCCACCTTGTCAACGTCGAACCAGCGGCGGGCAAGGCTGGCGCCCACGTCCGGCTTGTTCTGATGGTCAGCGGCGATCACCTCCACCTTCAAGCCGTGCTTCTCCGGAGCGAAGTCCTCGACCGCCTTCTTGGCGGCCCATACCGAGCCCGGTCCGGCGAGGCCGGCATAAACGCCGGTCTGGTCGTTGAGCACGCCGATGCGTATCACGCCGTCGCTGATCTCGGCCTGCGCCGCCCCCGCGGCCATCAGTCCCAGGCAAAGTGCCACATATCCCTTCCTCATTTCAGTCTCCTCCTAGTCGACACAGGAACCACTCACGAAAAACCACCTTCCCTGACCAGGCCGCGCTCGCCGCCCGCGGACGCCTGCCCATGCACCGGCGCCGCAACGGGCTCGGACACACGCACGCCCACCATATTCCGGTACAGCGCGCCCAGCTCTCCTGCGATGCCGCGGCGGAACAGCAGCACGCAGACCACGAAGATGGCACCCATGATGACGGTGAGCAGCGAGCCCACCTTGTCCGCCAGGGCGTTCTGCAGCGTGACGATGACCGAGGCGCCGAGCACCGGGCCGAAGGCCGTCCCCATGCCCCCCAGCAGGGTCATGAGCACCACCTCGCCGGAGGTATGCCAATGGGCATCGGAGAGCGTGGCGAAGCGGAACACCAGGGTCTTTGTGGCGCCGGCCAGGCCCGCCAGGGCGGCGGACAGCACGAAGGCCAGCAGCTTGTAGCGATTGACGTCGTAGCCCAGGGAAATGGCCCGCGCCTCGTTCTCCCGGATGGCCTTGAGGATCTGGCCGAAGGGCGAATGAATGGTGCGGTGAATCAGCCAGAAGCCGAACACGAACACCGCCAGCACGAAGTAATACATGTTCAGGTCGGGCGCCAGATCGATGACGCCGAACAGCTTGCCGCGCGGCACGCCCTGCAGGCCGTCTTCGCCCCCGGTAAAGGGCGCCTGGAGAAACACGAAATACATCATCTGGGCGAGCGCCAGAGTGATCATGGCGAAGTAGATTCCCGAGCGGCGAATGGCCAGCGCCCCGAACACGAATCCCAGGGCGGCGGCCGCCGCCGTGGCGGCCGTCAACCCCAGTTCCGGCGGCAGACCCCATACCTTGATGGCGTGTCCCGCGGTGTAGCCGGCGGTGCCGAGAAACACCGCGTGGCCGAAGGACAGCAGCCCCGTGTAGCCGAGCAGCAGGTTGAAGGCGCAGGCAAACAGGGCGAAGCACAGCACCTTCATCACCAGCACCGGATAGACCACGAAAGGGGCGACGAGGCCGAGGATCAGCAGCGCGCCGTAGCCGAGATTGTTTCTGCTCATGCCGGTCTCACTTTTCCTTGCCGAAGAGCCCCGCCGGCCGCACCATCAGGACCAGGGCCATGATGACGAACACCACCGTCGCCGATACTTCCGGATAGAACACCTTGGCCAGGCCTTCGATCACGCCCAGTCCCAGGCCGGTCACGATGGCGCCGAGGATCGACCCCATGCCGCCGATCACTACCACGGCGAACACGACGATAATCAGGTTGGAGCCCATCAGCGGACTGACCTGGGCAGCCGGCGCCGCCAGCACGCCGGCGAGCCCGGCCAGGGCTACGCCGAAGCCGTAGGTCAGCATGACCATCAGCGGCACATTGATGCCGAACGCCTGGGTGAGCTTGGGGTTCTCGGTGGCGGCGCGCAGATAGGCGCCCAGCCGGGTCTTCTCGATCATGAACCAGGTGAGAAAGCACACGGTCAGCGAAGCCACGATCACCCAGGCGCGGTACACAGGCAGGAACATGAAGCCCAGGTTGAAGGTGCCGGCGAGCTCCGCCGGAATCGAATAGGGCTGGCCGGAGACGCCGTACTCGTTGCGGAACAGCCCTTCGATGATCAACGCCAGGCCGAAGGTGAGCAGCAGGCCGTAGAGGTGGTCGAGCTTGTACAGCCATTGCAGCAGGGCGCGCTCCGACAGCAGGCCGAAGGCGCCCACCGCCAGGGGTGCGCCCAGCAGCGCCCACCAGTAGCTCAACCCCCAGTACTCCAGGCCCATCCATGCGAAGAACGCCCCCATCATGAACAGGGCGCCATGGGCGAAGTTGATGATGTTGAGCATGCCGAAGATCACCGCCAACCCCAGGCTGAGCATGGCGTAGAACGAGCCGTTCACCAGGCCGAGCATGAGCTGGCCCATGAGCGCCTGGACGGGAACGCCGAAAATCCCTGTCATTGCCCCTCCCCTTCAAACCCCCAGGTATTCCTGGAGCAGATGCTGCTTCTGGTCGATTTCATGCCGATGGACTTCGGCCGCCACCTGCCCGTGCTCGACGATGTACATGCGGTCGGCCAGGGGCGCGGCGAAGCGGAAGTTCTGCTCCACCAGCAGGATGGTGTAGCCCTTGTCCTTGAGCTGCCGGACTACCTGGGCCAGCTTCTGCACGATCACCGGCGCCAGCCCCTCGGAGATCTCGTCCAGCAGCAGCAGCCGTGCCCCGCTGCGCAAGATGCGCGCCATGGCCAGCATCTGCTGCTCGCCGCCCGACAGGCGCGTGCCCTGGCTGGTGCGCCGCTCCCGCAGGTTGGGGAACATGGCGTAGATCTCCTCCAGCCCCATGCCGCCGCTGCCCGCCAGCGGCGGCAGGAGCAGGTTTTCCTCGCACGACAGGCTGGCATAGATGCCCCGCTCCTCCGGGCAGTAGCCCACGCCCAGCCGGGCGATGCGGTGGGGCGCCAGGCCGATGGCCTCGCGCCCGTTGAGCATGATCGAGCCGGTGCGCCTGCCGGTGAGCCCCAGAATGGCGCGCAAGGTGGTGGTGCGCCCGGCGCCGTTGCGCCCCAGCAGCGTGACGCACTCGCCGCGGTTTACCACGAAGTCCATGCCGTGCAGGATGTGGGATTCGCCGTAGAAGGCGTGCAAGTCGGTGACGCGCAGGTATTCTGTCGCCCTGACCATGTCAGTGTCCTCCCGGTGCCGCCAGCTCGGTCGCAACGCTACCCATGTAGGCTTCGATCACGTCCGCGTTTGCCGCCACCTCGTCGTAGCTGCCCTCCGCCAGCACGGCGCCGTGCGCCAGCACCGTGATGGTGTCGGAGATGCCGGCCACGACCTTCATGTTGTGCTCGACCATCAGGATGCTGCGGTTGGCCGACACCTTCTTGATGAGCTGCATGACCCGGTCCACGTCCTCGTGGCCCATGCCCTGGGTCGGCTCGTCCAGAAGCATCAGCTCAGGGTCCAGGGCCAGCGTGGTGGCGATCTCGAGGGCGCGCTTGCGGCCGTAGGGCATCTCGACCGTAATCATGTGGGCAAACTCCTCCAGGCCGACATAGCCGAGCAGTTCCATGGCCCGCTCGTTGAGCACGCCCAGCATCTTCTGCGGCCGCCAGAAATGGAAGGAGACGCCCAGCTTGCGCTGCAGCGCGATGCGCACGTTGTCCAGCACCGTCAGGTGCGGAAACACCGCCGAGATCTGAAACGACCGGACGACGCCCCGCCGCGCGATCTGGGCCGGCCTCTCCGTGGTGATGTCGGCGCCGTTGAAGCGGATGGTGCCACGCGTCGGTTCCAGGAACTTGGTGAGGAGATTGAAGCAGGTGGTCTTGCCGGCGCCGTTGGGACCGATCAGCGCGTGGATGTGGCCGCGCCGCACGCGTAGGTCCACATCATTGACCGCGACAAAGCCCTTGAACTCTTTCCGCAGCCCTGCGGTTTCAAGAATGAAGTCGTCGGCCATGCCCTCAGTCGCCCATTTGCTCCATAGCAGGGCGTGAGGATAGGCCGCTCAAAAAAACGCGTCCAATATATTATAAGTACGACATTTATATTTTTCCGATATGTACACCTGACGCGCCCCCCCGCGTTCGAGGTCTGTGCAGAGTACAATTCCTGCCCTTCTGCCGCGAAGCTGTTCGCCCCCGTTCGGGCAGCACTTACAATGCGCCAGAGTCGGCGTAAAAGAAAACAGACGCAGCATCCGGAACCCGGCCCCATGAAAAGGCCAGCGCTTTCTCCTGATCTCATCGTCATCCTCTCGGGCGTGACCGCCGCGCTGCATGTGGGCAAGCTGCCGCCGGCGCTGCCGGTACTACGCGACGCCCTGCACGTCACGCTGCTGCAAGCCGGCTTCCTGCTCTCGCTGGTGCAGTTTGCCGGCATGACCCTGGGCCTGGCGGTGGGACTCACCGCGGACGCCCTGGGCTTGCGCCGCAGCATGCTAGCCGGTCTGTCGGTCCTGGCGCTGGCCAGTGGCCTGGGCGGCTGGGCGCGGGACGCGTCCGACCTGCTGTGGCTGCGTGCCGCGGAAGGATTCGGCTTCCTGCTGGTGGCGCTGCCAGCGCCCAGCCTGATCCGGCAGCTGGTACCGATCGAGCGCCTGAGCCTGAAGCTCGGCCTGTGGGGCACTTACATGCCCCTGGGCACGGCGCTGGCGCTGCTCGCCGGCCCCTGGGCGATCGGCGCCCTGGGCTGGTCAGGCTGGTGGTGGAGCCTGGCTGCGCTGTCGGCCGCCACGGCCCTGTGGATGGCCCTGCGCGTGCCCGCCGACGGGCAGCGCGCCTCCGCCGTTTCCGGGCCGCAGGGAAGCGCCGAAGCCGCCGTCGGGCGGCTCCCCTGGTGGCAGCGCATGGGCCAGACGCTTCTTGCGAGCGGCCCCTGGCTGGTGGCGCTGACTTTCGCCGCGTACTCCGGGCAGTGGCTGGCCGTCATCGGCTTCCTGCCTTCCATCTACGACCAGGCGGGTGTCGCGGGCGGCCTCGCCGGAGCGCTCACGGCGCTCGCCGCCGCATGCAACGTGCTGGGCAATCTCGCCGCCGGCCGGCTGCTGCATCGGGCCGTACGCCCCCAGCGTCTCCTCTACACCGGCTTCGCCGCCATGGCGCTGGGCACCCTCGTCGCATTCGGCCTGCCCGGAGACGACCTGCCGCTGCTGCGCTATGCCGGCGTACTGCTGTTCTCCGGGGTCGGCGGCCTGATCCCCGCCACCCTGTTCATGCTGGCGGTGCGTCTTGCCCCCAGCGAGCAGACCGTGTCCACCACCGTGGGCTGGATGCAGCAGTGCTCCTCGTTCGGCCAATTCGCGGGCGCACCGCTGGTGGCCTGGGTGGCGGGCGTGGTCGGCGGGTGGCACTGGACGTGGGCCGTCACCGGCGCGGCTTCGCTCTTGGGTGTGGCGCTCGCCAGCCGCATCCCGGCAGCAGCGCGGCCGGGGCGGCGGACGGCGGGCTGACAAGGGTGGTGGGGGCGGGTGAGCGAGACCGCTGTCATCCTGCGGTGCGATCGCGCGTGGTCGGCGAGACGCCACGCTCGCGCAGCTGAACCTTGTGTTCTCGCCGCGGCGCCGAATCGCGTCCTTGATGCATTTCAGTCAGGCACCACTGCCGTGGCCTCGATCTCCACTTTCGCCTCGTCCTCGATCAGCGCCGACACCTCGATCGCCGTCATGGCGGCGTTGTAATAGCCGATGATGTCCCGGAACACCGGGCCGATGTCCTTCAGCGCCGCCAGGTATTCCTGCTTGTCGGTGACGTACCAGGTCATGCGCACGATGTGCTCGGGCCGCCCGCCCGCCTCCTTCAAGATGGCAACCACGTTCTTCAGGGCTTGCCGCACCTGGCCGACGAAGTCCTTGGCGCGGAACTGGCATTCGCCGTCCCAGCCCACCTGGCCGGCGATGAACACCAGCTTGCCCCGGGCGGCCACACCGTTGGCGAAGCCGCGCGGCTTCACCCAGCCGGGGGGTTGCAGTATCTGCATTTCACTCACTCCTTGCATGTCCATGGGCACGTCTCTCATAGTGGCGGCCGTGGGCCGGCCTTGCTCTCTTCCCTCAGCTTGAAGCGCTGCACCTTGCCCGTCTCGGTACGCGGCAGCGCCTCGCGGAACTCGATGGCGCGCGGGTACTTGTAGGGCGCGATGGTCCGCTTGACGAACTCCTGCAGCTCCTTCGCCAGCTCGGCTGAAGGCGTCGCGCCCGGGCGCGGCACCACGTAGGCCTTGACGATCTGCCCACGTTCCTCGTCGGCCACGCCGATGACGGCGCACTCGGCCACCCGGGGATGGGCCAGCAGCGCCCCTTCCACCTCGGGCGCGGCGATGTTGTAGCCGGCCGAGATGATCATGTCGTCGGTGCGCGCCTGGTAGAAGAAGTAGCCGTCTTCGTCCATCAGGTAGGCGTCGCCGGTGTAGTTCCAGCCGTCCTTGACGTATTCCTTCTGGCGCTCGTCGGCCAGGTAGCGGCAGCCGGTGGGCCCCTTCACCGCCAGGCGGCCCACCTGTCCGGGAGGCAGCGGCCGCCCCTGCTCGTCCATGATGCAGGCGCGATAGCCCGGCACCACCTTGCCCGTGGCGCCCGGGCGGGCCTGGGCCTCGTCGGCGGAGATGAAGATGTGCAGCATCTCGGTGGCACCGATGCCGTCGATGAGCTCGATGCCCGTGGTGTCCTTCCACAGGGTGCGGGTCGCGGCAGGCAGCGCCTCGCCCGCCGACACGCACTTGCGCAGGCTGCGCAGGGCGGCGCCGCGCCCCTGCGCAGCCATGCCCGCCATGGCCCGGTAGGACGTGGGGGCGGTGAAGCACACGGTGGCGCCGAACTCGCCTATGCCCTCCAGCAGCTGCTCGGGCGCCACCTTGTCCAGCAGCACGGTGGCGGCGCCGACGCGCAGCGGGAACAGCAGCAGCCCGCCCAGGCCGAAGGTGAATGCCAGCGGCGGGCTGCCGATGAACACGTCATCGGCCCGGGCGCGCAGCACGTGCCGCGGCCAGCACTCGCAGATGGCCATCACGTCCCGGTGGAAATGCATGGTGGCCTTGGGTCTGCCGGTGGTGCCGGAAGTGAAGGCGAGGATGCAGGTGTCGTCGGCCGCGGTGTCCACGTTGTTGAAGCCGGCGGCCTTGCGTGCCATGGCGGCCTCCAGGCCGCCGTCGCCGCCGAAGCACAGGGTGTGTTTCAGGGTCGGGCAGGCGGGCGCCGCCCGGGTCAGTTCCTCGGCGATGCGCCCGTCGCACAGGGCGTGGCTCACCTGGGCCTTGTTGATGATCTCAGTGAGCTCCTTGGCGCGCAGCAGGGGCATGGTGGCGACGGCGATGGCCCCCGCCTTCATCACGGCGAACCAGCAGGCTGCCAGCATGGGCGTGTTGGCGCCCCGCAGCAGCACCCGGTTGCCCGGCACCACCCCCAGATCCTCCACCAGCACGCGGGCGATGCGGTTGGCCTTGTCCGCCAGCTCGGCATAGGTCCACCGCAGACCGGGGGCGATCAGGCAGGGGCGGTTGCCCCAGCCCGCCGCCAGCGCCTTGTCCAGCAGCTCGGTGGCGCAGTTCAGGCGCTCGGGAAACTGCAGTTCCGGCAGCTCGAAAAGGAACTCGGGCTGCCAGGCCGCGGGCGGCAGGTTGTCCCGCGCGAAGGTGTCCACATGGGCCGTGTAGCTCATGATTGCTCCCCACCGTTGCCGCGCGCGGCGCTCCACTCCTTGAGCAGCTCGCGCGCAATGATCAGTTGCTGCACCTCGGTGGCGCCCTCGTAGATGCGCAGGGCCCGGATCTCCCGGTACAGCTGCTCCACCGGCTGCCCGCTCACCACGCCCAGGCCGCCCCAGATCTGCACCGCCGCGTCGATCACCTGCTGGGCACCCTCGGTCGCCGTCATCTTGGCCATGGCCGCCTCGCGGGTCACGGCGCGCCCCTGGTCCCGCTGCCAGGCGGCCCGGTAGGTGAGCAGCGCGGCGCTGTCCACCGTGGTGGCCATGTGGGCGAGCTTGGCCTGGGTGAGCTGGAAGTCGGCCAGGGTCTGGTTGAACATGCGCCGCCGGGTCGCCCGCGCCAGCGCCTCGTCCAAGGCGCGGCGGGCGAAGCCCAGGGCCGCCGCCGCCACCGAGGTGCGGAAGATGTCCAGGGTGCGCATGGCCAGCTTGAAGCCCTGTCCCGGCTCGCCCAGCAGGGCCGAGCGCGGCAGGCGGCAGTCCCTGAAGCGCAGCCGTGCCAGGGGATGGGGGGCGATGACGGCGATGCGCTCGGCGATGTCGAAGCCGGGCGTGTCCGCCTCGACGATGAAGGCGCTGATGCCCCGCGCCCCCGGTGCCTCGCCGGTGCGGGCGAACACCACGTAGAAGTCGGCGATGCCGCCGTTGGAGATCCAGGTCTTCTCGCCGTTCAGCACATAGCCGTCGCCCTCGGCCCGCGCCGCGCAGGCGAGCGCCGCCACGTCCGAACCGGCGTCCGGCTCCGACAGGGCGAAGGCGGCGATGGCCGTGCCCTGGGCCACCCGCGGCAGGAAGCGCCGCTTCTGCTCCTCGGTGCCGGCCAGGGTGATGGCGCCGGAGCCGAGACCCTGCATGGCGAAGGCGAAGTCGGCCAGCCCCGAATGGCGCGCCAGGGTCTCCCGCAGCAGGCAGATGGAACGGGTGTCGATGGCCTCATAGGCGCCGCCGTAGGCGGTGCCGCCCACCGCGTAGCGCAGCCAGCCGCCTTCGCCCAGCCACCGCACCAGGCTGCGGCACTGCGCATCCACGTCGCCGTGCTCGTGATCGCGCAGGTGGGCGTGCGCCCAGTCCGAGAGCCGCGCCGCCAGCTGCCGGTGCCGCTCCTCGAAGAACGGCCAGGATAGATGGCTCTGGTCGCTCACATCAGTCCCCCTCGAAGCGGGGTTTCTGTTTGGCCACGAAGGCATCAAAGGCGCGCCGGAAATCCTGGGTCGCCATGCAGATGGCCTGGGCCTGGGCCTCCGCCTCGATGGCCTCGTCCACCCCCATGTTCCATTCCTGGTGCAGCATCTTCTTGGTCATGCCGTGGGCGAAGGTGGGGC
>JBMOQT010000096.1:0-12094 GCA_049320945.1 Pseudomonadota bacterium
GCGGCGCGCCGCGGCGCGCGACAGCTCGGCCAGGGCGTCCTCCAGCAGTGCCATGTCCCGGCGCGTCTGCTCGTAGGCTGCACCGAGCACGGCGGCGGCGGCGAGTCCCGCCAGCAGCAGCAGGATACCCGGGAGCCGGGCCGGGCGGCGCCGGCGGCGGAAATCGAGGCGCAGCGGGCCCATGGCGTTCATCCTGCCAGGGCCATGGCCAGCGGGCCGTCGGCCGAGGCGGCCGCGCGCGGGCGCAGGGCGCGGGCGCGCCCGTCGTCGAACGCACCGGCCGGGCCGGCATCATGGACGAAGACCGGCGTTTCCCCTGGGGGCATATCGATCAGACACGCCTCGCGCTCCACCAGCGCGGACAGCTCGCCCAGGCCGGATTCGCCCACACGGCGGCTGCGGATCGCCACCCAGCGACCGCCGGCGGCCCGCGCCAGGCACAGCCGGCCCGGTTCCGCGGCGACGAACCAGAAGTCGCGCACGCCGATCTGCCGGCGCACGCCGTTGAAGGCGGCCGCGAAATAGGGCTGCATGGATTTCAGCCGCAGCCGCCGCCGCGCGCAGAAAGCGTCCAATTCGGCGAGAAGCTCGCGATCGACCGCGGCCGCCAGGCGCGGCGTGCCGGCGCGGGCCTGAGCGAGCATCAGCGCCCATTCGAGGGCGGCGCTGCCATGAATCTCGCTGAAGCAGTGCTGGGCCAGGGCCAGCTGTTCCGCTTCCTCCACGAGCCGGGCGCTCCAGGGGACGAGCACATAGCGCACGAAATGATTGGATACGATCACCGTCGCCGGCGCCGCCGGCCAGGGGGCAGCCGCCAGCGCCTCGTCCGCGGCGGCGAGCGGCGCGCGCCAGGCGCCACCCCCAGCGGGGGTGCAAGGCGCGTGGATGACGTCGGCCGGGCGTGGCCGCAGCCCATGTGCGAGCAGCGCCAGGGTCACGCCGTCCGGGCGCAGGGCGATGCGCACGCGCTTACGCCACGAAGGTGACACGGTTGATCTCCGTCAGGGTGCTGGCGCCGCGCTTCACCAGCTCCACGGCGGCGGCGCGCAGGAAGCGGGTGCCGCCCGCCCGCGCCGCTTCCTTGATGCGGCGGATGGGCTCGCGGGCGACGATGAGCTCGCGGATCTCGTCGGTGAGCAGCAGGAGCTCGCCAATGGCGCGCCGCCCCTTGAAGCCGGTGCCGCGGCACACGCCGCAGCCGCGTCCGGCGCGAAAGTCGAACCCCCTCGCTTCCTCGGGCGCGATGCCGGACTCGGCGAGCAAGCGCGCCTCGGGGACCACGGGTTGCGCGCAGGCCGGACAGTTGAGCCTCACCAGGCGCTGGGCGAGGATGCCGTTCAAGGCCGAGACGAAGCTGTAAGGGTCCACTCCCATGTGCATGAAACGGCCGATGACGTCGAATACGTTGTTGGCATGCACGGTGGTGAACACGAGATGCCCGGTGAGCGCCGACTGGACGGCGATCTGTGCCGTTTCCGGGTCACGGATCTCGCCCACCATGATCTTGTCCGGGTCGTGGCGCAGGATGGAGCGCAGGCCACGGGCGAAGGTGAGGCCCTTCTTCTCGTTTACCGGGATCTGCAGCACGCCGGGCAGCTGGTACTCGACCGGCTCCTCGATGGTGATGATCTTGTCCAGGCCGTGGTTGATCTCGCTGATCACCCCATAGAGGGTGGTGGTCTTGCCGCTGCCCGTGGGACCGGTCACCAGCAGCATGCCGTAGGGCTCGGTGGCCAGGCGCCGCAGCGCCACGACGACATCCGCATCGAACCCCAGCTGATCGAGGCGCAGCGCGCGCAGCTCCCCCGCCAGCGCCTGCTTGTCGAGGATGCGCAGCACCGCGTCCTCGCCGTAGATGCTGGGCATGATGGAGACGCGGAAATCCACCGGCCGGCCGTGGATCGACACCTTGAAGCGGCCGTCCTGGGGGATGCGCCGCTCGGCGATGTCGAGTTCGGCCATCACCTTGACGCGGGAAATGATCTGCTCCGCCTGGGCGATGTCGGGGACGCTGCCCACGCGGGTGAGCACTCCGTCCACCCGGTACTTGATCACCAGCCCGGCGGGCTCGGTTTCCAGGTGAATGTCGCTCACGTTGGTCTTGAGGGCGTCGTAGAGAGTGGAGTGCACGAGCTTCACCACGGGGCTCGTATCCTCGCTGATGGTCTTGAAGGACAGGTCTTCCAGCGTGGCGTCGCCGGCGGCGGCGCCGCTTCCCGCCGCCAGGACGCTGTCCATGGCGCGCAGGCCCTCCTCGTGGCGCGCGAGATAGGCGGCGAGATCCTGGTGATGCACCAGATGCCAGCGGGCGGGCTGGGCGACGCGCTCCTCGGCCCATTCCTGTACGCCCGCGTCGAAGGGGTCGGCGCACACCAGCACCAGCGCCTCCCGGTCGCGCAGGGCGAGGCAGCCGTGCTCCAGGGCTTGCGCGTAGGGAATGAGGTCGAAGGCGGGCTCCAGGGCGCCCAGCTCGTCCATGGAAAGCACCGGGTAGCGGAAGGTCCTGCCCAGGGCGGCGAGCCACTCCCGGGGCGGCAGGCCGAGGGCCTCCTCCAGCTCCTCGATCACGCGCCGGCCGCTGCGCCGCGCCGCCTCGCGCGCGGCGCACAGGCGCTCGGCGGGGATGGGCGGCAGCGCGAACTCGGCATTCGGGTTCATTGCACGCTCCCGGCCAGTTCGAAGATGGGCAGGTACATGAGGATCACGACCACGCCGATGGCCAGGCCAATGAAGGCCATGAGCAGGGGCTCGAACAGCCGCGTCGCCCAATCCACCCAGCGGCCCATTTCATCCTCGTAGAAGGCGGCGATGCGCTCCATCATCTCCGCCATGTTGCCGGTGCGCTCGCCCACCCGCAGCATGCGCAGGCTCACGGGCGTGGTGAGGGCGTGGGACTGCATGGCCTGGGAGATGGACAGCCCCTCCCTGAGGCTCACCACCACCTGCCGGGAGCGCCCGCGCAGCGCCCCGGGCAGGAGGTCGGCGGACATGTCGAGGGCTGCCACCACTGGCGTGCCGCTGCGCAGCAGCATGCCCAGGGTGCGGTAGAAGCGCGCCAGCTGGTAGATACGCAGCCGCTCGCCCACCACCGGCGCGTGCCATAGGAGCCGGGCGAGCCAGGCGCGCACGGCGCGCCGCCCCGCACCCGAGGCGGCGAGTGCCACGAGGCCGGCGAGGAACGCGAGCAGGAGCGGCCCGTGGGCCTCCACCAGCGCACCCCATTCCAGCAGCAGGCGCGACAGGAGCGGCAGGTCGCTCCCCATGTCGGCGTAGATGCGGGCGAAGCGCGGCACCACGTAGCCCAGCAGGAAGAGCACCACCAGGAACCCCACGCCCAGGAGCAGGGCGGGATAGACCGCGGCGCTGGTCATGCGCTGGCGCAGGCTTTCCAGCTGCGACTGGTAGGCGACGAAGCGGCCCAGGGCTTCGGCGAGATCGCCCGTTCTTTCGGCAGCGCGCACCGTGGCGATGTACAGGGGCGGGAAGGCGGCGGGGAACTGCTGCAGCGCCTGGGACAGGGGCAGCCCCTCGCGCAGGGCCGCCACCACCTGGGCGAGGATGTGCTTCACTTCGCCCGGCGCGTCCTTCTCTGCCAGCGTCTCCACCGCCTCCACCAGGTTGAGTCCCGCCTTCAGCAGGGCGATCAACTCCTGGCTCGTGAGCAGCAGGGGAAAGCCCGGGCGCCGGGCGATCCCCGCGCGCCAGGCGGGCGCACGAGGGTGCACGGCGAGCACCGCGTAGCCTTGGCGCCGCAGCTGTTGCGCCGCCTGCTGGGCATCCGCCGCCTCGCAGGGTAGGCTGACTACGCCGTCCCGTCTCGAGACCGCCTTGACGTCGAAGCGCATGGATCACCAGTTGGTGATGTCGGCCGCTTCGGCCGTGCCGCCCGGCTGGCCGTCCTTGCCGTAGGAGAGCAGGTCGTATTCGCCGTGCTCGCCCGGCTGCTTGTACTGATAGGGCTTGCCCCAGGGGTCGAGGGGGACCGGCTTCCTGAGGTAGGGTCCCTGCCAGCGCGGCTCGTTGGCCGGACGGGTGTAGAGGGCGGCGAGACCCTGCTCCGTGGTGGGGTGGCGGCCCACGTCCAGGCGGTACTGGTCGAGGGCCTTTTCCAGGGCGTCGATCTGGGCGCGAGCGGTCTTCACTTCCGACTTGCCGATCTGGTCGAAGTAGCGCGGCGCCACATAACCGGCGAGCAGCCCGATGATGACCATCACGACGAGCAGCTCAAGCAAGGTAAAGCCCCTTGCTGCAGCGCCGCGGCCAGGAGGTGATTGCGGAATCATCTCCGCCGCCGACTGATCCGTCGTCTTGATTTTCGGCAGGGAGCGTCGCTGGCACCGCGGTGCATCGGAAGAATGATTCACCGGTTCCCCTCCTGTTCGAGCCCTTCGGACCGGTGGCCCTGCATGGGGCCGCCGCTGTCCGCTTCCCCCATTTGGCGCCGCGCGCACGCGGCACCCTTTCAACATAGAAAATTTTCGCGGCCTTTTCCGCAAAAACAAAAGCCGCCCGACAGTTGCTTCGCTGCGCCGCCTTTGCTAGAAAAAAACGACAGGGATCCGTTCGAAAGGGGGCGCGGGGTGAGGCGAAGCGGGCTGGCATTTGGCGCCTGGCTGACCCTGGTGGCAACCGCCTTGCCGGGCGCCGGCGCGCGCGCCGACATCTACGGGCGCACCGATGCGCACGGCGTGATTCATCTCACGAACATACCCGTCGGCGCCGACTACCGGCTGCTCGTTGCCGATCCGGCGGCGCCGCCCGCACTGGCGGTGGGCGGGATAGCGCCCGCGGAGGAGGAGCGGCGCGCGCGCTTCGCGCCATTGATCGGCGCCGTGGCCAGCGAGAGCCGGATTGATCCCGCCCTGCTGCATGCGGTGGTGAGCGCCGAGTCCGCCTACAACGTGCAGGCCGTCTCACGCAAGGGGGCGAAGGGGCTCATGCAGTTGATGCCCGCGACCGCGCGCCGCTACGGCGTTACCGATCCCTTCGACCCGCTGCAGAACCTGCGCGCGGGCGCGACCTATCTGGGCGACCTGCTGCAGCTCTTCCAGGACGATCTCAGCCTCGCCCTGGCGGCCTACAACGCGGGGGAGAACGCGGTGATCCGTCACGGCTACCGCGTCCCGCCCTACCGGGAGACCCGCAGCTACGTGCCGCGGGTCCTCGAACTGTACCGGAACGACCGCCCGGCGTATTTCTCCGCCAGCGCCAGATAATTCCGCGCCACCGCCGGCCACTTGGTCCAATCCGCCGATTCCCCGTCGCGCAAGTGCCACAGGGCCAGCTTGGCCCGCAGGCAGGCGCGGCAGCTCTTGTAGAAGGCCACCAGCTTTTCCGGCACCAGGTCGCCGCTCATCTCCCGGTACAGGTCGAACACGGTATGGGCCAGCGGGGCGCCGCCCAGGCGTTCGCATTCCAGGGCGAGAAAGGCCAGGTCGTCGGCACAGTCGAGAATCCTGAAGTCGTGATTGAACTCCAGGCAGTCGATGATCACCGGCGCATCTTCCAGGCAAATGTGCTCGGGGCGCAGGTCGCCATGGCCCTCGACGATGCGGCCCTCGCGCACGCGCTGGCGGAACAGCTCCGGCTCGCGCGCCAGCAGCGCCGTTTGTCGATCCAGCACCTTGGCGATGCGTTCGGCCGGCAGCCCATAGCGGGGCGCCGCCAGTTCGGCGGCGTTGTCGCGCAGGTCCTTGTCCAGGCGCTCGAGGTAGGCCTGCGGGTCGGTCAGGGCCACAGGGGCGCTCCGGTAGAACCGTGCCAGCAGCGCCACGGCCGGCCGCACATCGCCTGCCGTGGCGGTTCCCGAACGGATAAGGTGGTCGAGCATGCGGCTGCCTGGCAGCCGGCGCATCTTCACCAGCCAGTCCACGGGATGGCCCTGGCCGCCCAGGCGCAAGCCTTGCCCCGCCAGCGTAAGGGGCAGGACTTCGAGATAGACGGACGGAGCGAGACGGCGGTTCAAGCGGACTTCTTCCTCGCAGTCCCGGCGGCGCGCCTCGACGGTGCTGAAATCGAGGAATTCGTAGCGCACCGGCTTCTTCAGCTTGTAGGCGTGGTGGTCCGTGAGGAATACCAATGACATATGGGTTTCCACCACGCGCACCTGCGCGGGGCAGTCCGGATAGGAATCGGGCCGCCTCAGGAAGGCGACCTTGGCAGCGATTCCAGGCTCGGTTCCGATTGAGTGATCCGGCGGCATGATGCAGCGGGTAGCGGTCTTTCCCGAAGATTAGCCCATTTGGTGGCCGGCCTGGCGCGTTTCCTCGCGCAAGGCCCCGGCGGCCGCCCCAGGCCATTGACAAAAATCAAGCATTGCTTGAATCCCCGCCCACGCCGGGCGCCGGTCATCCAGAATAGCGGTACGGAATATTCTGCGCGGAGACTCCAGCCGTGAGACCGTCCGTCATCCGCAAGTCCATCGGCGCTTTGCCGGTGCCGCCCAACCTGGTCGATTACGAAGGCACCCGTGCGGCGTTTTCCTGGGAGAGCGTGCGGCGCGAGCTGGCCGGCCTGCCCGGCGGCGGCATCAATATCGCCTTCGAGGCGGTGGACCGGCATGCGCTCGGGCCCCGGCGTGACCGCACCGCGCTGCACTGGCTGGGGCAGGACGGCGGCAGCAGGGAAATCAGCTATGGCGAGCTGGCGCGCCTCACCAGCCGCTTCGCCAATGTGCTGCGGGGGCTGGGCGTGGGCCGCGGCGATCGCCTGTTCGTGCTGGCGGGACGCATTCCCGAGTTATATGTGGCGGTGCTGGGGGCGCTCAAGAACGGCACCGTGGTGTCGCCCCTGTTCTCCGCCTTCGGCCCCGAGCCCATCCGTACCCGCATCGCCCTGGGAGAGGGCCAAGCCCTGGTCACCACGGGCAGCCTGTTCCGGCGCAAGGTGCAGCCCATCCTGGGCGATCTGCCCGGCCTGCGCCACGTGCTGGTAGTGAATGGCGCCGGCGGCGCGCCGCCGGGCACCCTCGACTTTGCCGCCCTCATGGCCCGGGCCGATGAGCGCTGCGATGTATGCCCGACCAAGGACGAGGACCCGGCGCTGCTGCATTTCACCAGCGGCACCACCGGCACGCCCAAGGGTGCGTTGCACGTGCACGGCGCCGTGCTCACCCACTACGCCACCGGCAAGTACGCCCTCGACCTGCATCCTGACGACGTCTTCTGGTGCACCGCCGACCCGGGCTGGGTGACGGGCACTTCCTATGGCATCGTGGCGCCGCTGCTGCACGGCGTGACCAGCATCGTGGACGAGGCGGACTTCGACGCCGAGCGCTGGTACGGCATCCTCGAGGAGCGGGCGGTAAGCGTGTGGTACACCGCCCCCACCGCCATCCGCATGCTCATGAAGGCCGGCGCCGAGGCGGCGGCGCGCTACCGCTTCCCCCGGCTGCGCTTCGTCGCCAGCGTGGGCGAGCCCCTCAATCCCGAGGCGGTGTGGTGGGGCCAGGAAACCCTGGGCCTGCCCATCCACGACAACTGGTGGCAGACCGAGACGGGCGGCATCATGATCGCCAACACCCCCGCCTTGGACATCAAGCCCGGCTCCATGGGCCGGCCGCTGCCGGGGGTGGATGCTTTCATCGTGCAGCGCCAGCCGGGTGGCACGGTGCGCGTGCTGGAACAGCCCGATGCCATGGGCGAGCTGGCCCTGCGCCGCGGCTGGCCCGCCATGTTCCGCGCCTATCTCAACGACGAAGAGCGCTACCGCAAGTGCTTCGCCGGCGACCTCTATCTCACCGGCGACCTGGCGCGGTGCGACGCCGAGGGCTATTTCTGGTTCGTGGGCCGCGCTGACGACGTGATCAAGTCCGCCGGCCATCTCATCGGTCCCTTCGAAGTGGAAAGCGCCTTGATGGAACACCCGGCGGTGGCCGAGGCCGGCGTCATCGGCAAGCCGGACGAGATGGTGGGCGAGGTGGTGAAAGCCTTCGTGTCCCTCAAGGCCGGCTACGCACCCAGCGAAGACCTGCGCCTGGCGCTGCTGGCCCATGCCCGCACGCGCCTGGGGGCGGCGGTCGCACCCAAGGAGATCGCCTTCGCCGACAGCCTGCCGCGCACCCGCAGCGGCAAGATCATGCGCCGCCTGCTGAAGGCGCGGGAGCTGGGGCTGCCGGAGGGGGATACGTCGACACTGGAGGCGGGCGCATGAACCTAATAGCCGTAGAACCCTTCACCACAGAGGCACAGAGACACAGAGAAACAAAGGGTTGTCGGCGTCGTTGCGATCACCTTCCGGGTGAAGGGGACGCCAACACATTTCTCTTGTTTTTCCACTCTGTGCCTCTGTGTCTCTGTGGTTCAAATAGGTTTTTGGGATGAACAGCCTGCCGCTCCGCGACTTCGCCCTGCGCCTGCTCACCGACATGGTGCGCATCCGGCGCCTGGAGGAGAAGGCGGCGGAACTCTATGGCGCCGGCAAGATCCGGGGCTTCCTGCACCTGTACATCGGCGAAGAGGCGGTGGCCACCGGTGCGCTGCACGCCCTGTGGCTCGAGGACAACGTGGTGGCGACTTACCGCGAGCACGGCCATGCCCTGCTGCGCGGCGTGCCCATGGGGGCCATCATGGCCGAGATGTACGGCAAGCGGGAGGGCTGCTCCCGCGGGCGCGGCGGCTCCATGCACCTGTTCGATGCCCGGATGCGCTTCTACGGCGGCCACGCCATCGTCGGCGGCGGCCTGCCCCTGGCCGTCGGGCTGGCCCTGGCGGACAAGCTGCAGCACGTGGCGCGGGTGACCGCCTGTTTCTTCGGCGAGGGGGCCGTGGCGGAAGGCGTGTTCCACGAGTCCCTCAATCTCGCCGCCCTGTGGCAGTTGCCGGTACTGTTCTGCTGCGAGAACAATCTCTATGCCATGGGCACGGCGCTGGCGCGCTCCGAGTCCCAGACCGACCTGTGCGCCAAGGCGGCGGCCTACAAGGTGCCGACCCAGAAGGTGGACGGCATGGATGTCACCGCCGTGCATGAGGCGGCGCGCGCCGCCGCCGACTACGTGCGCCGCGGGGGCGGGCCGTTCTTCGTGGAATTCCAGACCTACCGTTTCCGCGCCCACTCCATGTTCGACCCGGAGCTGTACCGCTCCCGGGAGGAGGTGGAGGAGTGGAAGCGGCGCGGCCCCATCCACACCTTCTCCCAGCGCCTGAAGGCGCAGGGGCTGCTGACGGAAGAGCAGTTCCTGGAGATCGACCGCGCCGTAGGCGAGGAAGTGGATCAAGCGGTGGCCTTCGCCGAGGCGGGCACCTGGGAGCCGGTCGAGGATCTAACCAAGGACGTCTATACCCCGGCGCCATGACCATAATGACCCGCCTCACCTACCGGGAAGCCCTGCGCCAGGCCCTGCGTGAAGCCCTGACGGGCGATCCGCGCGTGTTTCTGATGGGCGAGGACGTGGGCAAGTACGGCGGCGCCTATGCGGTGAGCAAGGGACTGCTGGAGGAGTTCGGCCCCGAGCGCATCCGCGACACGCCCCTGTCGGAGCTGGCCTTCGTCGGCGCCGGCATCGGCGCGGCCCTGGGCGGCATGCGGCCCATCGTGGAAGTGATGACGGTCAATTTCAGCCTGCTGGCCCTGGACCAGATCGTGAATTGCGCCGCCCTGCTGCGCCACATGTCGGGCGGCCAGATGAGCGTGCCCCTGGTGATCCGCATGGCCACCGGCGCCGGGCGCCAGCTGGCGGCCCAGCATTCCCACAGCCTGGAAGGCTGGTACGCCCACATCCCGGGCATCAAGATCCTGGCGCCGGCCACCGTCGAGGATGCCCGCGGCATGCTGGCGCCGGCGCTGGCGGACCCGGACCCGGTGATCCTGTTCGAGCATGCCCAGCTCTACAACATGGAAGAGGATATCGCCGAGGGCGCCGCCGTCGACATTGCCCGCGCGAAGGTCAGGCGCTCCGGCGGTGACGTCACTCTGGTCACCTACGGCGGCTGCCTGGGCAAGACGCTGGAGGCGGCGCGCGAGCTGGCCGAAGAAGGTATCGACGCCGAGGTAGTGGACCTGCGCGTGCTGCGCCCCCTGGACAGCGCCACGGTCCTGGAATCGCTGCGCCGCACCCACCGGGCGGTGGTGATCGACGAGGGCTGGCGCAGCGGCAGCCTTGCCGCCGAGGTGATGGCGCGCATCATGGAGCAGGCCTTCTACGACCTGGATGCGCCGGTGGCGCGCGTGTGCAGCGAGGAGGTGCCCATGCCCTATCCCAAGCACCTGGAGGAGGCGGCGCTGCCGCAGGTGCCGAAAATCGTCACCGCCGCCCGCGCCGTGTGCGGGCGGGGGTGAGAAGGTTGGTGCGATGGAAAAAACGCATTCAACGCAAAGGACGCAGAGAACGCAAAGTACGCAAAGAATACCGAGGCTTGCGAGCGGGATGGCGCTCGCGCTGCGTGGGATGCAGTCATTCCTTTGCGCCCTCTGCGCCTTTGCGCCCTTTGCGTTGAGAGCGGTTTCAAATACGGCTGGTCGAAGATGATCGCCTTCAAGCTCCCCTCCCTTGGCTCCGACATGGACCAGGGCAAGCTGCTGGAATGGAAAGTGAAGCCCGGCGATGGGGTCAAGCGCGGCCAGGTGGTGGCGGTGGTGGATACCTCCAAGGCGGCGGTGGATGTGGAGATCTGGGACGAGGGCACGGTCCATGAACTGGTGGTGCAGCCGGGCGAGACCGTGCCCGTGGGCACCGTGCTGGCCACCCTGCTGGCCCCGGGCGAGACGCCCGAGACCGCCGTGCCGCTCGCCCCCGAGGCGCCAGCCGCCGCGCCCCGGCCCGGGGCGGCGCCGCTGCGCCGGCGCATCTCGCCGGCGGCGCGCAAGCGCGCCGAGGAACTGGGCGTGGACCTGGAGCGCCTGGCGGGCAGCGGTCCCGAGGGCGCGGTCACCCTGCAGGACGTGGAGCAGGCGGCTGCGGCCAAGGGCTTGCCCGAGGACCGCCAGACGCAGATGCGCAAGGCCATCGCGGCGGCCATGAGCCGCTCCAAGCGGGAAATCCCCCATTACTACCTGTCGGAGACGGTTCCCCTCGAAACGGCGACGGCCTGGCTGCAGGCGCAAAATGCCGCCCTGCCGGTGACCGGCAGGCTGCTCATGGCGGTGCTGTTCCTGAAGGCCGTCGCCCTGGCCTGCCGGCGCTATCCGGAGATGAACGGCCATTACCGCGAGGGCGGCTTTCAGCCCGGCGTCTCGGTCCATGCCGGGGTGGCGATCTCCCTGCGCCAGGGCGGCCTGGTGGCGCCCGCGATCCACGACGTGCAGGACAAGACCCCGGCCCAGTTGATGGGCGATCTGACGGACCTGGTGCAGCGGGCGCGGGCGGGGTCGCTGCGCAGCTCGGAGATGTCCGACCCGACCATCACCGTCACCAACCTGGGCGACCAGGGCGTGGACAGCGTGACGGGCGTCATCTATCCGCCCCAGGTGGCCCTGGTGGGCTTCGGCCGCGTCACCGAGAGGCCTTGGGCGGAGCAGGGGGCGTTGCGGGTGCTGCCGGCGGTCACCGTCAGTCTGGCGGCCGACCACCGGGTGAGCGATGGCCACCGGGGCGCCCTGTTCCTGGCGCAAGTGCGTTCCCTGCTGCAGGAGCCGCAGAAACTTTAGGAGATGCCTGTGAATCCAACTGATATTCGCGGCGCCGTGCTGGAGACCATCAAGCGCATCGCGCCCGAGGTGGACTTCGGCACCATCGAGGCGGACCGGCCCCTGCGCAACCAGATCGACCTCGATTCCATGGACTGGCTCAACGTCATCATCGGCCTGCACCAGCGGCTGCAGGTGGAGATCCCCGAGGCCGACTATGGCAAGCTGGCCACCCTGGACGGCATCGTCGCCTACCTTGCGGACAAGCTGGCAAACCCGCCGCAAAGCCTGTCGCGCCCGAAATAGGAATATTCCTAGCTGCGGTTATCCATTCCTATAAAGAAATTAATCCACCGCCGATTTTCTTTTCTTCGCCCGACGCCCACACTTCCATTAGACACTGCGGCCCTTGTGCCCATCCGGAAAATCGGAGCTGCCTATGAAACTTCCGCTGCAAATCACCTTCCATGGACTGGCGCCCTCCGAGGCCATCGAGACGGCCATCCGCAACCGGGCGCAGAAGCTCGACAAC
>JBMOQT010000097.1:0-12024 GCA_049320945.1 Pseudomonadota bacterium
CGACCGTCAGTACCGCGTAGTCGCCCATGAACAGGTTGAGGTTCGCGCTCTCGACCTTGGTCTCGGTCTCGCCGTTGGGCGCGACCGCGGTTTCGAGCTTGGCCTCGGCAAAGGCGATGTCGCGGTAATTGAAATGGAAGCCGGGAACGAACTGCGCCCGGTCGAAACTGCGTCCCCCCGTCTTCTGGCTGGAATAGCCGGCCGCAACGTAGCCGCCGAAGTGAAACGACGTGCTCTTGTCCCACTCGTAGGGCGGCTTCACGGACGCTTCACGCACGCTGACCACCTCCTTGGTCAGGGCCTTGACATCCTCCTTGGTGGCGCCTGCCTCGCGCTGCTGGTTCACCAGCGAGCGCAACTCGCGCAATTTTCCTTGCGCAGGGCCTCGACCTCGGCCTTCAAGGCGCTGTCGTCGGCCGCGCCGGCGCCGAGAGGGGCCAGTGACAGGGCAAGCGCAGCCGTGACGGCGCGTGCCCGCGATGGCGGACATGGTATGCGGACGCTCATAACTCCCTTCCTTTTGCGTTGTTGAAAATGGCCTCTACTGTGTCAGCGGCGATCATTTGCGCGCTTGATCAAAGTCAACAAAAGCTGCCAGCTAGATAACATCTTCGTGGCGTGAAAATTACATTGCAATAATGTGGCGGTAATCTTGTGCGCAGGTAGCCGTCATCCATGGGCTTGGAGCGGCCAAACAGCCGCCGGTATGCGCAGCGGGGCCGGGCGCACGGCTTGTGCCGTGCGCCCGCATCGGTCAGAACTTCGCTTCAGCCCACAGCCAGAACTTGTCGGTGTCCACCGAGAAGCTCTTGGCGTTATAGCTGGCATACTTGGCGCCCACCGAATAGGTCTTGTCGATGGCCTTGACTGCCTGCAGGTTCCATTCCGTGCCGTAGCGGGCGCTGCCGCTGTCGGCGCGGAAGTCGTGGTAGATCGCCTCGAGGCGCGTGCCCAGCACCGTGGTGGCGGCGGACACATAGGCGTCCTTCAGGCCGGTGGCCGGGGTCGTCAGGAACTGGTCGGCCCAGCCGTTCATGGCATGCAGGGTGGCGAGCGGCGTCTGGACAGCGACCGTGCCGTTGCCGCCCAGCACTTCGTAGCCCAGCTTGAACTCTGCGGCCGACAAGCCCACGCCGGCCTCGAGCAGGTAGTACTTGAGGCTGAAATCACGCGGGTTGTCGCGGTAGTCGCGCTGCGTCGCGTATTCCGCCGCGTACAGCGCCTTGACGCCGCCCAGCGGGGCGGAACCCTTCAGGCGCAAACCGTAGGTCTGGGCCGAACTGGCGGCAACGTCGGTGAAATCCAGCAGATAGCCGTAGGCCACCACTTCACCGACGCTCCAGCCCTTGTAGTTGATGTTGAAGATGGGCGACTTCATCTTGAAATCGCCCTGGGGATGCTTGTCGCTGAACACGCGATTGACGTTGAAGATATAGCCCGCCGTGATGTTGGTGTGGGGCAGAGAGACATTGCTGACCGTGAACGCGTCGAAGGTCTGCTCGTTCTGGCGCCAGCCCACGTTACCGATGAAGCGGTGGTTGTCCAGGGTGATGCGCTGGCGGCCATATTTCAACCGCGTGCCGGGCAGGCCCGCGTAGCCGAGATAGGCCTGGTTGATCTCGGTGGCTTCCGGGTCGGCCACCACGGGGAAGTTCGTCTTGCCATTCACCGTGCTGTTGTAGCGCTCCCCGCCCAGCGCGGTGACGTTCTCGGCCTCGACCAGGGCGCTGAAGCCTTGCCAGGTGCCCGTCTCATAGCCCAGGCGCAGGCGCAGTGTCGTGGCCCTGGCGTCCTCCGCGATGTTCGCCTGGTCCACCCCTTCGTAGCGCAGTCGCAGGTCGGCGCTGGGCTTGCCGCCGGTGAGTGCGCCCGTGAAGCCGTCGGCCGCCCATGTCGGGGCGGTAACAGCCAGGACCCCGGCGCCCAGCAGCGGGGCGACGGACAGCCGGGAACGAGGACCGCAGTGTTTCTTCTTGCACATGCCAATTCTCCCAAGAGCGGGTTGATAGGAAAGCGTGTATCGATCCAGGCCGGCGAAATTACGCCAAGGCCGGCTCGATTGGTTTGATCCAGGATAAGCTGACGATTCGCATGTTAGCGCCAGGTGCGCCGAGCCAATGCGATTGACATATATGAAGAGCAACAAGTGCCGCCGCGGCGGCAGTGCAGCCGTGCGAACGGCTCAGGCGAACGCCGGCAGCTGGCGGCGCAGCAGGGACCGATAGCGAGTGGCGAGGGCGGCGGTGGTGAGCGACGGCGCGACAATATCGTCCACCCCGGACTCGCGTGCGACAACCCGGTCCAGTTCGCTGTCGGCACTCCAGGCGAGCAGCACCGGACGCGAGAAGCCCAGCCAGCGGATGCGCCTGGCCAGGTCGATCGAGTGGGATTTCAGCGACTGTCCGTCGAGCACGATGAGGGAAATCTTTTGCAGATCGGAGGGCCGCAGCACGGACGCCGGTGGCCGGCAGTCGAGGTCCATCTGCAGGTCCTCGCAGCGCTTGCGCAAGGCAGCCGCTGCGTGATCGTTGGTGGTGATATACAGGAGAGTGAGCCTGTCCATTGCCAGTTTCTCTGGGGCAAGTCCAAATCGTGCCCATACTGGCCCCGCCGTCTGCGGAAAGTCTTGTGGAAAGCTGCAGAATCTGTGGCGATGGATGGGGCCGGATATTTCCGTGATAACTCGTGAGACCGCCGACGCCGCGGCCGTGTGTACAAAACAGCAGAGGGCGCAATACCCGATTACCCGAGTTTGCGCCCTCTTCCTAGGTGTCAGGCTATGCCGCCACCCATCGTCTTAGCTCATGGACCACCACTGTAGGACCGGAACGACATCTCCCTTTCCTCTTCTGTTTGACTCATGCCTCCAGTACCCATGGGCGCTGCACAGCCTGCGACGGCGGACAGCAGCGCCAATATCAGAGCAAGTTTGCGCATGGCGTGCTCCTTTCCTTGCTGACTCTCGGTTGGGATGGGCTCTCGCCCATCCCACCTTAGACACCTCGGTAGCCAGTTTTGTTACAGGAGCACAAGGTCTTAAAAAAAACGGGGCGCCGGGCGCCCCAAAAAGCAATACTCGCAGAATGAACTCACCTTACTTGTCGCCCGGAGACTGGCCGGCCCCTTGCGGGCGGTCGGCCATTTCGGTGATGCGCGGTCCGGACACCCTTGGGACTCCCCTCCCAATTGCACGGATGGCGGACCGCAGCACCCGCCGAACGGACGGTAGCGAAGGGCGACGGCTTCGCTCCCGCCCGGATGATGCCGATCAGAACAAGTGGTAGATACCCACCTGGAACGTCTGCGGATCGGCGCCGATGCTGTTGCCCGGCAGGTTCGCGGGGCCACCCGAGGAGATCCCGTTCTGGGGCGTGCTGGCGCCCGCGTAAGCGAAGAAGTCGTAGCCGGCGCGGCTCTTGTTGGAAATCTTGGCCCAGTCGGCATACAGCGACGTGCGCTTGGACAAGGCATAGCGGTAGCCCAGGGTGAAGTAGCTGGCGCCGGTGTCCGAGCCGTCGTAGTCGGTCGCCAGGCCGGAGCGCGAACCCTTCAGGTTGCTGGCACGGGCATACACGAAATTGAGCTTGTGCGGACCGGTGACGTAGCTGACCGGGATGGCCCAGGTGTCGCGCTTGAGATCCGCCGAGAAGGCCCCGCCGCTGGTGAGCACGCCGTTGTAGATCTCGCTCTTGAAGCGGTCGTACACCACGCCGACCTTCAGGCCGTTGTCGAACTTCCAGCTCACGCCCAGGCGGTCGCCGCGCATGTCGCGCAGGCCATTGGCCAGGCCCACGGTTGCCGCGGTCGGGCCTCCCGGCCCCGTCCCGCCCAGCAGGGCGCCGGCGCCGTTGACGGCGGCGGTGGTCGAGGTCATGCCCTCCTTGTCCTGGTAGTAGGAGTAGAAGAAGCTGAAGGGGCCCACATGGTAGTGGGGCGCCAGCTGGAACTGGTAAGGCTTGCGGCTGCCGTTGGGGGCAGCGGTGCCGTTCTCGTTGTAGACGGTCTCGTCGTTGCGCGCATAAGCGGCGATCACCTGCAGGTGGCCGCCGCCCACATTCCATTGAGGCGTCACGTAGCGCACCACGTTGTTCAGGCGGCCGCCCTGGTTGCCCACGCCCGGCTGGCCGGCGCCGAACACCAGGCTGGCGAAGGTGGCGAGGCCCTGGTCGATGTAGCCGAAATCGATATGGCCCAGGGCCGGCACGTATCCCGCCTCGTAATGGACGTCCCACTTGCCCAGCATGATGGAGCCCAGCTGTTTGCTCTCCAGCCCGACGCCGGAGTTGCGGGAGCCGATCAGGCCGCGGGAAAAGCCCGTGTCGAAGGCGATGTCGAGACCGGTGCCGATGGTGAACCAGGCGGTCAGGTCCTTGTCGAGCTGCTCGCGCCCGGAGACGCGGATTTCCGACGAGTTCTCGGTGATGCGGTTGCGGGACACGAAGTCGGTGGCCGTGTAGCCGGTGCCCGAGGTGGCTCCAGTCGCCTTGATACGTTCAAAGGTCGAGTTTATGCGGCCGGAGATGGTGACATTGCTGGTCTGGGCCAACACCGGCGTTGCTGCGAGGCCGGCGATCGCCACGGCAAGAAGCTTCTTGCGCATCTAGGTTCTCCTCTTTGTAGTTACTGAACTTGGAAATCCCAAGCGCTATGAAATTTAGGTGAGCCGATCCGCCGTTAGACGTGCGGGGTTCACAACTCCTGTGCTTTCGGCGCGAATATGCTTCTCGTGCCCAATCGCTGTGGCATCTGCGCTACAGCGCGCGAAGCGGACGGGCGAGATACTTTTGTTGGATTTTTGAAACAGTTTCGCGAGGAGACGGAGCGATAGTTCCCCCTGGTGCGCGCGCTTTCGCGCCCAATGGGCATGAGCGAAGCAACAACATCGAGGGGGCAGATCCAATGGCAAGCAGAGCGGTATTACCGATCATCCGTCTGGCGCGCTCGGGCGATGCGCACAGCCAGTTCCAGCTCGGGTGTTTGTATCTGGAGGGCGGACACGGGCTGGGAGCGAACCCGGCCACCGCCTACCTGTGGCTCGCCCGTGCCGCCGCCCAGGGATACGAGGACGCATGGCGCGTGATAGGCGAACGCATCCCGGCCGAGGCCGCCGGGAACGATCGACAGTTGATCCGCTGGTACGAACTGGCCGCCGCGCAAGGGTGTGTGCCGGCCCAGTCGAAGCTCGGCAGGCTCCTGCTGGCGCGCGCGCAGGCCGACGGCGCGGCGTCAAATACACTGGAACGGGCCCGCACGCTGCTGCGCAGCGCCGCCTGGCAAGGCGACGCGGACGCGTGTCTCGAGCTGGGGCGTCACCTGCTGCAGGCCGGCCAGGACGGCGCCGGCGACTTGAGCGCGTGCCGGCTGCTCGAGCGCGCCTATGGCCAGGGCCGGCGGGAAGCGGCACGGCTGCTGGCCGATCATTTCTGGCAGGCAAGGGAACTCGACCTCGCTCATCTGTGGTACGGACGATGCATGGACTTGTCGGAGCCGGAGATCTGCTATCGGGTGGGAATGCTCAGCTCGATGCTTGGGCTTCCCGGTGCGCATCTGCTGGAGCGCGCCGCGGGCGCCGGGTACTTACCCGCGTGCGAGGAGCTGGGGTTCCGCTATGCCGTGGGCGGACCGGCGGGCGCCGACGGCACCAGACGCCTGAAGAGGGCGCTGCGCTGGCTGGAGCGCGCCGCCACCCTGGGGTCGGCCAAGGCATGCTTCATACTCGCCATGCTTCACCGGCATCCCACGTCCAGCCTGCGCGACCGCAAGAAGGCGCGGCTGTGGCTGTTCGAGGCGGCACGGGCGGGGCATGGGGAGGCGGCCCTGCGTGCGGCGCAGACGATCCTGAAGGACCTGGCGGCCGGCAGAACGCCGTCCCAGGCCGAGATCGGGTCTGACGATCCGGATGTCGTCGCGGTACGCTTCCTGGTGGAAGCGCGCCGGCAAGGGGATGCACAGGCGGCCACGCTGCTCGATGACATCCTCCGCAACGCGCAAGTTCCCGTTGGAATCGATGGGGGGCAGTGGGATGCCCTGATGGCGGTCGTCGCCAGGAGGGACGAGCGGCTGGCGGTACGGCTCAGGCTGGGCAGGGCGCTCGGACTGACCACGAGGGAACTGCTGCTGATCGATCCATTGCAGGCGGACCGGGGCGACTGCTTCTTGGTGGATTTCCGCGCCCTGCGGCTGCAGCCGCGGCGCCGCATCATCCTGGTGGAGACACCCGGGCAGCGCACCGCGATCGACGAGGCGAAGCATCTGCTGGGCGGGCACGACGAGCCGCCCGCCAACTGGGCGCGGGAATACCGCGCCCGCTACCGCAAGCTGCGCCGGCTGTGCCGGCAGGCGGGGCTGACCAAGGTCTTCTTCCCGCGCGGGGAATACGACGACGCCGGCCTTGCCTTGGAAGCAGCAGGAAAAAAGACGGCGTCCGTTTGACGGACGCCGCTCAGGGACGCGCTTCCGCAGTTCCGGAGACTTGCTTTGTCCGAAAGCGCGCCGTCTCGCCTAAAAGCTGTGGCGAATGCCCACGCCGGCGGCGGCGGGGTCCGAGCCCACGCCCGCGCCGGTCCCGGCGGCGGGTGTGCTTACCTGGGCGGGCCCGCCGATGGTGAAGGTATAGCTGGCGGACTCGCGGTTGCGGATCTTGGTGTAGAAGGCGTACAGCTCGGTGCGCTTGGACAGGTTGTAGCCATAGCCCACGGTCCATTGGGTGGCGCCCAGGCCGTTGGTGGTGCAGTTGCCGGCGACGTTGCTGCATGAGCCGTCCTCGGCGCGGTTGTAGCGCAGCTTGAACTCGTGCGGCCCCAGGCGATGCAGGGCGGCCAGCTGCCAGGCGTCGCGCTTGTAGTTGGTGACGCCGGCCACGGTGCCCGAGTTGCGGTAATCAAGGCGCTCCCACAGGGCGCTGACAATGGTGCCGCCGAACTGGTAGCCCACGCCCAGGCGGTTGCCCGTGTCCTTCGACGACGTGCCGGTGCTGGCCGCCTGCATGACCGTCAGGCCGAAGGCGTCGCGGCGCTGGTCATAGGAGTAGAGCAGGGACAAGGGGCCGTTATCGTAGTTGATAGTGGCCGACCACAGGTAGGGGTTGATGGCGTTGCTTCCGGACGTCTTCCCTTCGTTGGCCGAGTAGGCGACCTTGCCGCTGAAGCCGGCGTACTTGTGGGTCCAGTAGTTGACGCTGTTGTTGGCGCGCTGGTCGAAGGAGGCGGTAGGGGTGCCGCTCCTGTAGGAGCCACTGCGCTGGTTGAAGCCGGGGCTGCTCATGATGCTCTGCCAGCCGAACACGTCGGTGGAGCGGAACGGGTCCTGGATGAGGGTGCCGTAGGTGCCGGCCTTGAAAGGCGTGTCCCAGTTGCCGAAGAAGATCTCGCCGAAGTTCCCGGCGACGCCGACCTTGCTGTTCCGCGAGCCGATCAGGGACCCCGCGTTCTCGCCATCGATCTGGGCGTTGCTCTCGATCTGGAATGTCGCCTTGAGGCCGCCGCCCAGATCCTCGATGCCGCGGAAGCCGATGTTGGACGAGTCGGTGCTCACGCCGTTACGCTGTACGGCGTCGATGCCGTTGGGGGCGGCGGCCAGGGTGGCCAGGCCGGTGGTGCCGGCGGCGGTGGCGCCCTTGCGCGAAGCGTTCTGGAAGTTCAGGTTGAGGGTGCCGTAAATCTGCACGGTGCTTGCCCGCGCGGTGGCGCCGTGCTCGACGCCGGAGCCCGGCGCCTTATGCTCGGCGGTCTGGCCCAGCACCGCCGCGGGGGCGGCGCAGGCGCCGGCGAGGGCCAGCGCGAGCAGGGGTTGGGTATTTCGCATGGAACTCTCCCGTGTTCGTATGGTTGGTTGCAATGGTTTGGTTGCAACGAACGGGAGAATAGGAGGCGGCATCCCCCCAAGAACGCCGGAAGGCATGCCTGTCTCCGGTCGCTGCGCGGATTCGTCGGCCGCCGGTCGCGCTTGTTGTTTTTTGGCAACAAAAGACTACGGGCGCCAGTGCGCCTGCTGCCGGTCCGACTTGAACAAGGCGAAGCGCAGCTTGGTGCCGGCGACGCCGGAGCGCACCAGCTCCAGCCGGCTGCCGTGCAGCTCGAGGATGCGCCGCACGATGCTCAGGCCCAGTCCGAGCCCCTGCTCGGTCGCTCCGGCGTAGCGGGGCGAGAGGGAGCCATCGCGGGACAGGTGCTCCTGCACTTCCGGCGGCAGTCCCTTGCCGTCGTCGCTCACGGCGATCTCCACCCGGTCGGGCATGTCGCGCATGATCAGATAGATCTTGGTTGCGTCTTGCCCATGTTTGATGGCGTTGTCGATCAGGTTATCCAGCACGCGCTCGATCAGGAGCACGTCGGCATGAATGTAGATGTGCCTGTCCTCACCGATGACGCGAAGGGCTATGCCCCGGCGCTCGGCCCGCGCCGAGAACTTGGCGGCGACTTCATGGATCAGCTCGGTAATGGAAAAGACTTCGCGGTGAAGCCGGTATCCCGGGCTCTGCAGCTTGGAAAGCTCGAAAATGGTCTCGACCAGGTGCGTGAGCGACCGGGTCTGGGCCGTGGCTGCGGTCACGAGCTGGCGCGCTTGACTAGAGAGCGAATTCTCCTTGAGCAGGAGGGTCTCGAGGCACCCTTGGATGACGGCAAGAGGCGTGCGCAGGTCGTGGGAGACGTTGGCGAACATTTCTCTCATCTTGCGGTCGTCGTCCCGCAGTCGCCGCAGCAGCTCGATGACGCGGCCGGCCATTTCGTCGAAGTGCCGGCTCAGTTGTTCCAGTTCCGATACGTCTTCGCGCGAGCCGGAGGCGGGCCCCGGCGACTGTGCCAGCTGCTCGCGTTCCACCGATTCGATGGTGCGCCTGATCGCCCGGATGGGGCGCAACACCAGAAACAGGAGGATGACCGCCGCCGTCAGCGCCGGAACCGTTACGCCGGTGACCAGGGCGAGGGCGTCGGACAGAGGGAAGCTGGCATGGGCCGCCAGGTAGGTGGCGGCAGTGGCGGGGGCGCGGCGCACCATGAGGAAGTAGGCGTCTGGATGGTCCGCGCTGCCGACGGCGGCCGCCGAGAAGATGCGCAAGTCGTCGGGCTGGGCGGGGTCGCGCAGCAGCACGGGGAGGCCGTGGTGGTTTTGCAGCAGTGCCCGCACCGGGGCCAGGTCCACCGTGGTCGCCTTGAGCTGCGTCGGCGGCAGCGACGCCGCCAGCACCCACCCGTCGCGGCCGACCAGGTAGAAGTTGGCCGAGGGGTTGGCCCTGGCGAGCTGCGCCAGCAGCTCCGGCAAGCGGGCATCGGCGGCCGTGACCGCCTCGCGCAGCGCCGGGTTTTGCGCGAGGATTGCCCTCGCCCAGTCGAGTCCCTGCCTCTGGCTCGCCTCCAGGTGAAAGCGGGTATGGGTCGCCTCGATGACAACCAGGAAGGCCACGGCCACGACCAGGCCGAAGGCGATCTGGGTCAGAACGAGGCGACCGAACAGCGATCGCGGCAGCCAGCGCATTCCCGTGTGTTGCGGCTACGGGGTGCTGTCGGCCTGCAGCCGATAGCCGACGCCCCATACGGTCTGGATGATCGTCGGGTTGGCGGGGTCCTTCTCGATCTTCGCGCGCAGCCGGTTGATGTGGGAGGTGACGGTATATTCGTAGACGCTGCTGCCATAGCCCCAGACCAGATCCAGGATCTGGCTTCTGGCATATACCCGTCCGGGATTGCGCGCGAAGAGATGGAGCAGATCGAACTCCTTTTCCGTGAGGCCGATCGGCTGGCCGGCACGCAATACCTGCCGGGCTCCGGGATCGATCACAAGACCGGCAATCTGGATCCTCTCCGCCCGTGGAGCTGCTTCGGCAGTGCCGCGCGGCGCCACGCGGCGGAAAATCGCCTTCACCCGGGCCAGCAATTCAAGCATGCTGAACGGCTTCACCATGTAGTCGTCGGCGCCGTATTCGAGGCCCACGATGCGGTCCAGTTCACTGGATTTCGCCGTCAGCATCAGAATGGGCGTGGCGATGGCGGAGGCCCGCATCGACCGGCATACCTCGAGGCCGTTCAGCCCCGGCAGCATCAGGTCGAGCACCACAAGATCGACCGGTTCGCGCTGCAGCGTCGCCAGGGCCGTCCTGCCGTCGCCGCAGATCGCCACGTCCCGGGCCAGTTGCCGCAGATGCGTGGCAATGAGTGCGGCCAGCTCGCTGGTGTCCTCGACGACCAGGATGCGCCGGTTGGCGCTCTCATCGATGAACTCGGCAAGGGGAGATGGCGGACCCGCAACGGCGGCAGGACCGGGAGCGAAGCCATTTTGTGCGACCAGGGTGGCGAACTGCTGCATCGTCTATCCTCCTCCGACGAAGTCTCCAGCCGAGCGGCGCCAGAAATTATTCGAGCAGCAATGATTCGTGAAATATCGTGCGGAACTGTCGCGAAATTATCACGATCCAGATAGCGCAATCTCGTTTTGCACCCGGCCGCCGCCTAAGTTAGCAGCAGCTGGCTGTCACGGAAGTTACGCCGAGGTTACTTTCGCGAAGGTGCGATTATTCGCCGAAGCGCAGTGATGGAAGCGAGGGGAAAGGGAAGCCCGCCGGCCGTGCCGTCGCGAAGCTGACACACGAATTACAAATATGTAATCTGGTGGCCAACCCGGCGCCCTGTGCAACAATGCCGCGACGAACCTGTAGCAGCCGGCGACAGCATGAAAATACTGATAGTCGAAGACGAGCCCAAGACGGGCAACTATCTGAAGCAGGGTCTCACGGAGGCGGGCTTCGTATGCGATCTGGCCCGGACGGGACCGGACGGACAGCATCTGGCGCTCACCGAACCCTATGATCTGATCATTCTGGACGTGATGCTCCCGGGCATCGACGGCTGGGAGGTCATCAGCCGGCTGCGCGCCGCGGGCAAGGACGTTCCCGTACTGTTCCTGACCGCGCGGGACCAGGTGGCCGACCGGGTGCGGGGGCTGGAGCTGGGAGCGGACGACTACATGGTGAAGCCCTTTGCCTTTGCCGAGTTGCTGGCCCGGGTGCGAACCCTGCTGCGCCGGGGGAAGCCACGCGAGCCGGACGTGCTGCACGTGGCGGATCTGGAGCTGGATCTGCTGCGGCGCCGCGCGACCCGGGGCGGCAAGCGCATCGACCTGACGGCCAAGGAGTTCGCCCTGCTCGAACTGCTCATGCGCCGGCAGGGGGAGGTGCTATCGCGCAGCTTCATCGCGTCCCAGGTCTGGGACATGAACTTCGACAGCGACACCAATGTGGTCGAGGTGGCCATGAGGAGGCTGCGCGCCAAGATCGACGATCCCTTCGACAAGAAGATCATTCATACCCTCAGGGGCATGGGTTACGTGCTCGAGCTGCGCGACGAATGAAATCCTTCGGACCCGCGCCGAAGGCTGAACGCAGGCATGACGTCACCATTACATTTAGGTCATCTTCGCTTAATGCCTGCTGGGATTGCTAGACTGGAATTGCCTGGATTTGGCAATTGATTTCTAGCAACTGAAAAGGAGTACGAAGATGAGCAAGATCGCAGCCATGACTTTCGCAGCACTGCTGGGCGCGTCGGTGTCGACGGCTTTTGCGCAGTCGGCGCTGCCAACCTCACCGGTGACGACGGATATTCGGGAACTGCGCGGTGATGCGCCCGATTATCCGCGCATCAGCGAGACGATGATCCCGGGAACGGGGCGCCCGGCGATTCCGGAAGGCCACGATGTGGTCCACGTAGGCGATATGCCCGACCATCCGCACGACAAGCCGACGCCGGGAAGCGCCGGGCCGGTGGAGAGGGCTCCGCTGCCTGCGGGCGACATGCCGTTCTATCCGTCGATCAGGTGATGCGGACGGCCTGATAGTCTGATATCTCCTCTTGAGGCCGATGCCCGCGGTAAGCGGGCATCGGTTTTTTTAATGACTTGGCGATGCGATCTCGCCGTGGAGGGAAAGATGGCAGTGATGATGGTACTGATGCTTGTGGCTTTGGCGGTGCTGGGTCCGGGGCACCATTGGGGCTCGCATGGTTCTCACGAACCAGCGGCGCAATCGTCGCA
>JBMOQT010000098.1:0-11883 GCA_049320945.1 Pseudomonadota bacterium
CTGGCTGCATGCGGTGTCGGTGGGGGAGACGCGGGCGGCGCAGCCGCTGGTGGCGGCGCTGCGCGCCACCTACCCCGGGCACCGCATCCTGCTGACCCACATGACGCCCACGGGCCGGGACACCTCCGAAGTGCTGTTCGGCGAGGGCGTGGAGCGGGTCTACCTGCCTTATGACTATCCCTGGGCGGTGCGCCGCTTCCTGCGCCATTTCCGTCCCAGCCTGGGGGTGTTCATGGAGACGGAGATCTGGCCCAACCTGATCGCCGCCTGCGGCGCGGCGGGCGTACCCCTGCTGCTGCTCAACGCGCGCCTGTCGGCCAAGTCGGCCCGGGGCTATGCCCGCTTCCGGCGCCTGACGCGTCCGGCCCTGGCGGGCTTCCGGGCCATCGCCGCCCAGACGGAGGACGATGCCGCGCGCCTGCGGCAGCTGGGCGCCGCCAACGTGAGCGTGACCGGCAGCATGAAGTTCGACGTCCTGCCGCCCGCGGCCCAGCTCGCCACCGGCGTCGCGCTGCGCCGGCGCTTCGGAAGCCGACCGGTGCTGCTGGCGGCCAGCACCCGCGACGGCGAGGAGGCCCTGCTGCTCGACGCCTTCGCGCGAGCCAAGCTCGCCGACGCACTGCTGGTGCTGGTGCCGCGCCATCCCCAGCGCTTCGACGAGGTGGCGCAGCTGGTGCAGGCGCGGGGTCTACGGCTCGCGCGGCGCAGCGCCGACGAGGCCATCGCCCCCGACACCCGGGTGGTGCTGGGCGACAGCATGGGCGAGATGTTCGCCTACTATGCCGCCTGCGACGTGGCCTTCATCGGCGGCAGCCTGCTGCCCTACGGCAGCCAGAATCTGATCGAGGCCTGCGCCGTGGGCGTGCCGGTGCTGGTGGGTCCTTCCACCTACAACTTCGCGGAAGCGGCGGACAAGGCGGTGGCGGCCGGCGCCGCGCTGCGCGTCGCCGACGCCGACGAAGTGATGCGCCGCGCCGGCGAGCTGCTGGCGGACGAACCGGCGCGCCGCCGGATGGGGGAAGCCGGGAAGGCGTTCACGGCCCAGCACCGGGGCGCGACGGCGCGGGCGCTGGAGCTGGTCGAGGCGGTACTGGGGGGACCGCCGAAGTCGGCATGAAGGCCGAACCACGGCCCCGGTTATGGATGAGGCAGGCCCGGGGGCAGCACCTGCTCGTCTTCCAGCCCTTCAAACACTGCGTCATACGGGGCGGAAAAATCCAGGCTCTTCAACACCAGACCGTTGGCAGAATCACTCAGGGCCAGCAGCCAGTCGCCGCCATCGGTGCGGCGAAAGACCTCGACGGTGCGATGGGCAGGATCCACCAGCGCGTATTCCTGGAGATCCGGGAGCAGGCGATAGGCGCTGAACTTCTCGCCCCGGTCGTAGGCGGCGGTGGCTTCGGACAGCACCTCGATCAGCACCCGCGGGTGCTGCATGAACGCGTCGGCCCGGGCATCCTCCGGATGGCAGGTAACCATGACATCCGGGTAGAACACGGCGTCCGCCGCCGCCACCAGCAGCTTCATGTCCGAGATGAAAACCCGGCACGGACCACCCCGCAAGTGGGCCTTGAGCAGGGCGAAGCAATTGCCGGCGACGGTGACATGCACGCGCCTGGCACCCACCATGGCGAACACCGTGCCATCAACGAACTCATGCTTCTCGGGCTGGGCATTTTCCCAGGCCAGGAACGCTTCCACGCTATCGAAATCGGTCTTGCGCTTCGGCAGGCCCATGCGATCCTCCTGTGGTGACGGATCGATTGTAGCCTACCGGCCCGCGCCGGGCTGAGCCTGCCTACTGCAGCAGCGCGTTGATCTGCTGCACGTCGTCCTCGCCCAGGGCGGCGGCGGCGGCCTTCAGGCGCAGCTGGGCCAGCAAGGTGTCATAGCGCGCCCTGGCCAGGTCGCGCTGGGTGGCATACAGCTGCTGCTGGGCATTGAGCACGTCGATGTTGATGCGCACGCCCACTTCGTAGCCCAGGCGGTTGGACTCCAGGGCGCTCTGGCTGGACACCAGGGCCTGCTCCAAGGCCTTGACCTGGGCCAGGCCGCTGGTCACGCCGAGATAGGCCTGGCGCGCGCCCTGGGCGGCGGTGCGGCGGCTGTTCTCCAGGTCGGCCAGGGCCTTCTCGCGCAGGGCGGCCGCCTCGTCGGTGCGCGACACCGTGGCGAAGCCGGCGAAGAGGGGCAGGTTGAGCTGCAGGCCGATGGTAGTGGACTCGGTCACGCTTCCGCCGAACGAAACCCCCGAGAACACGGATCCCGACGAGGCATTGCGGCTGCGGGTGGCGACCACGTCGACGTTGGGGTAGTGTCCCGCTCGCTGCTTTTCCACTTCCTTCGCTGCAATTTCCAAACCCATCTGAGCTATTTGTACCAGGAAGTTACCCTGCTCCGCCGCACCTACCCACCGGCCCATATCACGGGGTTCAGGGAGCTGCAGTTGGACCTCAGGGCGAAGAGGCCGAAGTGGCTCGGGCTCCTTGCCGATGATCTGACGCAAGGCGTGACGCTTGACTTCCAGATCGTTCTGGGCGGCGATCTCCTGGGAGGTCGCCAGGTCGTAGCGAGCCTGGGCCTCGTGGGTGTCGACGATGGTGGCGGTGCCCACCTCGAAATTGCGCTTGGCCTGCTCCAGTTGCTCGGAGATGGCCTTCTTCTGGGCCTGGGCGAACTGCAGGCTGTCCTGGGCCAGCAGCACGTCGAAATAGGCCTGGGCGACGCGCAGGATCAAGTCCTGGCGCGCATTGGCAAACTGGGCCTCGGCCTGGGCCACCTGCAGCTTTGATTGCTGGTACTGGACAACATTTTGCCAACGGAATAGCGGCTGGCTCAGGGTCAGGGCGTAGCCGTTGGTATTGAATTGACTCGCCGTCGTGGTCGGCGGGTCGGTCTTACGGGTGCTGTCCACCTCGTTCCAGACCGTATTCGCCGACAGATTCACCGCCGGCAGCAGGCCGGCGCGCGCCTGGGGAATCCGCTCCCGGCCCGCGTCCAGGGCAGCCTTGGCCGAGGCGAACTGGGCATCGTACGCAACCGCATCGCGATAGACGCTCAACAGGTCCGCGGCATGGGCGGTGCCGGCGAACAGGGCCGCCAGCATGAGGGGAAGGATCGCTTTATTCATTCTGCATTCTCCGTCGCGCTCAGTACTTGCGCATGGTTGGTTCGACCGAATTGGCCCACGCATCCACTCCGCCGCCCAGGTTGTACAGGCGCCCGAAGCCCTGGCGCTCGAGAAACATGGCCACCTGGTAGCTGCGTACCCCATGATGGCAGATCACCACCGTCTCCGCCCCGGGATCCAGTTCGCCCGCGCGGACAGGCACCGCACGCATGGGCATGGACAGGGAGCCGTCGATGCGGCAGATGTCGAACTCCCACGGCTCGCGCACATCGAGCAGGACGGGCCTGGGCCGGGACGAGTCCTTCAGCCACTGGTCGAGTTCGGACGGGGTGATGTGCTGCATGGCTCTCCTAGAAGACGAAGCGCTCGGGCTGCGGGGCGTTGAGCAGCGGAGCGACATTGCTCTCGAACAGGGTCACCGTCTGGTAGTCGCCCTCGGCCACGCAGGTGACCAGGCGCGCCGCCGTCACCGGCGCCTCGCCGACGAAGGCGAACAGGCGTCCGCCCACCTTGAGCTGGCGCAGGAATTCCTCGGGCAGCACGGGAACGGAGCCGGTGATGACGATGACGTCATAAGGGGCGTGGGCGCTCCAGCCGCGCGCGCCGTCGCCCTGCTCCACCGTGGCGTTGTTCACGCCGGCGCGCTGCAGGTTGGCGCGCGCCAGCTGCGCCAGCTCGGGAATGATCTCCACCGTGTAGACCTGGTCGGCGCGGGCGGCGAGCAGGGCCGCCATATAGCCGGAGCCGGAACCGATTTCCAGCACCCGGTCGGACTTGCGCACCTGCAGCTCCTGCAGCACCCTGGCTTCGATCTTGGGCGCCCACATGGACTGGCCGTGACCCAGGGGAATCTCCAGGTCGGCGAAAGCCAGGCTGCGGTAGGCCGGCGGCACGAACTCCTCGCGCTTGACCACGAACAGCAGATCGAGCACCTCCTGGTCGAGAACCTCCCAGGTGCGGATCTGCTGTTCCACCATGTTGAAACGTGCCTGCTCGATGTTCATGGCCTGACTCCGATAGAATATTAGCACACTCTAATATATGTGCGGTTCGAAAAAAGTCAGTATTTTAGCTTGCTTAGCAAGGGCCACAGGGTAATTGATCAAGCTCAAGCGGTTTCCTTCACCCGATACCACGCCGCGTACAGCGCCGGCAGGAACAGCAGGGTCAGCGCCGTGGCGACGATCAGGCCGCCCATGATGGCCACCGCCATGGGGCCGAAGAAGGTGCTGCGGGTCAGCGGAATCATGGCCAGCACCGCGGCGGCGGCGGTGAGCACGATGGGGCGGAAGCGGCGCACCGTGGAATCGACGATGGCCTCCCAGGCCGGCTTGCCCGCCTGCAGGTCCTGCTGGATCTGGTCCACCAGGATCACCGAGTTGCGCATGATCATGCCGGTCAGGGCGATGGTGCCCAGCATGGCGACGAAGCCGAAGGGCACGTTGAACACCAGCAGGAACAAGGTCACGCCGATCAGCCCCAGGGGCGCGGTCAGCACCACCATCAGGGTGAGCTGGAAGCTCTGCAGCTGCAGCATCAGCACCGTCAGCACCACGAAAATGAACAGGGGCACGCCGGCGGCCACCGACTTCTGGCCCTTGGCCGAATCCTCCACGGCGCCGCCGGTGGTGAGCAGATAGCCTTCCGGCAGGGCGGCGCGGACGGAGGCGAGCTGGGGCTCGATCTGGGCCGTGACCACCGGCGCCTGGATCTCGCCGTAGATGTTGGCGCGCACCGTCACCGTGGGCAGGCGGTCGCGCCGCCAGATGACGCCGTCCTCGAAGCCGTATTCCAGCCGGGCGATCTGGGACAGGGGCACGCTCTTGCCGCTGCGGTTGGGCACCGCCAGGTCCTGCAGGAAGGACAGGCGCGCGCGCTCGTTGGCCTCGCCGCGGATCAGCACCTCGATCAGCTTGTCTTTCTCCCGGTAGTAGGTGGCGGTGAGTCCGTTGAGGGAGGTGTGGATGAAGGCCGACAGCTCCTGGCTCGACAGGCCCAGCAGGCGCGCCTTGTCCTGGTCGATGGCGAGCCTCACCACCTTGGGCTTCTCCTCCCAGTCGAACTGCACGTTGGACACGTGGGGATTGGCGCGCATCACCGCCGCCACCTGGTCGGCCAGGCGCCGCACCGTGGGAATGTCTTCGCCCGAGACCCGGAACTGCACCGGGAAACCGACGGGCGGACCGTTCTCCAGGCGCGTGATGTTGGCGCGCAGCTGGGTGAAGTCGGCGTCGAACAGGCGGATGAGCCGGGCGCGCAGGGCCTCGCGCTCCTGCACCCCCTTGGTGAGGATGACGAACTGGGCGAAGTTGAGGTTGGCCAGCTGCTGGTCCAGGGGCAGGTAGAAGCGCGGACTGCCGCTGCCGATCCAGGACACGTAGTTGTCGATGCCCTCCTCCTTGGCCAGGATCGCCTCCAGCTTCTGCGCCTCGGCCAGGGTGGCGGCGAACGAGGAGCCCTCCGGCAGGCGCAGGTCCACCAGCAGCTCGGGGCGCGTGGACGCCGGGAAGAACTGCTGCTGCACGAAGCGGAAGCCGAACACCGACAGGACGAACAGGGCCACGGTGACGCCGATGACCGTCTTGCGGTAGCGCACGCACCAATCCACCAGCTTGCGGAAGCGCCGGTAGAAGGGCGTGTCGTACACGTCGTGCTCGCCGTGGTGCTCGGCGTTGTGGCCGGCCTTCCGGGACAGGTCCGGCAGCAGCCTGTAGCCCAGGTAGGGAATGAACACCACGGCCGCGAACCAGGAGATGAGCAGCGCGATCACCGACACCTGGAAGATGGAGCGGGTGTACTCGCCGGTGCTGGAAGCGGCGGTGGCGATGGGCAGGAAGCCCGCCGCGGTGACCAGGGTGCCGGAGAGCATGGGCATGGCGGTGCTGGTGTAGGCGAAGCTGGCGGCCTTGATGCGGTCCCAGCCCTGCTCCATCTTGGTCGCCATCATCTCCACCGCGATGATGGCGTCATCGACCAGCAGGCCCAGGGCGAGCACCAGGGCGCCCAGGGAAATCTTGTGCAGGCCGATGTCGAACAGCCACATGAGGAAGAAGGTGCCGGCCAGCACCAGGGGGATGGACAAGGCCACCACCACGCCGGTGCGCAGCCCCAGGCTGGCGAAGCTCACCAGCAGCACTACGCCCACGGCCTCGGCCAGCACGCGCACGAACTCGTTCACCGAGCGCTTCACCGCCGCCGGCTGGTCCGACACCTTCTGCAATTCCAGGCCCACGGGCAGCTCGGACTGGATGCGGCTCACCGTCCGGTCCAGGTCCTTGCCCAGCTGGATGATGTCGCCGCCCTTGGCCATGGTCACTCCTATGCCCAGAGCATCGCGTCCCATGAAGCGCATCTTGGTCACCGGCGGGTCCACGTAGCCGCGCCAGACGCGGGCGATGTCGCCGATGCGGAAGCTGCGGCCGCCTGCGCGCACCACCGTGTCGCGGATCTGGGCCACGGTCTCGTAGCGGCCTTCGGCGCGCAGATAGATCCTGTCGCTGGCCGTGTCGAAGCTGCCGCCGGGCGCCACCGCGTTCTGCTGCTGCAGCGCCTGCACCACGGCGTTCAGGTCCAGCCCCAGGGTGGCGAGCTTGGCGTTGGATACCTCGATGTAGATCTTCTCCTCCTGCTCGCCGAAGAACTCCACCTTGGCCACGTTGGGCACGCGCAGCAGGCTGCGGCGCACCCGGTCGGCATGGTCCTTGAGCTCGGCATAGCCGTAGCCTTCGCCGCTCAGGGCGTAGATGTTGCCGAACACGTCGCCGAACTCGTCGTTGAAAAACGGCCCCTGGATGCCCGCCGGCAGGGTGTGGCGCATGTCGCCCACGCGCTTGCGCACCTGGTACCAGGTCTCGGGGATCTGGGCGGGCGGCACCGAGTCCTTGGCGAAGAAGAACACCGTGGACTCGCCCGGCTTGGAATAGCTGCGAATGTGGTCCACGTTGGGCGCCTCCTGCAGCTTGCGCTCGATCTTGTCGGTGATCTGCTGCTCCACCTCCTTGGCCGTGGCACCCGGCCAGAAGGTGCGCACCACCATGATCTTGAAGGTGAAGGGCGGGTCCTCCGACTGCCCCAGGCGGCCGTAGGACAGGGTGCCGATGACGGCCAGGGCCACCATCAGGTAGAGCACCAGGCTGCGGTGCTCCAGCGCCCAGGTGGACAGGTTGAAGCGCCTCACTTGGCCGCTCCCTCGCCCTGGCTCGCACCGGCCGCCTGGTACAGGCGCACCACCTGCCCCGGCAGCAGCTTGTGGGCGCCGCGCGCCACCACCAGGTCGCCATCCTTGACGCCGGCCGACACCACGACCCCGTCCTCCCGCCAGGCCGCCACCTCTACCGGCCGCGGCGCCACCTGCCGGGTGGCGGGGTCCACCAGCCACACCACCGGCCGGCCGTCCTTCTGCACCACGGCGGTGAGGGGCAGCAGGGCCGCCGCGGCCTCCCCGGCGCCGAACAGTACATGGGCGGTCATGCCCAGGCGCACGTCCTGATCGGCATCGGCGATGGTCACGCGTACGGCGAAGGTGCGCGTGACGGCGTCGGCCGCAGGGGCGATCTCGCGCACCCGGCCGGCATAGCGCCGCCCCGCCTCGGCCCACAGGCTGATCACCGCCTGGGCGGCCTGGCGCACCTCGTCGATGCGGCTCTCGGGCACGTGGATCAGCACTTCCTTCTCCTCGGGACGGGCCAGCCGCATGACCGGCTGGCCGGCCGCCACCACCTGCCCGGCCTCCACCTGTACCGCAGTGATCACGCCGTCGCGCTCGGCGCGCAGCTCCGTGTAGGCCGCCTGGTTGCCCGACACCGCCGCCTGGGCGCGTGCCTGGTCCAGCCTGGCACGCGCCGCCTGGTAGGCGGTCTCGCGCGCGTCCAGCACGGCGCGGCTGACGAAGCGCTGCTGGTACAACTGGCGATAACGTTCCAGCTCGGCCCGGGCCAGGGCATGGTCGGCATCGGCCGCCGCCACCTGGGCGCGGGCCGCCTGGGCCGCCAGGGTCGCATCCTGGGGATCGAGGCGGGCCAGCACCTGTCCTTTTTTCACCGCCGCACCCACGTCCACGCGCCGCTCGATCACCTTGCCGCCGATGCGGAAGGCCAGGTCCGCCTCGTGGCGCGCCCGTACCTCGCCGGCATAGCCGCTCAGGCCGGGCAGCGCCCCGGTCTTGACCACCACGGTTTCCACCGGCCGCACCGCTGGCGCCTGCTCCTGCTTGCCGCCGCAGCCGGCGAGCAGCGCCAGGGCCACGGCGCCCAGCATCAGTCTTGTCGGGGTGGAAGTCGTTTTCATGGTTTCGCTCCGAAGGGAAGCAGGCGCCTCAGACGAGAGCTGCGCCCGGTCCGCGGTCGCATGAAGGTCCAGTACAGCAGCGGAATGACGAACAGGGTGAGCAGGGTGGCGAAGCCCAGGCCCCACACGATGCTGGACGCCACCGGCCCCCACAGCAGGGACTTGCCGGCTATGCCGAAGGCCAGCGAGAACAGGCCGCCGATGGTGGTGACGGTGGTGATGATGATGGGCACCACGCGCCGCCGGCCGGCATAGACCGCGGCGTGCAGCACGCTCATGCCGGCGCGCAGCCGCTCGTTGGCCGCATCGATAAGCACGATGGCCGAGTTCACGGCGATGCCCGTCAGGGCGATGACCCCGTACATGGTGTACAGGGACAGGGGCACGCGCGACACCAGCAGACCCAGCACCACGCCGGTGAAGGCGAGCGGCACCGTGACCAGGATCATCAGGGGCTGCCAGTAGCTGCGGAACTGGGCGGCAAGGATGAGGTAGATGATGCCCACGCCCATGAAGAACAGTAGCGGCATGGCGTCCAGGCTCTCCTGGATGTCGTCCAGCTCGCCCGAGAAATCCAGGCTCACGTTGGGGTAGCGCGCCCGCACCCTGTCCCACTCGCGCTGGATGAGGCGGTTGGCGGCGACGGTGTCGGTCTGCTCCTTGTCCAGGTCGGCCTCCACGGTGATGGCGCGGCGCAGGTTGTAGCGCTTGATGATGCCCTTGCCGATGCGCGTCTCGTAATCGGTGAGGGCCCCCAGGGTGGTGGTGCCGCCGGCCAGGGCGATCGGCTGGTCCAGCAGCCGGGCGATGTCGCGGGACTCGCCCGGTTGCGCGCGCACCCGCACCTCCACCTTCTCGCCCGCATCGCGCATGACGGCGACGATCTCGCCGTCCACGTTGAGGCGGATCCAGCGGGCCACCGCCGCCGCCAGCACCTCCTGGCCGCGCTGCACCCGGTAATAGATGGCCTCGACCACCACCACCGCATCGTCCACCAGCATGCCCAGGGCGATCACCACGCCCAGCAGCACGGAGATGTTGAGGGTGTAGCCCAGGGCATGGAGGATGGCGAACGTGCCGGCGAGGGCGAATGGAACGCCCAGGCTGACCAGGAACGCGATGCGCGTGCCCAGGAACACCCAGCACATGCCCAGCACCACCAGCAGGCCCAGGACGGCGTTGGACTCCATGACGTCGATCGCTTCGCGCGTGGGCACGGTCTGGTCGTCCAGCAGGGCCAGGCGCAGCCCCAGGGGTGCCAGCACCCGGTTGCGCTCGGCGAGGTAGCCGTTGATGCGCTCCACCAGCTCCAGGGTGTTGGTATAGCTCTTCTTGGTGATGGCCAGCATCACCGCCGGTTGCCCGTTCTGGCTCACCAGGCGCTCGGCGCGCTCGCGCGCCCGGGAAACCTCTGCGATGGCATCGAGCGGCACCGCGTGGCGCGGGTCGCGCGCCGAGGCGACATTGATGCGCGCCAGGAAGCCGGGATCGGGCTGCTGGCCCAGCACCCGCACCAGCCATTCCTCGTCGGCGGCGCGGCGCTTGCCGGCGAAGGTGTCGCGGAACCAGGCGCCGACGGAATCGGCGATGTCCGTGGGCGTGACGCCGCGCGCCTGGGCCAGCGCAGGGGAGAACTCCACCAGCAGCTCCGGGTCGCGCAGGCCGTTGGCATAGACCCGGTCCACCCCCGCCAGACGCTCCAAGTCGTCGCGCACCAGGCGCGCCTGGCTGCGCAGGTTCTCGTCGTTGGCCGGGCCGGTGAGCACCACCATGGCGGTGGGGAAACCGTTGGAGGTGGTCACCTCCAGCACCACCGGGTCTTCGGCCTCCCGCGGCAGCTCCGCGGCCGCCTCGTTCTGGATCTCGCGCCGCAGGTCTGTTACCCGCTTGTCGAAGATGCGCTCGTCGATGTCGCGGAAGCGGATCAGGATGGAGGAGACGTTCTCGCGCGAGCTGGAGGAGACGAAGCGGATGTCCGCCACGTTCCTGGTGGCGTCCTCCAGGGGGCGCGTCACCAGCTTCTCCACGTCCTCGGCGGAGGCGCCGGGCAGCACGGTGGTGATCGCCACCCAGTTGAAATTGATCTCCGGGTCCTGCTCGCGGGGCATCTTCAGATAGCTGAACAGGCCGAGGATCAGCACCACGACGAAGGTGATGTTGGCCAGGGGATGGTTGCGGATGAAGCGGGCGTAGAAGCTCATCAGCGCACCGAGGAGAAGGCCTGGCCGTCCTGCAGGCCGTGGCGGCCGTCGATCACGATCTTCGCCTCGGGCGGCAGCGGCGCCGGCGCCGGACGGCCCTCCTGGGCCTGGGGCAGGGGCACGAAGCGGGCGCGCCCGCCGTCGATGACGAACACGCCCACCAGCACCAGCAGGGGCGTGCCTGGTGCCGCCAGTTCGCCCACCTGCCCCGGGCGCGCCTTGACGATGGCCGGGAAGGGCGCGCGCAGGATGCATTTCTGGCGATTGTGGCGCGCCGTGTCCAGCTGGGCGCGGCTGAGCTTCACGTCCGCCTGCTGCACCGCGTATTCCGTTTCCCGCTGGGACAGGGCCTCGGCGGAGATGAACGCCTGGCGGTGCAGCTCGGCCGCCCGCTTGAGCTGCGCCTGGGCCAGCCGGGCGCGCGCCAGCGCCGAATCGTGGGCCGCCTGGGCCTTGTGCACCGCCAGCTCGTAGTCGCGGCAATCCAGGCGCGCCACCACCGCACCCTTGGCCACCACCTGCGCCACCTCGACGGGAATGGCGACGATGGTGGCGGAAATCTCCGCGGCGATGCGCGATTCGTTGTCGCTCACCGCCGTCGCCGGCGCATCCCGCTCGGGGTAGAGCGCCACCTGGGCATAGCTGCGGTAGGTCACCGCCGGCGGCTCGGCCACGGCGGCCGCCGCCAGGGTCAGGCATAGAAGAAGGGCAGCCGCGATTCGCATTATTATTTTTGTCCGCTCCGTGTTGAGTCTCGGTCAGGTCCGGCGCAGGCCCCGGACCACCAGTTCCAGGTATTCCCTGAGATAGATGTCGGCGGGCACCGCCGCCACGCCGCACACGTCTATCGAGTGGTGCAATACGGCGCGCAGAAGCAGGGGCGCGAAGACGATGCGCACCATGACGTCGGGATCGAAGGGGCGGAACTCGCCGCGCTCGATGCCCCGGCGCAGCACCTTGCACAGTAGGGTCTGGCCACGCGCAATGACCTCATCATAGTAGAAGCGCGCGATCTCGGGGAAATTGCGCGCCTCGGCGATGATCAGCTTGGGGATGCCGCCGATCGGCCGGGAGCCGATGGTGTCCCACCAGCCGTGCACGATATCCCGCAGCAGGCCTTCCGTGTCGCCGGGATAGCTGCTCACCAGTTCCTCGCCCTGGGCCAGGGCGGGCAGCAGGCTGTCGCGGATCACCGCCTTGAACAGTTCTTCCTTGCTGTCGAAGTACAGGTACAGCGTGCCCTTCGATACGCCGGCACGGGCGGCG
>JBMOQT010000099.1:0-11812 GCA_049320945.1 Pseudomonadota bacterium
AGGCGCTATTACGGCTGGCCGGGTGGCGGCTGGGGCGGCCGGGGCGGCGGTTGGGGCTCCTCGGGCGGCGGCGGCTTCTCGGGGGGCGGAGGCGGCTTCGGCGGCGGTGGCGCCTCGGGGAACTGGTGACATGGATCTCAAGCGCATCCTCAAGCATCTGACCGCGCCCGACTGGGTCACGCGCCGCGCCTTCCCGGGCGGGGTGATGGCGGCCATCGAGCGCGCCATTCACGCATCGGAGAAGGAGCATCGCGGCGAACTGCGCTTCGTGGTGGAGGCGGGCCTGGACCTGCGCCAGCTCCTGGCGGGCATGACGCCGCGCGAGCGGGCCGTCGAGGTGTTCTCGCAGTTGCGCGTGTGGGACACGGAGTACAACAGCGGCGTGCTGATCTATGTGCAGTTCGTGGACCGCTGCACCGTCATCCTGGCCGATCGGGGCATTGCGGCGCGGGTCGAGCAGAGCCAATGGGACGACATCTGCCGGCGCATGGACGAGGAGTTCCATGCCGGTCGTTTCGAGCGGGGGGCGCTGGCCGCCATCGGCGAAATCACCGCCCTCCTGCGCCGGCATTTCCCGGCGGGGAAAGGCGATGTAGACGAACTGTCGAACCGCCCCGTGATTCTTTAGGCGTGACTCGAATGCTCCTGCGGCAGCACGTCCAGCCGCAGATCCTGCTGCACGCGCTGACCGGCGCCTTCGGCAGTCAAGGTGACGATGCGCGAGCCGGGGGAGGGGAACACCAACTCGAACTGGCAGGCGCCGGGCAGGCTCAGCCGGGCCTCCTGCAGACGCGTGCCCTCGGCCGCGCTCAATACCACCCGCGCCTCGCCTTCACCCTGCAGCACCACCTCCAGGCGGAAGGTTTCGCCGGCGCGGCGGCGATAGGCCTGGGGATCGCGGTTCGGGTTGTACTGCAGGCCGTTCAGCTTGATCATTTTCAACAGGCTCACCGGATTCTCCGTGGGGTTCAAGTGCTGGTATATTAGCCAATCCTAATTATCCCGCAAGCGTCCATGAAGGCGGCTTTCCTCTGGTCCGAGCTGTTTCGCCGCGGCGGTTACGGCCGGCACCACCCCCTGGCGATACCGCGGGTTCCTCTCACCTACGATCTGCTGCGCAGTTTCGACGCCTTTGCGCCGGGAGAAGTGGTGGGCGCGCGCCCGGCCAGCCGGCAGGAGCTGTTGGGCTTTCATGCGGCCGACTACGTGGACGCCTACCAGGCGGCGGAAGCGGCGGGCCGGGTGGACGCGGACGTGCGCAGCCGCTACCAGCTCGGCACCCTGGAGAACCCCTACTTCGAGGGCTTCTTCACCATCCCGGCGGTCGCCGCCGGGGCCAGCGTGCAAGGCGCCGAGCTGGTGCTGGAGGGGCGCGCAGCCTTCAATCCGGCCGGCGGCATGCACCATGCGCGCGCCGCCGCCGCCCACGGCTTCTGTTTCTTCAACGACCCGGTGCTGGGCATCCTGCGGCTGCGGGGCGCCGGCTGGCGCGTGCTGTACGTGGATATCGACGCCCATCACGGCGACGGCGTCGAAGAGGCTTTCCGGGGCGACCCCTCCGTCCTCACCCTGTCGCTGCACATGGACACTGCTTACGCCTATCCCTACCGCCGCAGCGGCGACGAAAGGGCGATCAACGTGCCCCTGCCGCCGGGCGTGCACGATATGGAGTATCAGTTGCTGTTCGACACCGTCTGGTATCCCGCCCTGGAGCGCTTCCGCCCCGACGCGGTGGTGCTGCAGGCGGGGGCCGACGCCCTGTTCTGCGATCCCCTCGCCAAGCTGCGCCTCACCACCCAGGGCTTCCTCGCCGTAGTGAGCAAGATCATCGATTCGGCGCCCCGGCATGGGGACGGCACGCCGCGCCTGCTGGTGCTGGGCGGCGGCGGCTACCATCCCCTGGCCACGGCGCGGGCCTGGTGCGGCCTATGGGCCCTGCTGGCGGGACGGGACCTGCCGGACGCCATTCCGCCCGAGGGGGCGCAGTGCATGCGCCAGACAGGCTGGAACCTGGACGAGGACGAGGCCTACTTCCCGCGCTTGTTCCAGAGGCGCACCGATGCGCCGCTGGATCTGCCCATCCGCGCGGAAATTCGCGCCCTGGCCGGGGCGCTGCGGCGCCACCCATGAGCAACGCAGCAGTCGCCGGCTACGCCACCCGGGCGGGCACCGAAGCCTATGCCCGGCACTACGGCGCCGCGTGCGCGCCGGGCCATTACAGCGATTTTCTCAACCTGCACCTGAAGCTGAGTTCCCTGGGTGTGGGCAGCTTTCCAGGCGCCGCCGATGACGCCACCGACGAGAACTATGCCCAGGTGGTGGAGCGGGCGCTGGTAAGCGGCATCAACGTCGTGGACACCGCCGCCCACTACCGCTATGGCCGCTCGGCCCGGGCCGTGGGCGCGGGGCTGCGCCGGGCCTTTGCCGCCGGGGTGGGGCGCGACCAGGTGTTCGTCATCGCCAAGGGCGGCTTTCTCGCCTTCCCGGAGGGCCCGCCCGCCGATCTGGAGGCCTGGTTCGAGCGGGAGATCGCCTACAAGGGACTGGGCACGCGCGCGGACCTGAGCGGGGTCCATCTCCTGAGCCCCCAGCACATCGCCCTGCAGGTGGATGCCTGCCGCGCCGCCCTGGGGCTGCAGACCCTGGACGCCTTCCTGGTGGACCAGCCGGAGGTGCACATCCCGGTCATCGGCAAGGAGCAGCTCAACCGCAAGCTGCAGAAGGCATTCGCGGTCCTGGAGCAGGCGGTGCGGGACGGCCGCATCCGCTGCTACGGCATCGCCACCTTCCACGGCCTGCGCGTGGCCACCGACCACGTCCTGTTCCAGTCCCTGGCCTCGCTGCTGGCCTTGGCGGACAAGGCGGCGCGCCTGGTATGGCGCGACGAAGGCGCGCGCCACCACTTCAAGCTGGTGGAGTTTCCCTTCAACCAGGCCATGACCGAGGCGTTCACGCGCTTCTCCCAGGCCACGGGGCAGGGCAACATCGCCTCGACCATCCAGGCGGCCCATCAGCTGGGCGTCTATACCGTCGCCAGCCACAGCCTGATGAAGGGACACCTGGCGCGCACTTGCGCCGATGGCGTACGGCAGGCGCTGCCCGATCTCGCCAACGACGCCCGGCGGGCGCTCCAGTTCAACCGCTCGACGCCGGGGCTGGGCACCAGCCTGGTGGGCATGGCCACCCCGGTGCACCTGGACGACCTGCTGGCCGTGGCGCGCACGGCGCCCTTAGGCAAGGAAGAGTATTTGCGTCTGTACCGGTGCGCCGACTGATCAGTGGTGAACGTTGAGAGTGCGGGCCGCCTTGAGCAGCCGCTCCAGCTCCTCGCCGTGCTCCTGCATGTTGCGCTTGTGCCACAGGGCCACCAGGGCCATGGTGCCACACACGAACAGGCCGAACAGCACGATCACGGCGTCGATGGAGAAGTCCAGGTAGATCAGCAGGGCATAGAGGGCCAGCATCACCAGGATGCTGGCGTTCTCGTTGAAGTTCTGCACGGCGATGGAGTGCCCCGCGCCCATGAGCACGTGGCCGCGGTGCTGCAGCAGGGCGTTCATGGGCACGACGAAGAAGCCGGCCATGGCGCCCACCACAACCATCATGGCCAGGGCGACGGGCAAGGTACCCACGAAAATCATGCCGATGACCACGAAGCCCATGACGATTCCCACCGGGATCACTTTCACCGACCTGTCCAGGGACACCGCCTTGGCGGCGATCACCGCACCGGCGGCGATGCCAATGGCCACCACGCCCTGTAGTACCGTTGCCTTGTCCAGGGGCAGGCTGAGGGCGCTGCTGGCCCATTTCAGCACGATGAACTGCAGCGTCGCCCCGGCGCCCCAGAACAGGGTGGTCACCGCCAGGGAGATCTGGCCCAGCTTGTCGCGCCACAGCAGCTTCATGCAGTGGTTGAACTCGTGGATCAGGTAGATGGGATTCTTGTGTAGCGGCCTGTGGTCCACCCCGGTGTTGGGAATGTAGAGATTGAACAGGGCGGCGATCAGGTACAGGGCCGAGATGACGGCCACCGCCACTTCGGGCCCGGTGTCGATAGAGGTCTCGATGCCCGGGACGTCGATGGCCAGCAGCGCCCCGGTCACCGTTGGATTGATGAGCAGCCCCCCCAGGACGGTGCCGAGAATGATGGCGCCCACGGTCAATCCTTCGATCCAGCTGTTGGCGATGACCAGCTTCTCGTGGGGCAGGTACTCGGTCAGGATGCCGTATTTGGCCGGCGAGTAGGCCGCCGCCCCCAGGCCGACGATGGCGTAGGCCGCCAAGGGAAAGACATAGCCGGGCAGGCTGAATATGTTGAGCGCCGACACGGTGGAGAACAACAGCAGGAAACAGCCGGCGATCTTGATGGAGTTGCTGATCAGCATCACCCGCCCCTTGGGCATGGAGTCGGCGAAGGCGCCGACGAAGGCCGCCAGGGCCACGTAGGACACGGTGAAGAACAGCTTGAGCATGGGTTCGAACTGCTCCGGCGCATGGATCTGACGTATCAGCGCGATGGAGGCGATCAGCAGGGCGTTGTCGGCAAGCGCAGAAAAAAACTGCGCCGCCATGATGATGTAGAAGCCGAGATTCATTAAGTGGTGTGGCCGAGCCGTGTTATGGTTCTGCGCTCTTTGGGGCGCAGTGAGACGCGGCTTTATACCACGAGTGGCCGCCCCTGTCAGGCAAAGACGGCACGCCTTATTGAGTTTTCAGGAAATGGTTTGACGACCATTTCCTGCACGAAGCTCCCCTCGCCCGCTTTGCGGGAGAGGGGATGGGGGTGAGGGCTGAGCGTTCAGCGTCAAGCATTTCCTGAACGCTCAGGAGCGCCGCTTCCGGTGTCGGGCCAGTTCCTTGAGCAGGCGTTCCTGCTCGGCGAAGGAAGTGCGCCGCCCACCCGCGGCGGCGCCGTCCTGTGTCTGCCCAGGCTCGTCCGCCTCTGCCGCGCCGTAGCGGCCGGCGTAGCCGGGCGGCGGCGCCGCTCCCTGACCGAGATAGGCCTGCATCCGGCGCTGCTTGTTCAGGGCGGCTACCCGGCCGTCCACCCAGCGGATGTCGCGCACCCCTGCCAGGACCACGGCCAGGGCCAGGACCGCCGCCGCCAGCCCCAGGCCCCATCAGGCCAGGGCGGCGGCGGCCAGGGAGGCAAGGATGTACAAGGCGCCCGCCACCGGGCTCGCCAGGTAGAAGCGGTGCAGCCCCAGGGGCAGCAGCGCCAGCAGGGCGTAGGCGGTGCGCCGTTTCTTGAGCTGGCGCGAGAGCAGCAGGTTCAGGGCCTGCACGCCGCCGCCCGCCAGATCGAGGCGCTTCCAGGATCGGTTCATCAGGCTATCTAATGGCTTTAATTTGTGCTTGAATAATCGCTATAAGAATTGAGCGAGGAGCGTGGTTATGGCCGACCGGAGACTGCAGGTATTCCATGCAGTGGCCAAGCAGTTGTCGTTCACCAAGGCGGCCGAGGTGCTGTTCATGACCCAGCCGGCGGTGACTTTCCAAATCAAGCAGTTGGAAGAGCATTTTAACACCCGGCTGTTCGATCGCGGCCATGGCAAGATCGCGCTGACGCCGGCCGGAGAGGTGGTCCTGGAATACGCCGAGCGCATCCTCGGCCTGTCCTCCGAACTGGACATCCGGCTCAGCGAGATGACCGGCCAGATCCGCGGTCCGCTGCTGATCGGCGCCAGCACCACCATCGCCGAGTTCATGCTGCCGCGGGTGCTGGGCGAGTTCAAGTCCCAGTATCCCAGTGTCAAGCCGCGCCTGACGGTGGGCAACTCAGAGACCATCGAGACGCGCGTGGCGGAGCACACTCTCGATATCGGCCTGATCGAGTCCGCGTCCCATCAACCCAATCTGCTGTGCGAACTGTGCTGCGAGGACGAACTGCAAGTGGTGTGCAGCCCCGGTTTCCCCCTGGCCAAGTTCAGCGAAGTGACGCCGCAGCAGCTCGTCGAATTCCCCTACATCAGCCGCGAAGCGGGCTCGGGCACGCGGGAGTTCACCGACGACTACTTCCGCAAGGCGGGCATCCAGCCGGAAACCCTCAACACGGTCATGGAGCTGGGCAGCCCCGAGGCCCTCAAGGGTGTGGCGGAAACCGGCGTGGGCTTCGCCATCATGTCCAAGGCCTCGGTGGAAAAGGAGAAGCGGCTGGGCGACCTGGTGGCCATTCCCCTCAACCCGCGCCTCATCCGCAGCCTGTCGATGGTGTACCCGAAGGAGAAATTCCGCTCGCGCCTGGTCAACACCTTCGTTGAGTTCGCCACCAGCAGGATCAGACAGATCAAAGGCACTTGATCCGCTTTCTCGCCATCCAGCATACCTATTCGGAGTTCCTCGGGACCTTCGAGCACCAGCTCGAATCGCGGGGCATCGGCTTCGTCTATCAGCGCCCCATGGCTGGTCAGGACCTGGCGGGTAGCGCCCTCCAGTTCGATGCCCTGTGGCTGCTGGGCGGCGCTTACGCCCCCGACGACCGGGAGCATTGCCCCTGGCTCGACGACGAGCTGCGCCTGATCCAGGTGTTCCGCGCCGCCGGCCGCCCCGTCGTGGGTCTGGGGTTCGGCGCCCAGCTCCTGGCGCTGAGCTTTGGCGGGCGGGTGACCGGCGCGGACCGGGACGCCCGCTGGACGGTGGCGCGCAAGACGGCGGCGGGGCAGGGGGATCCCCTGGCCGAGGCCCTGGACGGGCGGCCGGTGCTGGTGCTGGCCGCGGGAGCCGTGGAGCTGCCGCCGGCCGTCGAGCCGCTGCTGGTGGACCCGGACGGGCGCTGGCTGGCCATCCGGCCGTCGCCGGCCAGCTACGGCCTGCTGTTCCGTCCCGAGCTCAAGCCCGGCATGATCGAGGACATGATCATGGAGGAGGGGCGGCCCCTGCCGGACCACATCGGCCCGCTGCTGGAGGAGACCCGGGCGCGCTGGCACGAGCTGCAGCAGGTATCGGACCTCACCGCGGCGGCCCTGGTGAGCGCCCTGGACCTCATGCGCGAGCGGCGCAAGATGCCGGTGTTCAGCCTGCACCTGGTCCCCAAGGATTAACGCCGTGTCCAAGGAAGAGGAGCTTCTGGCCCTGTTCCGGGCGCTGCCGCCGCGGGCGCAGGCGAGCCTGCTAGACTACGCCGCTTTTCTCGCCCGGCGCGACGCGCCCCGGCGTCCGCCGCAGCCGGCGCCGCGGCCTGAACAGGAGACCGTGGTCCAGGCCATCAAGCGCCTCAACCGCAGCTATCCGCTGCTGCGGCGCCATCATCACCTGACGCGGCAGGCGGAGTCCCTGCTGGCCCGGCACATGGTGGACGGATTGCCGGCGCGGGAAGCAATCGACGAGCTTGAGCGCTGCTACCGGGAACAGCAATCGCAACTGGAGAGAAGCGACTGACATGCCGCGGCCCATCCGAGCCACCATCGATCTTGCCGCCCTGCGCCACAACCAGGCCGTGGCGCGCCGCCACGCCGGCGCGGCGCGCATCTGGAGCGTGATCAAGGCCAACGCTTACGGCCACGGCCTGGTGCGTGCCGCCGCCGCCCTGGCAGACCTCGCGGACGGCTTCGCCATGCTGGATTTCGACGAGGCCGTGGCCCTGCGCGAGGCGGGCCTGCATCATCCCCTGCTGCTCCTGGAAGGCTTCTTCCAGAGCGAGGATCTGCCTTTGGTGGCCGAACACCGCCTCACGCCCGTGCTGCACCACCTGGAACAGGTGGAGATGCTGATTCGCGCCGCGCTGCCGGTGCGCGTGCCGGTCTACGTGAAGGTGAATACCGGCATGAACCGGCTGGGCTTCAGCCCCGAAGCCTTGCCGGCGGTGCTGGCCGTCCTGGAGTCGGCGCAAGCGGTGGAGACCATTACCCTGATGACCCATTTCGCCGACGCCGACAGCGAGGAGCGGGGCATCGACGAACAGCTGGCACGGTTTCGCGAAGCGGTGGCCGGGTACCGCCACCCCGTGAGCCTGTGCAACTCCGCCGCTCTGCTGCGCTTTCCCGAGGCCCATGGGGACTGGGTGCGCCCCGGTATCATGCTCTACGGCGGTTCGCCGTGCCCGCAGTTGCACAGCGCCGCCGACCTGGACCTGCGGCCTGTGATGACCCTGGCAGCCGAGATCATCGCGGTGCACCAGCTGCAGCCCGGCGACCGGGTCGGGTACGGCGGGCTGTTCATGGCGGACGGGCCGACGCGCGTGGGCGTGGTGGCCTGCGGCTATGCCGACGGCTATCCGCGCCATGCCCCCACGGGCACGCCGGTGCTGGTGGAAGGGGTGCGCACCCGCCTGCTGGGGCGGGTATCCATGGACATGCTGTGCGTGGATCTCACGCCCGTTCCGCGCGCCGGCATCGGCTCGCCTGTGACCTTGTGGGGCCGGGGGCTGCCGGCCGACGAAGTGGCCATGGCGGCGGGCACCATCAGCTATCAACTGTTCTGCGCCCTGGCACGGCGCGTGCCCGTCGTGGAAGCGTGACAGCCATCGTGGCCAAACAGAAATCCGTCTATACCTGCACCGAATGCGGCGGCCAGGCGCCCAAGTGGCAGGGGCAATGTCCCCACTGCAATGCCTGGAACACCCTGGTGGAGACCCGGTTGGAACCGGCACCGGGGGCCAACCGCTACGCTTCCGTGGCCGGCAGCGGACGCCTGCAGCTGCTGTCGGACATCAGCCCGCGGGAAGAGGAGCGCATCGCCACCGGCATCGAGGAGTTCGACCGGGTGCTGGGCGGCGGCCTGGTGCCAGGGGGCGTGGTGCTCATCGGCGGCGATCCGGGCATCGGCAAATCGACCCTCCTGCTGCAGGCCCTGGCGCGCATGAACGAGAACTTTCCCGCCCTGTACGTGAGCGGGGAAGAGTCGGCCGAGCAAGTGGCGCTGCGCGCGCGCCGGCTGCAACTGCCCGTGAGCGGGCTGCAGCTGCTCACGGAAATCCAGCTGGAGAAGATCGTCGCGGCGCTGGTCGAGCAGCGGCCGCGGGTGGCGGTGATCGATTCCATCCAGACCCTCTACTCGGAGGCGCTGCAGTCGGCGCCCGGCTCCGTGGCCCAGGTGCGCGAGTGCGCTGCCCAGCTCACGCGCCACGCCAAGCAGTCCGGCACCACGGTGATTTTCGTCGGCCATGTCACCAAGGAGGGAGCCCTGGCCGGGCCGCGGGTGCTGGAGCACATCGTGGACACGGTGCTGTACTTCGAAGGCGACACCAACTCCAGCTTCCGCCTGATCCGCGCCTTCAAGAACCGCTTCGGCGCGGTGAACGAGCTGGGCGTGTTCGCCATGACCGATCGGGGCCTGCGCGGCGTGTCGAACCCCTCGGCCCTGTTCCTGTCCCACCACGAGCGCGAAGTGGCCGGCTCCTGCGTCCTGGTGACCCAGGAGGGCACGCGCCCCCTGCTGGTGGAGATCCAGGCGCTGGTGGACCCGGCCCACACGCCCAGCCCGCGGCGCCTGTGCGTGGGCCTGGAGCAGAACCGACTGGCCATGCTGCTGGCGGTGCTGCACCGCCATGCGGGCATCGTGTGCTTCGACCAGGATGTGTTCGTCAATGCCGTGGGCGGGGTGCGCATCGGCGAGCCGGCTGCGGACCTGGCAGTGCTGCTCGCCGTCGTCTCCAGCCTGCGTGACCGGCCCCTGCCGGGCAAGCTGGTGGCCTTCGGCGAGATCGGCCTGGCGGGCGAAATCCGTCCGGCACCGCGCGGCCAGGAACGCCTCAAGGAAGCGGCCAAGCTGGGCTTCACCCACGCCCTGGTGCCCAAGGCCAACGCCCCCAGGCAGGCCATCAAGGGCCTCGACGTCATTCCGCTGGAGCGCATCGAGCAGGCGGTGGACCGGCTGAAAGAGTTTTCCTGATCCCCAATGGGCAAGTTCTCCCTGGCGTGGACCATGCTGCTGCGGGATTTCCGCGCCGGCGAGCTGCGTCTGCTCCTGCTTGCCATGGTGCTCGCCGTGGCCAGCCTCACCAGCGTCAGCTTCTTCACCGACCGCCTGGGGCGCGCCCTGGACCGGGAGGCCCATCAGCTCCTGGGCGGCGACCTGCTGCTGATCGCCGACCATCCCTGGGACTCGTCTTTCGCCGACGAGGCGCGCCGGCGCGGCCTGCACGTGGCCTACAGCCTCAGTTTCCCCAGCATGGTCAGCGGCCGCGACCAGGCCCAGCTGGCGGACATCAAGGGCGTGGCGCCGGGCTATCCCCTGCGCGGGACGCTACGCGTCGCTCCGGACATCAACCAGCCGGACCGGGAGACACGCGACACGCCGGCCCGCGGCAGCGTGTGGCCCGACGAGCGCCTGGCTTCGGCCCTGGGGCTGAAGGTGGGCGACCAGGTGACCGTGGGCGAATCCCGCCTCACCGTGGCCGCGGTGCTGACCCTGGAACCCGACCGGGGCATCAACCTGTTCAACATCGCGCCGCGTCTGCTGGTGCATGCAGACGATTTGCCGGCCACCCGCCTGATCCAGGTGGGCAGCCGCGTGGCCTACCGCCTGCACGTGGCCGGCGAGGAGGCGGCAGTCGCCGCCTACCGCAAATGGGCCGAACAGCGCCTGGGCCGCGGCCAGCGCCTGGAGAGCATAGACAACGCCCGCCCCGAGGTGCGCTCCGCCCTGGACCGGGCCCAGAAATTCCTGCGCCTGGCGGCGCTGCTGGCAGTGGTGCTGGCGGCGGTGGCCGTGGGGCTGGGGGCGCGGCGCTTCATGCAGCGCCACCTGGACGGCTGCGCCGTGATGCGTGTTCTGGGTGCCCGGCAGAACCAGGTGCTGGCCATCTACCTGGGCGAGTTCCTGCTGCTGGGCCTGATCGCTTCGGTGGTCGGCTGCGCCGTCGGCTTCGGCGCCCAGCGGGTGCTGGAATACCTGCTGGCGGATCTGCTCGCCACGACACTGCCGGCGCCCTCGTGGCCACCCTTCGCCTATGGACTGGCGGTGGGCATGACGCTGCTGGTGGGCTTTGCCGCGCCCCAGCTCGCGCGCCTGCGCAACGTGCCCACGGTGCGCGTGCTGCGGCGCGAATGGGCAGGCAGCGAGCCCATCGCGGCGCGCTCCTACGTATTCGGCGCGGCGGTACTGGCGCTGCTGATCCTGGCCATGGCCGGGGAGCTGAAACTGGGCCTGTGGGTGCTGGGGGGCTTCGCCGGGGCCGTCGTGGTCTATGCCGTCGCGGCGCGGCTGGCCCTGGGGCTGGCGCGCCGGGTGCGTGGCATGGGCGGGGCGGGCTGGCGCTATGGCATCGCCTCCCTGGCGCGGCGCCTGGGCTCTAGCGTGGTGCAGGCGGTGGCCCTGGGCATAGGCATGACGGCCCTGCTGCTCCTGACGCTGGCCCACGACGACCTGGTCCGGACGTGGCAGCACAGCGTGCCGCCCGATGCCCCCAACCGCTTCGTCATCAACATCCAGCCGGAGCAGCGCGAGCCCGTGCGCCAGTTCTTCGCCGCCCGTGGATTGTCGGCGCCGGAGCTGCTACCCATGGTGCGCGGGCGCCTGGTGGCGGTGAACGACCGGCCGGTGACCCCCGCCGACTACGAGAACGAACGCGCCCAGCGGCTGGTGGAACGGGAGTTCAACCTATCGTGGATGGCCCAGGTACCCGAGGGCAACCGCATCGCCGCCGGACGCTGGTTTGCCCCCGGCGCGGCGGGCCGGCCCCAGTTCTCGGTGGAGCAGGGACTGGCCGAAACCCTGGGACTGGCCCTGGGCGATATGCTCACCTACGAAATCGCCGGCCAGCGGCTGGCGGCGCCGATCACCAGCCTGCGCCAGCTGGACTGGGACTCCATGCGGGTAAACTTCTTCGTCATCGCCCCGCCCGGCGTGCTGGACGACTACCCGACCAATT
>JBMOQT010000100.1:0-11479 GCA_049320945.1 Pseudomonadota bacterium
CGGTGAGGCGCGACCACACGGCGTCGGCCGCCTTCACCGAGATCTGCTGGGCGACGATGGAGCGGGCCAGGGTGACGAAGGGCCGGCTGCGCCGGCGCAGGCAGGAGTCGCGATACTGGCGCACGAGCCCCGCCATCACCGGGTCCCGGCGCGACAGGACCCGGCTGGCCTCACTCCAGTATTCAGGGATCATGGCCATCCGCCAGGAAACAAATGTCGAACATTTTTACACGACGCTGCCGATACGCCTTGCCGGCGTCCAAAGGCACGACAATTATTTTGACAGCTCAAACCCTTACCAAACAAAGGCAGGAAACTTGCTTATAACTTCCTGCCTATTGTAGGACGCGACTGACTCCGTGGCACTCGCAGCCGGAACAAGCTAAGCTACAAAAAACAGCCCGCAGCCCGACCATGACCGACCCGATTCGCACCGACGACCGAGCAGAGGAACGCGCAGCGGCAAACCAGGGTTCGGCAATGAGCTCTGCCTACCAGGAACGCCGGCGCCGCCTGCTCAAGGGCGGATTGGCGGCGACGCCGCTGATCATGACTCTGGCGAGCCGACCGTCTTTCGCCCAGGGACAGTGCATGTCGCCCATGGTGTTCGCCTCGCTCGCTGCCAACCCGGCGACGAGCTTGCGCCCCGACCGGTTCGCGGATTGCCACTCCCATGGGTATTGGAAGAACCATCTTTCCAGTGACGACCCCCGCACTTTTTCCGGTGTCGGCTTCACGTCGCGCAGCGGCGACAGCTTCCAATACAAGTCCGGCAGCCAGACCCAGACCACCACCTTCGGCGCCGCCACCCTCTACCAGGTGTTGTGGGCCAATGGCGACAACAGCGACCAAGTCGTCTCCTTCGCCCGCGACTGCGTCTGCGCCTACCTGGATGCCCTGCTTCTCGGTGCGGCGGCGGGGTTCACCACGACCCAGATCACCACCATGTGGAACGGGGTCATGGGCCCGGCCGGGGAATGGTCGCCAGTGGCCGGCGTCACCTGGGGCTACGCGGAATCGCGCGCGTGGCTCGACGTCCTGGTCGGCAATGCTGCGCTCTGATGGGGCTAGTCCGGCGCAATCCGTCGCTCCATCTGTTCCATGATTCCTGAACCGGCCACCCGCGGCCGGTGGCTTGTCCCCCGTGCTGGAGCCCTGCGCCTGCGCGTCTGGGAGGACGAGGGTGTAGCCTACGACCAGGCAAGCGGCAGCGTCCACCTGCTCGAGCGCCTGGCGTGCGATGTCCTCGAAATCCTGCAGCGCACGCCGGACGGACTTTCTTCCTCGCGATTGGCGAGCGTCATTGCCCACAACCACGGCATCGAGGCCGACGCGGAATTGACCGCGGCGGTACAATCGGCCCTGTCCGCCCTGCAGCAAGCCGAGCTGGTGAGATTTGACGCGGCTTCCCGCTAGCATCCGCGCCTTTCATCCGTTGCGCCGCGTGTCATGAAGCTATCGCAACTGTCGTCCGAAGACCTGGCGCACCGCCTGCGCACCCCGGGGCTATCCCTGTCCCTGCCCCCGGTCGTCGTCCGCCTGCGCTCGCGGCTGGAGGAACTGGTCCCGGCCATGAGCTGCCTTTACGCTGATTACGACGTGCTCGACGAGCCGGGCTTTGCCGACTTTCACGTCAGCCTCGACGCCGCCAGCCCCTGGCGCCGGCACTTTCGGCCCAAGATCGTGTTCCGCTTTGACGATCATACGCCCTTCGAACCGCTGCCCGCCGGCCACGCCTTGGCGCTGTTCGAATGGGGACTCAACTGGTGCGTCACCAACCACTGCCTGCAGCATCTGATGGTGCATGCCGCCGTCGTGGAGAAGGACGGCGCCGCCCTGGTGCTGCCGGGTACGCCAGGCTCGGGCAAGAGCACCCTGTGCGCCGCCCTGGTGCACCGGGGATGGCGCCTGCTGTCCGACGAGCTCGCCCTGTTCGACGCCGAAAGCGGACTGCTTACGCCCTTTCCGCGCCCGGTCAGCTTGAAGAACGCATCCATCGACCTCATCCGGAGCTTCGCGCCTGACGCCGTCATCGGGCCGGTGACGCGGGACACGCAGAAAGGCACCGTCGCCCACATGCGCGCTCCCGGCGACAGCGTCACCCGCGCCGCGGAGCCCGCGCCGCCCCGGTGGATCGTGTTCCCCCGCTACCAGACGGGCAGTGCCCCGGGCCTTCAACGGCTGTCGCCGGCCCGCGTGTTCATGGGACTGGCGGGCAACAGCTTCAACTACCACCTGCACGGCGCCGGTGGCTTCGACTGCTTCGCCGCCGTCGCGGATCGCTGCCCCGGCTTTGAGCTGGCCTACCCCGACCTGGACGCGGCGCTGGCCGGGCTGGAACGGTTGATGACGAAGCCATGACGACGTGGCCGTTGCTGATCCGGCTCCTGCGCCAGCCCACACGCCTGCCGGCGCTGACCGGCCAGGACTGGGACCGGCTGGTCCGGGCGGCGCGCCGCACCAACCTGCTGGCGCGCCTTGCCGCCCTGCTGGAGGCCCAGGGCGGACTGGAGCGGATTCCCGCCGGTCCGCGCGCCGCGCTGCGCTCCTCCCTCGTCCTGGCGCGCCATCATGAAGTCTCCGTGGCGCGGGAGGTGGAGTACTTGCGCCGGGCGCTGGCGCCCGCGGCCCTGCCCCTGCTGGTGCTCAAGGGCACCGCCTACACCCTGGCGCGCCTGCCGCCGGCGGCCGGGCGCCTGTTCTCGGACGTGGACATCCTGGTGCCGAAGGCGCGGCTGGCCCAGGCGGAAGCGGCCCTCATGCTGCACGGCTGGGCCACCACCCACCGCAACGCCTACGACCAGCGCTACTACCGCCGCTGGATGCACGAACTGCCGCCGATGCAGCACATCCGCCGCCAGACCACGGTGGACGTGCATCACAACATCCTCCCCCAGACCACCCGCCGCCCCCCCGACGCGGCGAAACTGCTGGCGGCCGCGGTGCCGGTGCCGGGACACCCGCAGGTGCACATGCTGCAGCCGGCGGACATGGTCCTGCACTGCGCCACCCACTTGTTCCATGACAGCGAGTTCGACCATGCCCTGCGCGACCTGGTGGACCTCGATGCCCTCCTGGGCCACTTCGGCGTGCAGCCGGAATTCTGGCCGGCGCTCGCCGCCCGTGCCGCCGAGCTGGGCCTGGCGCGGCCGCTGTACTATGCCCTGCGCTACGCCAGCGCCCTGGTCGGGACACAAGTGCCGGAGCCGGCGCTGGAGGCCGCGCGCCGGGGAGAGCCGAACGCCCTGGTGCGCCGGTTGATGGACAAGCTGATGGAACACGCGCTTCTGCCGCGCACCCTGGACCAGGTCGACCGGCGCACGCTGCTGGCACGCCAGGCCCTGTTCCTGCGCGCCCATTGGCTGCGCATGCCGCCGCACCTGCTCGCCTACCACCTGACAGTCAAGGCGCTGCGCCCGGCGCTGGCGGGCGGCGAGGCGAGGTAAGGAAGCACCCGCACTACTTCGCCGTGCCCAGCAACTGCCGCAAATACTGGATGGGAACGGCGAAGCTGATGCCGCTGGGATTGCTCAGGGCGGCTTCCTTGGTGCCCTTGACGAAAACCATGTTCACGATGCCCACCACTTCGCCCGTGGCGGGATCGTACAGGGGGCTGCCGCTGTTGCCGGGATAGGCCGTGGCGTCCAGCTGGAACACGGCGAACGGCCCTTCGCTGATGCGCCGGATCACTTTCGCATCCAGCCCCCGGGCGTTGCCGCTGGGTATGGCGATGGGCGTCACGGCGGCGATCATGGCCCGGTGGGTTACGGGAAACAATCCCAGCACGCTGCCGATGGGATAGCCGGTGAAGGCATAGTTCTTTCCCTCGCGCACCGCCGCCGAATCCCCCAGGGGGAGGGCCGGCAGCGCCGGTCCTTCGATCTTGAGCAAAGCCGCATCATGGGCCCGGTCCGTGGCGGCGACCCGGGCCGGACGCAGGATGAATTCCTTGCCGCTGGCGGTGCGCGCCGTGATCGCCAGAACCTCCTGCTGGTCTTCCGTCATCTTTTCGGGAAGGACGTGGGCATTGGTGGCGACCCAGGTCCCATCGCCCACAACGAAACCGGTGCCACGGAACTTGAAGGCGGGACTGCGGGTTTTCTGGTAAGTGCCGACGGCGACGATGGACGGCTTGACCCGCTCGATCACTTCGACCATGTCTTCGGCCGCCGCACACAGCGGCAGGACAAGGATGCCCAGGAGCCATAGCCGCATCACCCCGCCCCACATGTTCGTACTCTCCGCTTACCGCGGTACCAGCCGGAAACGGTGCAGCTCGGGCGAGGGCTCCGTGACCGTTTCATCGTAGGGATGGACATCCTTCTTGAACAACTGCAGGATGCGCCTCACGTAGCCGCGCGTCTCGGCGTAGGGCGGAATGCCGCGATAGCGGTCCACCGTTCCCTCGCCGGCGTTGTAGCCGGCGGCCACCAGCGCCACGTTGCCGCGGAAGTAGGCCAGCAGCCAGCGCAGATAGGCGAGCCCGCCGCGGATGTTCTGCACCGGATCGTAGGGATTACGCACATTGAAGCGCGTGGCCGTTTCCGGGATGAGCTGCATCAGACCCTGGGCGTTCTTGGGGGAGCGGGCACGGGGGTTGAAATCGGACTCGGCGGCGATCACGGCGAGAGCCAGGCGCGGGCTGACGCTGTATTCCGGGGCCAGCTTGTGCACCAGTTCGACGACCTTGCGCCGCTCCGGCGTATCCGCCACCTCGACCTCGATCTCGTCGACCTCCTCGGCTGCCACGGGCTCCGGCCGCAGGCACTCCGGCAGGATGCCGCCCGGCTCGCCCAGGAAGCGCAGGACCTGGGGCGCATGGCCGTGGCCGCGGCGCGCCGCCTCGTCGAACAGGGTGGCGGCCATGCTGTCATCGCGCGCCACGCCGCGGCCATTGGCATACATCCAGCCCAGACCGTAATAGCCTTCCGCATGGCCCAGCTTCGCCGCCTGGCAATACAGGTCCGCCGCCCTGGCGAGATCCTTGGGCACCCCTTCCCCGTGTTCGTGAGCCACCGCCTGGGTCAGCAGCGCCTCCGGCTCGTCCGCCAGTGCCGCCCAGGATGCAGCCGCCAGGCCGGCGGGCAGCGCCAGAACCAGGCAGCGGGAACGGATAAGCTCGGCACCGGACATGGCTCGCTTTCCGCGCCGGACGGGAGGACGCCTACAGCCGCCACACGACCAGGCCGCACTCGGCGAGCTGCCTTGGGTCGTACTGGCTCTTCACGTCCACGAACACGCCCTTGGGCGCCACCTTCTGCAGCAGGCGCTCCAGGGGCATGGCCTTGTACTGCCTGTGGGCCACGGCCGCCACCACCGCCTCGGCCCGCGGCAGCGACTCCCAGGTGTCGAGAGTCACACCGTATTCGTGCATGGCCTCCTTGGCGTCGGCGACCGGGTCATGCACGTGCACGTCCGCGCCGTAGGACTGGAGCTCGCGTATCACGTCGATGACGCGCGAGTTGCGCAGGTCGGGGCAGTCTTCCTTGAAGGTCAGTCCCAGTACATTGACCTTGGCACCCTTCACCGTCGAGCCGGCGCGCACCAGCTGCTTGACGGTCTGCTCGGCCACGTACTTGCCCATGCCGTCGTTGATGCGGCGGCCGGCGAGAATCACCTGGGGGTGATAGCCCAGCATCTCGGCCTTATGGGTCAGGTAGTAGGGGTCCACGCCGATACAGTGGCCACCCACCAGGCCCGGACGGAAAGGCAGGAAGTTCCACTTGGTGCCCGCTGCCTGCAGCACTTCCAGGGTATCGATGCCGATCTTGCCGAAGATCAGCGACAGCTCGTTCATGAGAGCGATATTGAGGTCGCGCTGGGTGTTCTCGATGACCTTGGCCGCCTCCGCCACCTTGATGCTGCTGGCGCGATGCACGCCTGCGGTGATGATGCTGCCGTAGATGCTCGCCACCCGCTCCAGGGTTTCCGCCGTGTCGCCGGCGACCACTTTCACGATCTTTGTCAGCGTGTGTTCCTTGTCGCCCGGGTTGATGCGCTCGGGGGAATAGCCCACGAAGAAATCGCGCTGCCACTTCATCCCGGACAGTTTCTCGATGACCGGTACACACACCTCTTCCGTGGCACCGGGATAGACGGTGGATTCGAACACCACCGTGACCCCCTTCTTCATGTGCCGCCCCACCGCCTCGCTGGCGCCGATCAGGGGCCCGAAATCCGGCTGATGAGCCTCATCCACCGGGGTGGGCACGGCCACGACGATGAAATCGGCATCGCCCAGGGCCTTTGGGTCAGTGGTGGGCGTCAACCGGGACGCCGCCTTGAGCTCCTCCGTGGTGACTTCCCCGGTGGGATCCACGAAGCGCCGATAGCTCGCCACCTTTTCGGCCGACAGATCGTAGCCGATGGTGGGATATTTCTTGCCGAATTCGACGGCTAGGGGCAACCCGACATAGCCGAGGCCGACGACGGCGATGGTAGTCATTCTTGCAATTCCTTTCTTGCTGCGATGATTGTGGGTTTGCTACAGGGATTTTAGCAGCGACGCCGCCTCGTCCTTGCCCACGAACCTGTCCCCCAGGGCGACCAGCGCCTCCAGCTCCTTGCGCGCCGCGTCCTTCTTGCCGGCGGCGATCAGCGCCTTGGCATAGTTGAGCCGTATGCCATGGTGGTCCGGCGCCCGATCCACCGCCTTCTGCAGCATTTCGAGGCCTTGCGCCGGCTTGCCCGCGCCCACCAGGAGCATGCCCATGGTGTCAAGAATGGCGGGATTGTCGGGCGCCAGGGACAGCGCCTTCTCCGCGTGCTCGAGGGCCTTGGGGTCCTTCATCTGGCCTTCGGCCCAGGCCAGGTTGTTGAGCACGACGGGATTGTTGGGCTGGCTGCGCAGGATGGCGCGGTAGTGCTCGGCGGCGGCCTGATGCCGTCCGCCGGCCATGGCCCGCTGGGCCAGGTATTCCCGGACCAGCAGATCCTGGGGACGATCCTTCAGCCAGCCATTGATGAACTTGTCCGCTTCCGCTGCCTTGCCTTCCTGATTCAGCACCTGGTGCAGGCGGATGGCCAGTTCGGGACCGGGATTCTTCCTGAGCCCTTCGCGGAAAACCGCCTCGGCCTCACCCCATTGCTTTTGCGAGATGCGCACGTCGCCTTCCAGCATGTAACCCACCGCCGCTTTCGGGTTCTGCTTCTGCACCTCGCGCGCCACGGCCAGGGCTTCCTTCGTGCGCCCGGCCTGCAGATGGATGGCGATGACGCCGCGCTGGGCATCGATCAGGTCGGGCTTCATGCGCAGGGCCTTCTGGAAAGCCTGCAACGCGCCATCCAAGTCCTTGGCGGCCAGATAAGCCGCGGCCAGGCGCATCAGCGGCACCGGCGAATTGGGGACCATGGCTTCCAGCTTCTTGTAGGTGGCGATGGCCTGGTTCACCTCGCCCGCCGCCTGCTGGGCGCCGCCCACCAGCTCCAGGATGTCGGCGCGATCGGGCAGGGCCGCCTGCGCCTCCTGCGCGGCATTCAGGGCCGCCTTGGTGTCCTTGCGCGCCAGGTGGTGGCCGATCAGCGCAGCACGTGCGGGGGCGGACGACGGATCGGCCACGATGGCCCGCTCCAGCAGCCCCTGGATCTCCTTGGCATCGCCACCGATTTCCCGCTTCAATTGCGCCAGCGCCAGCAGGGCCTGGACGTTCTTGGGATCCCTCTGCAGCAGATCGGTGAAGCGCTTCTGCGCGGCGTCCGCGTTCTTCTCCTGCATGTCCAGCCGCGCCAGGTTCAGCGCCGCCGGGAAAAAGGTCGGTTCGATCTCCAGTGCCCGCTCCAGGCTCTTGCGCGCCCCCGGCACATCCTTCTTGAGCAGCAGGGCCGCGGCACGCAGATTGTGGGGGGCGGGGCTGGCGGGCAGCTTGCGCTCCAGATTGTCCAGGGCCTTGAGGGCCTGATCCGCTTCCCGGCGCCGCAGATGGGCGAGCACCAGGGCCCAGTCGGCCTGGACGTTCTTTTCGTCCAGCTCGGCGGCCGTCTCCAGCTCCCGGAAGCCTTCGCTCACCTCGCCCAGGGCGACGCGGGTCAGGCCCAGCCTGGTGCGGGCCGCGGTGCTCCTGGCATCCAGCTTGGCGGCTTTCTCGAAGTAATCTTCCGCCTTGTCCAGGCTGCCCGCCGCCATATGGGCTTCCCCGGCGGCGATCAATACCGACGGATCATTCGGGGCGAATTCCAGTGCCGGCTTGATGGTGTCGAGGGCCTTGTCGGCACGGCCGGTGCGCACGTAGATGGAGGTGAGCAGACGGCGCGCCAGCAGCTGGCGCGGCGCCCGTTCCAGCACCTTCTGCAGGTGAATCTCGGCCTTCAGCAGCGAGTTGCTCTCGAACTCCAGCATGCCCGCCAGCAGGTTGCTCGGCCCATGATTGGGCGCGATGCCCAGCACCTGCTGGATCGCCTCCCTGGCCTCCGCCAGGTTGCGCTGGCGATAGGCATACACCGCTTCCAGGTAACGCACGCGCGGCTCCCGGGGGGCGAGCTTCTTCATCTCCGCCAGTTGCGCCCCGGCCGCCTCCATGCGTTTTTGGCGCATGTGTATCGAGAACAGCGCGCCGCGCGCCGGCATGTTGTCGGGCCGCAGGGCAAGAACGCGCTCGTAGGTCTTGACGGCGTCCTCGCTCCTGCCTTGCGCCATCAGCAATTCCGCCTTGAGGAGCAGGGCGTCGAGGAAATCCGGCGATTTGGCCAGGACGTTATCGACCAAGGCGTCGGCTGCGGCCAGGTCATTGCCGATCGCCTTCAGGCGCGCCTGGGCCAGCAGGGCCGCCGGCAGGTCGGCCTTGGCCGCCAGGGCCTCGTCGAGCGTCTTGGCGGCGGTTTCGATCTTGCCCTGGGTGAGCTGGGCCGTGCCCAGGGTGGCCAGCAGGCGTGCCTTGGCCTCGGGCGCAGTCAGCTGCACCTGGGAGAACTCCGACACCACCTTCTGCGCCTGCCCCAGCTCCAGCATGACCTGCGCCAGCAGCGGCACCACTTCGTCGGCCGCATAGCCCAGCTCGTGGGCCTTGCGCAACTCCTTCTCGGCGGCAAGCAGGTCACCGTTTCGGTGCTCCGCCTGGCCGAGCAGGAAACGGGCTTCCGCGTGCTCGGGATTTTTTTGCAGCGCGTTCTTGAGCTGGATGCTCGCCGCCTTGTGGTCGTTCTTGGCGGCGTACTCCTTGGCGGAGGCGACCAGGGTATCCGGGTTGTCGCCGCAGCCCAGAAGCAGCGCAAGCAGCAAACCCGACGCGATGGCACGGCCCAGGCGGCCGGACGACCTATGTTGGCTCATGTGATTTCCTTGCTCCAGTCGGAATGGGTTTCCTACTTCAGGCCGAAACGATGCATCAGGTCGTACAGCGTCGGGCGGCTCACCCCGAGGATCTCCGCGGCACGCGCGATGTTTCCGTTTACCTTGCTCAATACCCGGACCACCGCGCGCCTCTCCGCCTCTTCACGCACCTGGCGCAGATTCAGCATGCCGGAGTCCGGCTCGACCGGTTCCAGCCCCAGGTCTTCCACCCCGATGCGGTTGGACTCGGCCATGATCACGGCGCGCTTGATGCAGTTCTCCAGCTCGCGCACGTTGCCCGGCCATTGATAGGCCTCGACGGCATCCACCGCCTCCTGGGTCAGGGTCATGGCGCTGCGCTTCTGTTCTTCGGCAAACCTCTGCATGAAGGCGCGCGCCAGCAGGACCGCGTCGCCGTGGCGGCTGCGCAGGGGCGGGATGTCGACGACGATTTCCGCCAGCCGGTAATACAAGTCCTCGCGGAAGCGCCCTTCCTTGATCAGCGCCCGCAGGTTCTGGTGGGTGGCGCACACCACGCGCACGTCCACCGGAATCTCCTCCCGGCCGCCCACGCGCTCGATGACGCGCTCCTGGAGAAAGCGCAGCAGCTTGGCCTGCAGGGCTGCGGGCAGATCGCCGATCTCGTCCAGGAACAGGGTGCCGCGGTTGGCCACCTCGAGCTTGCCCGGCGTCGTCTTGGCGGCGCCGGTGAACGCCCCCTTCTCGTAGCCGAACAGCTCGCTTTCCAGCAGCGTCTCGGGAATGGCGGCGCAATTGATGGCGACGAAACGCTCCTTGCGCCGCGGCGAAAGATCGTGCACGCCGCGCGCCAGCATCTCCTTGCCGGTGCCGCTTTCGCCCAACAGCATCACCGTGGCGCCGGTGCCGGCCACCTTCTCCACGGTGCGGCAGATGCGCAGCATGTCCGGGTCGCGCGTCAGCAGTCCGCCCAGGGCGTCGTGCTGGCGCATGGCGTCCAGCCGCTTGTTCTCCTGCTGCAGGTCGTACAGCCGGAATGCCCGGTCTATGGTCATGCCGAGGATTTCCGGCTCGAAAGGCTTGGCGAAGAAATCGTAGGCCCCCATGCCCACCGCCTTGATGGCATTGGAGCGATCGTGCTGGCCGGTCAACACGATGACCTTGACGTCAGGTGCCAGGGACAGCATTTCCTGCAGCAAGCGGAACCCTTCCGTCGTGCCGTCGGGATCCGGCGGCAGCCCGAGATCCATGGTGACCACCGCGGGCTCGCTGCGGCGCAACTGCGAGAGGGCAGTCTCGCGGTCGCTCGCCAGTATGACTTCGTACTGATCGAAGGCCCAGCGCATCTGCTTCTGCAGGGCCGGATCGTCCTCGACGATGAGCAGGGGGCGGCGTTTGTCGTTCATGCCACCTCCCGGCGTTGGGCCGCGGGCTCGGCATACAGCGGCAGCGAGACACGCACCCGCGTGCCGTGATTCAGTCGGCTATCCACTGCGATTTTTCCTCCCAGCTCCGCCACATATTGTTGGCTTTCGTACGCTCCGATGCCCATTCCCGCGTGCTTGGTGGACTGGAACGGCTTGAACAGGCGATCCCGCACGAATTCCGCGCTCATGCCATGGCCGGTGTCGCCCACTTCGATGAGCGCCCGGTCCCCTTCCCGGGCGAGGCGAATCCACACGCGTCCGTCTTCGGGCGTCGCTTCCAGGGCATTCTGTACCAGGTGCCCGATCACGCGCTCCATGCGCTCGGCGTGGCACAGGGCCAGGATATCCTTTTCTGCTTCCAGCGTCACCGCTGGCTTGTGGTCCGACTTGGATCGATGCACACGGCGCACCACCTCTTCCAGATCCACCGGCCTCGGCTGATCGACGGGCTGGGTGCCCGCCCGCAACTGCAGCAGCAGATTCTTCATGCGCTCGACCACATGCTCGATGGTGTCGAGCATGTCCTTCTGGAATTCCGGATTGCCGCTGTGCCGCTCCGCGTTCTTGAGCAGCAGGGAGAGCTGGGCGACCAGGTTCTTGATGTCGTGCACGACAAAGGCGGACATCTTGTTGAAGGCATCGAACTTCTTCGCCTCGAGCAGCGCCTCGGCCGCCAGCATCTGGCCCAGATAGCTGGCCGCCTGGCGTCCCGCCGACTTGAGCAGGTCCAGCACTTCCCAATTGACGTCCACCCGGGTTCTGGGCCGGGCCAGCACGATAAAGCCTATCAGCTCCTCCCCCGTCAGCA
>JBMOQT010000101.1:0-3908 GCA_049320945.1 Pseudomonadota bacterium
CGCTCGTGGGCGCCGCCCTTGGCCAGCAGCGGCTCGAGGGCGAGAGGGTTGCGCGGCCTGAAGGTCCGCACCTTCTGCTTGGCGCGCTTCATCGCGGCTTGTGCAGCCTGTCCAGGCGCACGATGGCGCGGCCATCCGCAGTGACGCGCGGCTGCGGCTTCCAGGCGTGGCCATAGACCACTTCCACGGTCGACGGCAGGCGGCCGTCGTGCCGCAGTTGCTCGTAGGCGGCACGCACGCGTGCCAGGCGGCGCGGGGTGGTCAGGCCGCGCGGGCGGCCGGCCAGGGCGTTGTGTGAACCGGTGGCGCGCAGATCGCGCATCAGGTCGTCCACGCTGCCATAGGTGACGGTGATCATTTCCATGTCCATGACCGGATCGGCGAAGCCGGCGGCGACCAGCATGTCGCCCAGATCGTGCATGTCGATGAAGCGGTGCACGTGGGCGCCCTCGTCCGCCGCGGCGAAGGCGCCGCGCAGTTCCTTCAAGGTATCGGGGCCGACGGTGGAGAACATGAGCAGCCCGCCCACTTCCAGTACCCGGTGCATCTCCTTGAAGGCGGCCAGGGGGTCGGCCACCCAGTGCAAGGCGAGGTTGGACCACAGCAGGCCCGCACAACCGCTGCGCAGGGGGACGCGCCCCATGTCGGCGCACAGAAAGGCGGGCTCGCGCCCGGCCAGGGCGGCGAGCTTGCGCCGGTACCAGGGCGTCTTGTCGCGCGCGGCCGCCGCCATGGGCAGGGCCAGGTCGAAGCCGGCGCGCCGGGCCTGGGGATAGCGGGCACCCAGCAGGCGCAGATCGTCCCCGGTGCCGCAGCCGGCATCCACCACCAGTCCTGGTGAAATCTTGACGTAGTCGAGGCGTGCCGCCATGCGCGCGGCGATCTCCCGCTGCAGCTGTGCGGCGGCGTCGTAGCCGCCCGCGGCGCGCGCGAAGGCGCGGCGCACCACGGCGGGGTCGGGGCGGTAGCGGCTGTCGTTCATGCCCGGGGGACCGCTGCCGCCGCGGCAAGTTCAGATGGCGTGCAGGCCCAGGCGCGCGAACAGTTTCTCGTCCCTGTCGGCCTCGGGGTTGCCCGTGGTGAGCAGCTTGTCGCCGTAGAAGATCGAGTTGGCGCCAGCCAGGAAGCACAGGGCCTGCAGCTCGTCGGACATCTGCTGGCGCCCGGCCGACAGGCGCACGAAGCTCCTGGGCATGGTGATGCGGGCGCAGGCGATGGTGCGCACGAACTCGAAGGGATCGACCGGCTCGGCGCCCGCCAGGGGCGTGCCGGGGATGGCCACCAGATTGTTGATGGGCACGGAGTCGGGCTGCGGCTCCAGGTTGGCCAGCTCGGCGATCAGGCTGGCCCGGTCGCGGCGCGACTCGCCCATGCCGATGATGCCGCCGCAACATACCTTGATGCCCGCCTCGCGCACCTTGTGCAGCGTGTCGTGGCGATCCTGCTGGCTGTGGGTGGTAATGACGTGGCCATAGAACTCGGGCGCCGTGTCCAGGTTGTGGTTGTAGTAGTCCAGGCCCGCCTGGCGCAGCTGCTCGGCCTGCCCCTCCTTGAGCATGCCCAGGGTGACGCAGGTCTCCAGGCCCAGGGCTTTCACCGCCCGGATCATTTCCGCCACTTCTTCCAGATCGCGCTGCTTCGGGCCGCGCCAGGCGGCGCCCATGCAGAAGCGCGACGCGCCCTTGTCCTTGGCGGCCCGGGCCGCTGCCACCACCTCGTCGATGGGCATCAGCTTCTCGGCTTCCAGCCCCGTCTTGTGCCGGGCCGACTGGGAGCAGTAGCCGCAATCTTCGGAGCAGCCGCCAGTCTTGACCGACAGCAGGGTCGAGCGCTGCACCGCGTTGGCATCGAAATGGGCCCGGTGCACCTGCTGGGCATGAAAGAGCAAGTCGTTGAAAGGCAAAGCGAACAAGGTTTCGACGGCTTCCTTGGTCCACTTCGTGGCGGCGGCTGGCTGGGGGTCTTGCAGGACGGCGGACATGACGACTTCCCGGATACAATCGGAGGCCGAATCATCCTTGATCGGGTCGGTCCTTGTCAATTTCCCCCGCTCTTGAAGGGTTTTTGCGCCGGGCAGCGGCCTGGCTGCTGCCCCAGGACTGCTTCGTCTGCGGCGCCGCCAGCGGCGACAGCCTGTTATGCACCGAGTGCGCTGGCGCCCTGCCGCGCCTCGCTGCCCAGCGCTGCCCCGTGTGCGCCCTGCCGACTCCGGGCAGCAGCCTGTGCGGCGCCTGCCTCAAGGCACCGCCCCACTTCGACGCCACTGTCGCCCTGTTCGAATATGCCTTTCCCGTAGAACAACTGATCCAGGCGCTCAAGTATCACCGCCGCCTGGCGCTCGCCCCCTTCCTGGCCGACCAACTGGCCGGGGCCCTGGCGGCTGTGCCGGCCGACTGCCTGGTGCCCCTGCCCCTGCATCCGCGCCGCCTGGCCGAGCGCGGCTTCAACCAGGCGGTGGAGCTGGCGCGGCCGGCGGCGCACCGGCTGGGTCTGCCGCTGCTGCTGCGGGAAGTGGTGCGGGAGGCGGACAACCCGCCCCAGGCGGGCCTCCCCTGGTCGCAGCGGCGGCGCAACGTGCGCCATGCCTTCCGCTGCACCGTCGATCTCACGGGGAAGTCGGTGGTCGTGGTGGATGACGTGATGACCACCGGCGCCACCCTGGACGAGTTCGCCCGCACCCTGAAGAAGCACGGCGCGGCGCGAGTCACCAACTGCGTGGTGGCGCGCACCCTGCCTCAGGAGCCGTAATCGGGAATCACTGCAACTGGGCCAGGCGCTGCTCCACGTAGCGCTCCAGCTCGGCCGACAGGCTGCCGCTGGCGCGGGCGCGCTGGAAGGCTTCGCGCGCCTCGGCGGACCGGCCGTCGGCTTCCAGGGAGATGCCCAAGCCCATCCACCACACGCCCACCTGGGGCGCCAGGCGCAGCGCCGCCTGGTATTCCTCGGCAGCGGCACGATGCTGCTCCAGGCGCTGCAGCACGCCGGCATGGAAACCGCGATATTCGGCGCTGGCGGCACTGCCTGCCAGATTCCTGTGCAGGGTTTCGGCCGCCGCCCGCAACTCGCCCCGCTCCACCTGGATGCGCGCAAGCTTGAGCGCCAGCGGCGCGCTGCCGGGGCTGTGGCCCAGGCCCTCCTGCAGCAGGGCCTGGGCCTCCGCCAGCTGGCGTTGCTCCACCAGCAGGCCGGCCAGCGCCAGGCGCGCTTGGACATGGGCGGGATCCTCCTGGAGCGCGGTGCGCAGCCCGCCCTGGGCCTCGCCCGCCCGGCCCTGGTTGAGGGCGGCCACGGCCTTGCGGTACTCGTGGTCTGCCCGTTCGCGCGGACTGGTCAGCCGCGGCTGCTTCTCAATCACCACCGGGCCGGGGGCGGCAGGAGCGGGCGCAGGCGCTGCCTCCGGTTTGAGGGACAGGCGGGTGGCCACTTTCAACCCGGCGGACTCGCTGCGCGGATCCGCAGCCGGCTTGACCTTGGATGCTGTCGGCATGGGGGCGACAGCCGGCCCTTCCTCACGCGGTGGTGCCGCTTCCCCCTCGGGGGTGGGCTGGGGCGCTGCCGGCGCCAGCGGCGTTGCAGCGGCGCTGGGTGCAACAGGCGCAGGCCCATTGGGCGCTGGCTCCGCAGCCGGCGGTGGTGTCGGCGCAGCCGTGACGGCAGCTGGCGGTGCCGGCGCGGCAGCCGGTGCCGGCTGCGGCCGGGTTTCCGGCCGGGGCGCCACCGGGGAGTCCCGTCCCCACCAATAAGCCGCGCCCACAAGAGCCGCAATCACCGCCACGGCAGCCGCCACTTTCGGCGCGACCGAGGGGCGCGGCGCCGGCAGCGGCCGCACGGCGTTGGGCAGCGCTCCCCGCTCGGCGCCGGCGCGGCGTTGCTCCAGGTCGCGCAGCATCTGGTTGATCAGACTCATG
>JBMOQT010000101.1:4008-11461 GCA_049320945.1 Pseudomonadota bacterium
AGGCTCATGGTCACCACGCGCGCCACCATGGCAGGCGCACTTCTTCCGTATCGCGCGCGGCGCGGCGGGTGTGGCGCGCCGCCACCAGCTGCCTGCCCTCGCCGAAGGCGCACAGCAAGGCCTTGTGCGCCAGGATATTCACCATGCGCGGTATGCCGCCGCTGGCGCGATGGAGCAGGCGCACCGCGCCGGGCGCGAACAATCCATCGCCGCGGTAGCCCGCCACGCGCAGGCGGTGGGCCAGGTACAGGTCCAGCTCGCCCCGCTGCAGGCCTGCGAGGCGATAATGAAAGGCGATGCGCTGGCGCAACTGGCGCACCGCCGGATTGGCCAGGCGGGCATCCAGCTCCGGCTGTCCGAACAGCACCAGGTGCAGCAGCTTGCGTTTCTCGGTCTCCAGGTTGGACAGCAGGCGCAGAGCCTCCAGGCTTTCGATGGGCATGGCCTGGGCCTCGTCGATGCACAACACCACCCGCTTACCCTGGCGCGCGAACTCCAGCAGGGCCTCGTTCAGTGCCTTCACCAGATGGAACTGGTAGTCGTAGCGCTCCAGAGTGATGCCCAGTTCCTCCGCCAGCGCCAACAGCAGGGTGCGCGGTTCCAGGTAGGGATTGGGCAGGTAGGCGGTGACGTACTCGTCGCCCAGCGCCACCAGGAAGCGGCGGCACAGAAGCGTCTTGCCGGTGCCCACCTCGCCCGTGATCTTGATGAAACCCTCACCGCTCCCCACGGCCACGAGCAGGGTATTGAGCGCCTCCTGATGGGCGCTGGCGGCAAAGGCGAACTGGGTGTCGGGGGTGATGCCGAAGGGCAGCTCGCTCAGGCCGAAATGGGACAGGTACATCGTCGCCCGGTCATTCCTTGATCTGGGTTCCCTGAGGCGTGACCGTGATAGTGCGCTTGCCCAGGCTCTCCACGCGCCGTTGCGTGTCCTGCAGGTCCTGAACCCAGCTGCGGTCGTCGCGGATGATGGTCGGCTTGAGCAGGATCACCAGCTCGCTCTTCAGGGCGCTGCGCGTCTTGTTGCCGAACAGGTTGCCAAGAACGGGGATGTCCTGGGCTCCCGGCAGCCCGGAGCGGTCGCTGGTCTGGCTCTGCTTCATCAGCCCGCCGATGGCGACGATGTTGCCGTCCTGGACGCGCACGATGCTGTCGCTTTCGTTCACCGCGCTGGCTGCCAGCGGCAGCTTGAAGGTGCCCAGGGTGCCCAGATCCAGCAGCTTGGTCTTCTCCGCCACCTCGCTGATGGAGGGATGGATGTGCAGGATGATGTTGTTCTCGTCGTCGATCTGGGGCGTGACATCCAGGGCGATGCCCGAGAAGAACGGCTGCACGGTGATGGTCGGCGACACCGTGCTGGCGCCCGCGACATTGGTCGTCGTGGTGGTGGTGACGCTGGTGACGAAAAACTCGTCCGAACCCACTTTCAGCACCGCCTTCTGGTTGTTGAGGGTGGCGATGCGCGGGCTGGACAGGACGTGCACCGTGCCCTGGGTTTCCAGGAAGCTCAGCAGGGCGGCGAAGTTGCTGGCCTGGATCGCCAGGCCGAACAGTCCGGTGCCCAGGTTGGTGCCGCCGACCAGGCTGGAGCCTGCGACGGCGGACAGCGTCGGGTTGGTGAATACCAGCGAGCCGTCGCTCAGGCTGCCTTCGAAGGATTCGGACCCGGAGCCGATGGCACCATTTCGCTGCAACACCGTGCCCGGGGTGAGCATGCCGCCGCTGACGCGCGTGGCGCCGCGACGGAACGCCGCCCAATTGACGCCGGACTCGTAGCCGTCGCGCAGCACCACCTCGACGATCTTGGCTTCGAGCATCACCTGGCGCTCGACGATCAACTGGGTGGCACGCAGGAAGTTTTCCACGCTGCGCAGCTCGCCGGGAAAGGCGCGCACCACGATCACCCCCGACATGGGGTTGAGGATCACCTGGCGTCCGTTTTCGGCGCCGACGATGGTGCGCAGCGCCGCGCCCAGATCGGTCCAGAAGTCGCTGTCGGAAGTGGTATAGACGCGGCTGGACTCCGGCGTGCGCTGGGTGCCGGCGGTGCCGGTGCCCCCGGCGGGGACCGGGGCGGCGGCCGTTCCCGTGGCCGCCGTGGTGCCAGGCTGCTGCGCCGTGGAAATGGAGCCGGAAGTCACGCGCACGTCCGACAGGCCCTGCCGGCGGCCGGCCAGGTAGTTCACCTGGAATACGCGGGTCTGCAGCGCCAGGGGCTGGACGAAAATGCGCGTGCCCTGGATCTTGTACTCGTAGCCGTACAGCTCGCGCAGGGTGTCCAGGGCTTCCTTGACGGTGACATCCTTGAGGTTCACCGTGATGCTGCCGCCCATCTCGGGTGGCAGCAGCATGCTGTAGCGGGTGCCGGAAACGATGACCATATACACCTGGGCCGCCGGGGCGTTGTTCACCACCAGGTCGAAGCGCGGCTCGGCCGCCGCCGGCGCCTTGGGCAATTCCGCCTGCAGGGGCGGCAGCAGCGCCTTGTCCACCGCCTCGGGGCGCGGCGCCACACGCCGCTCGGCCGCCTGTTTCAGGTCTTCGTTGATGCGCTCCGACACCTCCCCCTGCCTGATCTGGGGAGCCGAGCAGGCGGCCGCCGCGAGGGCCGCCGCCAGCATGAAAGCGCGTTTCGTTATGGTATTTTTCATCGAACCCCCTGCTGAGCCGGGCCGGATTCCTTCCTGTGCTTGCCTGCCGTTGCCGACGCTGCAGGCTTTTTCTCCACGTCGGGTGTCATCCTGAGCGTCCGCATTCCTTCGGGACCCTTGAGGACCACTTCGGCTTCGGTGATCCTCACCACCTGCGCCTCGCCCACCCTGCCGCCCACCTGCACCCGCTCGCCGTTGATGATGGCTAGAGCCTTGCCGCGCGCGGGCATGATGATGGTTTGAAGGGTGTGGCCGCCCTGCACCGCGCCGCCCGGCGCCCCGTGAGCCGCGCCCGGCGGGCGGGTGGGATCCGGCAATGACTGGGCCGCCACCGCGCCGGCTGCCGCCGCCAGCAGGATGGGAATGAGGCGCTTCATACGGTCAGCCATGCCTTGTCCAGGCTCAGGGTATAGACGACGAAGGTCAGCCGCGCCCGGGGATACTCCTCCACCGTCAGCTTGACCGAGCTCCACAACATACGCTGGGGCATGTGCTCCAGCTCCGCCAGGTAGGCCAGCAGCTCGCCATAGCCGCCGGTGACGGTGACTTCGACGCCATGCTTGAACAGCAATCCGTCATAGGCCGCCAGAACCTTCTCCGGGTCCTGCTGCGCGCCGTTGTCGCCCCCGTGGGCCTGGGCCGGCAGCGCGAGGCTCGTGCCCGGTTCCTTCGTCGCGGCGCCGTCCTTGCTCTGCAGCAGGCCGGTGGCCGGCAGGTTGCGCAGGGATACCAGCTCCAGGGCGTGGTTGCGCCTGAGCATTTCTTCCAGCAGGGCCGCCATCCGCTGCGGCGGCACCAGGGTGGTCTCCATGCGCCGCAGGCGCTCGTCGATCTCCGCGATGTGGCGCCTGGCCACTTCCAGCTGACGGCGGTTGGCGACATCCGGGTCCCTGGCCTGCTCCTGGATCGTCTTCAGTTGCGCGCGCAGATTGCCCAGCTCCGCCTGGTGCTGGTCGATCTGACGCTGGGCGGCGCCCTGCCGTGCCAGCGCCGGCTCCAGGGTGATCACATAGGCGCTGACGACGATCAGCGCCAGCACGGCGACCAGGACCATTGCCCGCTCGCGCCGGGTAAGGGCGTCGTAACGGCCGGCGTAGCGCTGCCAGAGCTGCTTCACTGGCGCCCTCCGCTGTCCGCTGCCGCGGCTTTGGAACTGAGCCTGAATTCCACGTGGGGCGGCAGCGCCTCCGCCGCGGCTGAAGCCTTGACCGAAGCCTCGCGCACGGCACGCACATCGAGGGCGGCGAAGCTCCTGCCGCTGAAAACCCCCTCGCCGTTCAAGCGGCGCAGGTAGGCGGGCAGCATCTTGGCGTCGACGGCCTTGCCGGTAATCTCCATGTCATTGCCGCCGGCGGCGAGGGTGAAGCCGGTCAGCCACAAACCATCGGTGGTCTGGCGCGCGAACGCACGCAGATGCTCGGCGAAGCCTTCGGTGCGTCCCACCTTGCCACCCTCCAGCATCTTGACCAACTCCTGGCGCACCTTGAGGGCGGTGTCGGCCTTGGCCAGCTCCAGCGCCAGCCGGGGATCGGGCTTGCGCTCGGACACGGCCTTGGTCAGCGCCGCCAGTTTTTCCTGTTCCTGCTTCACCTGGGCGGCCATGCGCGAGGACTCGGCTTCCAGTCCGGCGGCACGGCGGCCGCTCCACGCCGCCGCCCCGCTCACCAGCACCAGTGCCGCGCCCGCCGCCAGCGCCAGAGTGCGCGCGCTGAGCGGGTCACGCCGCCGGCGCAGCGCGGGGTTGACCAGGTTGATGTACTGGCTCATGCGCGCGCCTCCTGGGGCCGCAGGGCCGCACCGAGTGCCAGCAGCCACTGGGACTGGCGCAGCGGCAGGTTGAGGTCCGGCACCGCCGTGCAGCCCATGCCTTCGCCGAGCTTCAACTCTTCCACGGGCACATAGAGGTTGGCTGCCAGGAACGCCAATGCCTCTGACATGTCGGGCAGCGGCGCCACGAGCAGCCTGGCGAGCGGAATATGGCTGTACTGGCGGTCGAAATGATCGAGGGAGCGTTGCAGCTCCAGGGCGATGCGGTCGAGCAGCTGGCTACGCCGCTCGCCGTCCGCCTGGGCCAGTTGTTCCTGGGTAATTTCGATACGCCGCGAAGCGTAGAGCTCGCCCCGGTAGGTGAAGGTGAGCAAGCCGCCCTGCTCGTCGAAATTGAGCAGCGCCAGGCCGCGGTTGTCCGGCTCGAACAGGGCGGCGATGTTGCGCTGGGCCGTTTCCGGCACGTCAATGGCGTCCAGGGGCACGCCCGCCTCGTCGAACAAGGCCATGCGCGGGCCGATCACGGCATTGCTGGCCACCACGGCGAACAGGGACTTGGGCCGCCCCGGCGGCGCGCCGTCCAGAGGAATGTCGAGCACGTCCAGAGTGGCCGATTGCACGGGATAATCGATCATGTCCTTGATGCGCCAGCGCACCGCGTTGCGCAGTTCCTCGGCGGGCACGTTGGGCGCATCGACGCTGAGCATCTGGTACTCGCCCGGCGCGAGCAGCGTCACGCACCGGTAACTGCCCAGCTTCCACTCCTTGCGCAGGCGTGCCAGCGCCTCCTCCGCAGCCCCCTCCTTGCGGAAAGAAGCGAGGGATGCCACCTCGGGCCGCCCGGAAGGGGAGGGACGTACATGGGCGAGATCGATCCGGTCGGATCGAAGGTTCACCACCATCCAGCCCGGTTTGTCTTTCGCCCTGAGAAAAATCGCCCTCTCCTCCTATAAATCACTTTATATTGCAAGGATAACACATTATTTGTATTGAAAATTTTAAATATTTCACACTCTAGAAATTCTCCCGGAAATGGATGATCTGCGCCGCCCCCTTGTAAAAACCGAAAGTAGCGGGAGCCCACGGGTTGTCATCCCAAAGATCTGGTGTCGGGTCCGGGACGCCCGGCAGCTGCGGCCAGCGGCCGGCGAGATAGCCCATTCCGGCGCCCGCGAGATCGGCAGTGACATTGGCAGACCCGTCATTGCCAGCTCCCGGGGCGGACAGGCGCAGCGTCGCCTTGCCGGCGGTGAAGGCGAGGTTGCCGGAAACAATGCTGGTCTCCCCCGGATTCAGATTCTTGGCCCAGTCGCGCAGAGACAGGCGCGCGGAGGGAACGCTGGTGCAGCTATCGTCGCCGTTGGGCACGAAGCCGCTGCCGGTCCAGCGCAAGACCTCCGCCGGCATGGCCAAGGGCAGCCGCTCCGATCCCAGCGCCGGCAACAGCCGGAGCTGGCCAAAATAAAGCGTGGTGACGGCCAGTGCCTTGTGGTCCGCGCCGCCGGCGTTGTCCGTATCGAGATCGTAGGTCAGGATGCGCACCCCGTCGCTGTCCACCGGAGCGATGCCGATGGTGGCATTGGCAAAGGGCCCATCGGGAGTCACCCGGTTGTTGCCCGGTCCGTTCAGGCTGGAAACGGTGACCGTTCCCGAGAGGGTGACCTCGCCGGCGTTGGCCGTCCCCATGGCCGGCCAGGACACGGGCGAGAAGCTGGAGGCCCAGATGCGGCTGGACAGCGTGGTGAAGGGGGCCGTGTTCACTGCACCGAATGCGAGCGAAGAGCCGCTCGCATCGAGCGTCAGCTTGGCCAGGCTGTCCGCATAGTTGCGCGTGACCGCCCCCGTGCCGTTGTGCGCCGAGAGCTTGAATTGCAGGCCAATACCTTCATCGAGATAAGAGAAGATGGAAGGCACCCCGCAGGTGGCGGCGGCGGCCTGGCGGTTGATGAGGGCCACATTGCTGACACGGAACTCGTTGGGAATGAAGCGGCCGAAGGCCGCTGTCGTGGCGACGAGGCCGAAATTGCAGCCGTACTTGCCGTTCACCCTGGTGTTGCTGTAGCTGTCGGCAACGCAGTCGCCCATGGTGCTGACGCTGTCGACCCCGGTCCAGGTGGCCGCCTTCAGCGTGTCGCACTGGGCCTGGGTGAGGCCGCTGCACTCGGTCCACGCGTGCACGCCGTCATACACCCCCCGCAACGAGGTGGTATCCGACGCCGGGTTGTAACCGCGCAGCTGGAAGGCGCCGACCTCGCTATAGGTGAAGGTCGAGCCGGTGGCCGTCGCATCGGGCGTACCGGAGGTCGCCGCCCCGAAGGTGGCGGGCGCGATGGAGCCGGCCACCGTGGCCGGGGCGACCGGTTGAACGGCGGTGTTTTCGATCTTGAGCACGCCGTTATAGCCGTTGGCATTGCCCGCCACGCCGGACACCGTGGCGGTCAGGGAGAAAGCGTCAGCCGCCGCCTTGAACACGGGCGTGCCGGATGTGCTGCCGTTAGTGGCATCGGTGGAGATCACCGCCGAGATCTGGGTGGGACGCACCGAGAAGGCATCGGTGGAACAGGCTGTCACCGTGCCGTCGCTGATTATGGCCGCCAGCTTGCGATAGGCCGAGTTGAGAATGAAATTGGCCGACTGCTTCTGGCCGGAATCGCTGGGGACGAAGGTCAGGGTCTGGCTGCCGCCCGGCACTGCCGGCTTGGCGCGGCAGGCGGCGCTGCAATAGTTCGGCTGGCTGTTGTCGAGCACGCACGCGTTGTCGCTGTTGTCCACCAGCTTGACGGTCACGCTCTTGCTGCCGGAGACCACGTAGGCCGTCTGGATCTGGTTGTTGGCGAGCGCCGCGACGTTGAGCTTGAACGGCACGCCCATCAGCTTCATGTAGATGTGGCCCGTCAGGTAGTTCTGCACCGACACCGAGGGCGGATTGCCGTAGGCTTCGTCGATGGCATTGAAACCGCTGGCGGTGCCGCCGCTGGGCGGATAGACTGTTTGTGCGCAAATGCGCAGGGCGCCGATTTCGTGGATGTTGGTCG
>JBMOQT010000102.1:0-11439 GCA_049320945.1 Pseudomonadota bacterium
CCGGCAGGGCGCTGTTGAGGGCTGCCAGCCGCTGCGCCAGCGCCTGTTCGTAGCGCCAGTAGCGATACAGGTAGAGGCGCCCGCCGTCGAGCACCAGGGGCCGGAAGGGATCGCCGCCTTCTGCGCGCGCCACCACCGGGCTGGCGCCGAGCAGGCTGCGCCAGCGGCGCAGCCCGGCCGCGTCCTGGGCGCCGTCGTCGAACAGGCCGGCCTGGCCGGGCAGTTCCGACAACTCCAGACAGCTATGGCCGGCGGCGGCCGCGGCGCTCACCAGGAAGGCGGCGCGCGCCACCTCGCCCGCATCCGCGGCGGCACCGCCCTGCTCCAGGTGCAGCCGGCGCAGCAGGCCGGCGAAGGCCTGGGCCAGATCGTTTTCCGCCGTGGCCTCCAGGGCCGGGTCGAAGGCGAGGAAGGACAGGTCGTTCATGCCATCTCCCTCCCGGCGGGCGACAACAGCCTGTCGAGCTTCTCCACCAGCGCCCGGGGCGGTCGGGCGAAGTGCACCCCCGTGGGCCTGCCCTCCCCGTCCTCCCAGCCGGGCGCCATGCCCCTCAGGAACAGGTAGTAGGCGCCGCCGAAATGCCGCTCATAGTCGTAGCCCGGCAGGCGCCGGCCCAGCCAGCGGTGCAGTGCCACGGTGTACAGCAGGTATTGCAGGACATAGCCTTCCCGCGCCATGGCCGCCGCCAGGGCCTCCGCGCCGTAGTGGGCGGAGCTGTCGCCCAGCCAGTTGGACTTGTAGTCGGCCAGGTAATAGCGCCCCTGGTGCTCGAACACTAGGTCGATGTAGCCCTTGAGATAGCCTTCCAGCTTCTCCGGCGGCAGGGGCGGCGCGCTGGCGCCGTGGCGCGCGATCGCGTCGTTGATGCGGCGCAGGTCGACGCGTGCCAGGGGCAGATGGAACTCCAGCTCGCGCCGGGTGGCGCGGCGCGGCAGTTGGGCCAGGCTCAGGGCGGGCGCGAGCGGGGTGGCCGCCACCTGGCGCAGCCAGTCGCCGGTGGCCGCCTGCCATTCCACCGGGAAGCCGGCGCGGGCCAGGTGCCGCGCCGCCGCCGCGCGCCAGGCCGGCTCCGGGGCGGCGAAGTCGATGCCTTCCAGCACCCCGTGCAGGCAGGTGCCCGCTTCGGCTCCCCGCGGGAAGGCGAAGCGCCCGCCCCCGGCCGGTCGCGCGTCCGCCGCCGGGGCCGGGCGCTGGTCGTGGTCCGGCAGCTCGGCGCGCCATTCCTCGCCGGCGGCGGCCAGCAGGGAGGAAAAGCTCGCCAGCCGCCAGGGGCCGGGCACGGGCTGCCTGAGGCTGCGCGTCTGCAACGCCTCCGGGGCGAGCGCGGGCGCCATGGCCAGGCTTTGTTCCGGGGGCGCCGGCTGCACCCGCAACGCGCCGCCGGCTGCCTGGGCCAGCCGCTCCAGCTCCTGGCGCAGGTGCGCCGCCTGGGGCAGGCTGTCGTCGTCGCCCCCGCATTGATGCAGCAGCCAGCCCAGGGGCGAGGCGGCCGCCTCGCGCACCCGGCCCCACATGACGTAGCAGCGGTTGCGCGCCCGGGTCAGCGCCACGTAGGCCAGCCGCAGGCGCTCGGCCAGTTCCTCCTCACGGGCCGCCGCCCGGGCCCGGGCAGCCAGGGGTGAACCCAGGTCCAACACCGGCGCGTAGCCGCGCTCCGGGTCGTGATAGAAGAACTCGCCCGCCCTGGCCACGTGGGAACGGCCCTGCCACAGGAACGGGCAGAAGGTGACCGGGTATTCCAGCCCCTTGCTGCGATGGATGGTCACCACCTGCACCAGGTTCTCGTCGCTCTCCAGGCGCAGCTGCGCCTCCTCCTCGTCGCCCGCCTCGCGCCGCTGGCTGGCGAGCCGGTTGATGAGCGCTTCCATGCCGTGACAGCGCTCGCTTTCGGCATGCACCAGCTCGGCTAGATGGAACAGGTTGGTCAGCGCCCGCTCGCCGTCGGCACGCCGCGCCAGGCGCGGCGCCACCTCCTGCTCGGCCACCAGGCGGCGCAGCATGGCCATGAAGCCGTCATCGCGCCACAGCTCGTGGTAGCGGCGCAGCTCCGCCAGGCGCCGCTCCCAGGCCAGCTCGTCCCCGTCCAGGGCCGCCAGCGCCGCCCCGTCCAGGCCGAAGAACAGGCCCGCCAGGGCGGCGCGCACCAGGCCTTCGCGCTGGGGCTCGGCCACGGCCAGCATGAGCCGCTCCAGCTCTTCCGCTTCAGCGCTGTGGAACACGCTGTCCCGCGACTGCTCGGCGCAGGCCACCCCCGCCTGGCGCAGGGCGGCGCGCACCGCCGCCGCCTGGAAATGGTCGTTCACCAGCACGGCGATGTGGCGCGCCTGCAGGGGCTCGTCGCCCAGGCGCAGGCGCCCCGCGGCCGCGGCGTTGAGCAGGCGCACGATCTCCGCCGCCGTGGTGCGCGCCGCCCAGGCAACCGCCTCGCCCCCGCCCGTCAGCCTGTCGTCTGCCGCGGGGGCGAGGAAAAAGCGCAGGGGCGCCTCGTCGGCGCGCCCGTCCTCCACCAGCTCGGCACGCGCCTTGTCGGCTGCGGCGACCGGGCGGTAGTCGATGGCCTCGAAGCGGAACGGCTGGGCGGCATGCTCGAACAAGGTGTTGAGGGCCGTCACCAGGGCCGGCACGGAGCGCTGGTTGGTATCCAGGGCGTACTGCCGGTCACAGGCCCGGGCGGCGGCCAGGTAGGCGAATATGTCGGCGCCGCGGAAGCTGTAGATGGCCTGCTTGGGATCGCCCACCAGGAACAGGGCGGTGTCGCCCTCGCCCTCCCGGTAAATGCGGCGGAAGATGGCGTACTGCAGGGGGTCCGTGTCCTGGAACTCGTCGATCAGGGCCGCCGGGTAGCGGCTGCGCAGGGCCGCCGCCAGGCGCTCCCCACTGGGGCCGTGGAGCGCCTCGTGCAGATTGCGCAGCAGGTCGTCGTAGGCCAGCAGGCGCTCCTCCCGCAGGCGCCGCGGCAGCTCCGTGCCGGCGTAGGCCAGCAGCCGCCGGCGCAGTTCCGCCAGCCAGGAGGCCAGGGCCGTCCGGGCCTGCTCCACCAAGGGCGCCAGGGCGTCGGCCGCCGCGAAGAAGTCATGTTGCGGCGGCGTGCCGCCCTTCTTCAGTGCGACGGCCAGGCGCGCGGCGGTGAACTTCTCCAGGCAGGGCGGCGGCGCCAGGGCGTCGCCGCCGGCGCCGAAGTAGGCATCCAGCCGGGCCGCCCAGACTGCCAGGGAGGCGGGCCTATAGCTGTTGCGGTTCAGATGGGGGCTGTCGCGCAGCAGGGCGAGAATGCGTTCGCGGCCCTCCCGCCACAGGACCGCCAGGCGCCCATGGAGCGCCTCCAGGGCACGCAGCGCCGCGCCCGGGTCGGAGGTCGCCTCGCCCGCGTCCACCGCCAGGCCATGCTTGGCCAGCCAGCGCGCCGCCCAGGCGGCGAGGCTGTCGGGCGACTCGCCGCACGCCAGCAGGTAGGCGACGCAGCGCTCATGTAACTCGGGCGGCAGCGCCCCGGGGCGGACGATCTCGCGGCGCCAGAAATCCTGCACCACCGTGTCCAGCACAGCCCGGGCGTTGGCCAGGATCTCGGTGCGGAAAGGCATGCCGCTGGAGAAGGCCCGGTCGGCGAGCGCCCGCTGGCAGAAGCCGTGGATGGTGGAGACCGCCGCATCGTCGAAGCCGGCCAGGGCCGCGGCCAGGCGCCGGCGCGCCAGCTCCGGATCGGCCAGGCGCCGGGCCAGGGCGGCGCACAGCTGGTCGTCGGCGGCGCGGCCGGCCAGGGTGTCCGCCATGGCCTGCAGCCGGGCGCGGATGCGATCGCGCAGCTCGGCAGTGGCGGCGCGGGTGAAGGTGACGGTGAGGATGCTGTCCACGCCCAGGCCCTTTTCCACCACCAGGCGCAGATACAGGCCGCTGATGGTCCAGGTCTTGCCCGTGCCGGCGCTGGCCTCGATCAGGCTGGTGCCGGAAAGCGGCGCATCCAGGGCGACGTCGGGTCCAGTCATCCCAATAACCTCATTTGAACCACAGAGACACAGAGGCGCAGAGTGGAAAAACAACAGAAATGCGTTGGCGCTCCCGATCACCCGGAAGGTGACCCCAACGACGCTGACAACTCTTTGTTTCTCTGTGTCTCTGTGCCTCTGTGGTGAAGGGTTTTACGGATTTCAGGGTCATGGACTGTCCTCCGCCGCGCGGACCATGCCCACCTCCTGCTCCCGGCACAGTTCGCGCAGCGGCCCCAGCACGGCGGCGGCGGTCTCCTCGAAGCCGGCGGGCAGGGCCTCGAGCACGCCGCCGTAGGCCAGGCGGTACCAGGGATCGGCGGCCTCGCCCGGGTGGAAGTCGTTGCCGCACCAGGTGGCGGCGGCCTTGGCCGAGCCCTCGAACACCAGCGCCAGGGCGCTGCGCGGCGGGAAGGGCAGCGGGGCATGGAGCCCCTGCCAGTACAGCTCCAGCAGCGCCGCCAGGTGGGCGGTGGCGTCCGGCGGCGACGCCAGCTCGGTGAGCAGGTCCCGGTTCAGCCAGGTGGTGACGCGCCCGCCCCCGGGGGTCAGGTGGTTCAGCACCAGGTGGCCCAGCCAGGCTTCCAGCAGGTCGCCCGCGCCGCGCCGCCCCAGGCGCTGGCCGAACAGCCCGCCGGCATGCAGTCCCGCCAGGGTGCCGCAAAGGGTGAACTCCCCCAGGGCGAATTCGAAGGGCAGCGGCTCGCGCACCTGGGCGGGACCCAGGCGCTCCAGCAGCGCGGCGAAACGGCTCACCTCCCCCAGCTCTCGCGCCAGGGCGATCTCGCCCACGATGCCGTGGGGCAGCTCGCCCCCCGCCAGGGCGGCGCGGCGCATCTCCTCCCCGGAGGCTCCGCCCAGGCGCAGGCGCAGCAGGCGCTCGCCCAGGCGCCCGGCGGCGGGACGTTCCAGCAGGAAGGGCTCGGCGTCGGACAATTCCTCCTCGGCCTTGGCCAGCTCTATGCGCAGCCGCTCCCGCAGCAGGTAGCGCACCGGATGGCGCAGGAAGCGCAGCAGCTGGTCCAGATCCACGCGGCGCCACTCGGCCTCGGCCTCCGGCAGCGGCGCGGCGACCAGGGGGCCGCCTGCGGCCGGGCCGGGAGCCGCCGCGGCGCGGGCCGCGGCCAGGTATTCGTCGGCATAGGAAAACAGCTCGCCGCTGAAGTAGCGGCGGCTGAAGGGCTGCAGGGGATGCTCGGTCACCAGCCGCGCCTGCAGCGCGGCGCGCCCGCCGGCGACGCAGCGGGCCAGGTAGTCGAGCAGTTCCGTCACCAGCACCGAAGGCGGCAGCGGCGCGTTGTCCCGCTGGCTGCGGCCGGTGTAACTCAGGTAGAACACGTCGCCGGCGGCCATCAGGGCGTCCAGGAAGCTGCCCCGGTCGTCGTCGCGCCGGGCGCGATCGCCCAGGCGCGGGCGGCGCGCCATGAGGTCGAATTCCAGCGCCGCGGGCGTGCGCGGGAAGGCGCCGTCGTCCAGGCCGATCAGGCACACCACCCGGTAGGGCAGGCCGCGCAGGGGACCGATGCCGCAAAAGGTCACGCCCCCTGCCGGCACCGCCCCGGGGGCGTTGGCCGCCAGCGCCTCCTGCAGGGCGGCGCGCACCACCGCCACGGGCAGCGCCTCGTCGAGGGCGGCGGCGCCGGCGGACTCCGCCAGGGACGCGATGGCGGCGCGCAGGCGCTCGGCCTCCGGCTGCTCCCGCTCCTCGGGGGCGAAGAAGCGGCCCACCAGGCCGGTGAGGGTGGCCGCCCACTCGGCCATGGGGCGCGGCCGCGCCAGCTCGTCCGCCAGCGCCGCCGCCTGGGCGACGAAGCGCGCCAGGGGCCCCAGGGGCAGGGCCTGGCTGCCCTCCAGGTCGTCCAGGGGCAGCAGACCGGCGTGCAGGCGCTGCCCCTCGCCCGGCAGGGCATAGCCCAGCAGCAGGCGCGCCAGGCCCTCGGCCCAAGTGTGGCGCGCCTCCCGCGGCAGGCCCAGTTCAGCCCGGTGGCCGGCGTCGCGCCCCCAGCGCACGCCGGCTTCCTGCAGCCAGGTGCGGATGCGCTCCAGGTCGTCCTCCTCCAGGCCGAAGCGGCGCGCCAGGGGCGGCGTCTGCAGCAGGTCGAACAGGGCGTCGGCCTCGAAGCGTGCCGAGGGCAGCCCCAGCAGCGCGTCGAAGGCGCGCGCCAGGGGTGAGGCGTCGGGGCGGGCGCGGCCGGTGACGGCATAGGGGATGAAGCGCTGGCGCGGCGCGGCGCCGAACACGGCGTCCACCAGGGGCGCGGCGGCGTCCAGGTCCGGGGTCATCACCACCACGTCGCCGGGGCGCAGGTCGGGCCGGGCCTGGAACAAATCCAGCAGCTGGTCGTGCAGCACTTCCAGCTGGCGCGTCAGGCTGTGGCAGGCATGCACCTGCAGCGAGCGGTCGCCGGCGGCGATGGGCAGCGCGGCGCCCTCCAGGTCGGCCAGCTCGACGATGGAGCGCTGCAGGCGGCGCAGCAGGGTGTCGCCGGCGGGCGGGCGGAAGTCGGCCAGGTCCTCGGTATCCTCTTCGCCGCCCAGCACCGAGAGCAGGGCCAGGTTGTCCTGCGCCTGGCGGCCCCAGGAGGCGAGCAGGGGCTGGCCCACGTCGCGATAGGCGGCGGCCGCCTCCCCCTGCAGCGCCAGGCGTGCCAGCTCGCGCTCGGCGACGATGTCGGCCCAGAATTCGGCGCAAGGGTTGAGCACGTGGATCGCCACATCCACATGCCCAGCCAGGCGCGCGAAGATCTCCAGGTAGAGGGGCGGCAGCACGGGCACGGCGAACAGGCTGACGCGCCGGGGCAGGGCCGCCGCCCCCGCCTCGGCCAAGCGGGCGAAGAAGGCCTCCTTGGGATGAGGGCCAGGGCGCGCTCCGCTCAGCCGCAGCAGCTCGCGCCACAGGGCCGCCTGCCAGGCCTCGTCCTCGTCCGGGCCCGGCAGCACGGCCTGCCCCCCGGCCCAGCGCTGCAGCCAGTCGGGCCGATATACCAGGTACTGGTCGAACAGGGTGGCGATGCGGCTCGCCAGCTCCAGGCGGCCGCGCGCGTCGCTGCGTGCCAGGTAGGCATGCAGGCGCCCGAAGGCGGGCGAAAGATCCCGGCCCGCGGAAGACAGGCGTCCCAGCAGGTCGTAAAGGCGCCAGGCCATCACCGGCGCATCGAAGGGCGAGGTGTCCGGCACCTCGGGCAGCAGGCGCGCGAACAGGCGCCAGATGAACTGGGCCGGGTAGGGAAACTCCACGTTGGCGCACACCCCGTGGCGCTCGGCCAGGCGGTACTTCAGCCAGCGGGCGACGCCCGCGGACGGCACCACCACCACCTCCGGCTCCAGCACGTCGGCCGCGGCGCCGGCCAGGCGCTGCGCGAGCCGCTCCGCCAGTGCCTGCATGCTGTTGCTGTGGACGAGGGTAAGCATGCGGTGGCGGTTTGGGCGGGATATCCAGGACGCCCGCAATGATAGCGGGAAACCGCGGCGAGACGCGGGGCCCAAAAAAGCAAAGGGGGCGTCGCCGCGCCCCCTTTGTCGCAACAGCCCGGGCCGCGCCTCAGCCCTTGACCCGGTTGCGGTATTCGCCGGTGCGGGTGTCGATCTCGATCTTGTCGCCGATCTCGCAGAACAGGGGCACCTGCACTTCGAAACCGGTGGCGATCTTGGCGGGCTTGAGCACCTTGCCCGAGGTGTCGCCGCGCACGGCAGGCTCGGTGTAGGTGATCTCGCGCACCACCGAGTTGGGCAGTTCCACGGAAATGGCCTTGCCCTGGTAGAACACCACCTCGCAAGGCATGCCGTCCTCCAGGTAGTGGAGCGCGTCACCCATGTTGTCCTTCTCCACCTCGTACTGGTTGTACTCGGCGTCCATGAACACGTACATGGGATCGGCGTAATAGGAATAGGTGACTTCCTTGCGCTCCAGCACGACGACCTCGAATTTCTCGTCGGCCTTGAACACGTTCTCCATGGCGGCGCCGGTGAGCAGGTTCTTGAGCTTCATCTTGACCACGGCGGCATTGCGGCCGGACTTGTTGTACTCGGCCTTCTGCACCACCATGGGGTCGTTGCCGATCATAATGACGTTGCCGGAGCGGAGTTCCTGTGCGAGTTTCATACTGCGTCCTGAATGGCGTTGGCGCCAAAAGATAAACAGCAAATTATACCGGAGAATTGCACGCCCGGACCAGGGCGCTGGCCAGGTCCTCCTGGTGCGCCAGGCGCTGCGCCCAGTCCGACCCATGGGCAGCCAGTTCGCCGTAGTGGGCCCGGAACCCCGCCCAGGCCGCACCCGCGCCCTCGCCCCGGTTCCAGGCTTCCCAGAACTCCGCCAGGGCCCGGGCCGCGGCCGGCGCCAGACCGGCGCTATACAGCTTCTCGAAGGCCCGCAGCTTGGGCCAGTGGGCGTCGTGGTCCTGGGGATAGATGTGCCACACCAAAGGCCGTCCGGCCCATTGGGCGCGCACGAAAGAGTCTTCGCCGCGCACGAAGTTGAGGTCGCAGGCCCACAGCAGGCGATCGTAGCTGTCCTGGTCCACGAACGGAATCACACGCAGCTCCAGGCTGTCCCGGCGGAACCAGGCGCCCACCTCGGCGGCGGCGCCGAAGAAGGCGGAGACCTCGCCCAGCAGCCGGCCTTCCGGCACCAGGCACAGGAGGTCCTCGCCACCCGCGCTCCAGGCGGCGAGCAGGCCGCCAAGGGCCGGATTCTCATAGCCGAACAGGGAGATCTTGAACTGCCCCGGTGCCGGCTCGGGCATGCCCAGGGAGCGCCACAGGGCCGCCTGGGCGCCGGGGTCGGCGCGGAAGCGGTCGCGCCGCGCCAGCAGCTCCCGTTCCCGCAGCAGGCCGCCGGTGGCGGCGGTGAAGCCGGGGAAGAAGAAGCGCTTGGTGAGCGGCAGGCGCGGATGGGGCGAGCTCAGGCCGTGGCAGCCCGCCACCCAGTCCTCGGCGCTCAGGTATTCGAGATTGATCCAGCAGGGCTGGGGCCGGCGGGCCGCCATGGCGTCCATGTAGACCGCCGGCAGATCGCAGGCGAAAGCCTCGATGACCACGTCCCCCACGTCGTGGGCCGCCTGCTCCGGAAACGGCCGCAGCCAGCGGCGCAGCTCCACGCCCTCCCGGCTCTGGATTATCGCCAGGGGATCGACGCCGGGGCACAGCCGCGCCAGGGTGTGGAGATCATCCACCCACAGGCGCACGCCCAGCCCGTGCTCCGCCGCCAGTTGCCGCGCCAGGCGCCAGGTGACGCCGATGTCGCCGTAGTTGTCCACCACGTTGCAGAAGATGTCCCAGCGGCGCAATGTCATGGGTTAAGTTCCCCCGCAAGGACCAGTGGCCACGGTATTCCTCTCTGTCGTCGGCATCCGGCATTTTTGCCCCGAAAGCGGGATGATGTACACTTTTGCGCTTCTGTCCTTGCCCCGCACGCCGATGGATGCCGAAACCCTCGTCGATATCACCGATCTGCAGTTCGCCTACGGCGAGCGGGAAGTGCTGCGGGGCATTAACCTGACCATTCCCCGGGGCAAGATCGTCACCATCCTGGGTGCCAGCGGCAGCGGCAAAACCACCCTGTTCCGGCTGATCGGCGGCCAGTTGCGCCCTGCCGCGGGCAGGGTGCGGGTCGCCGGGCAGGTGGTTCATGAGCTGGACAACGACGACCTGTACGAGTTGCGCCGCAAGATGGGCATGATGTTCCAGATGGGCGGGCTATTCACCGACATCTCGGTGTTCGAGAACGTGGCCTTTCCCATGCGCGAGCGCACCGACCTGCTGGAAGAGCAGATCCATGACCTGGTGCTGATGAAGCTGCACGCCGTGGGCCTGCGCGGCGCCGACCGCCTCATGCCCAGCGAGCTGTCAGGGGGTATGGCGCGGCGCGTCGCCCTGGCCCGGGCCATCGCCCTGGACCCCATGCTCATGATGTATGACGAGCCCTTTTCCGGCCTCGACCCGATTTCCCTCAACGTGGTGGCCGATCTCATCCGCAGGCTCAACGACGCCCTGGGCATCACCTCCGTCGTCGTCACCTACGACGTGCGCGAGGCCCTCAAGATCGCCGACTACGCTTATTTCATCTCGGAGGGCAAGGTCGTGGCCCACGGCACGGCCGAAGAGATGCTGCATTCCGGCGACCCCTTCGTGGATCAGTTCGTGCATGCCCTGCCGGATGGTCCGGTCGCCTTCCATTATCCGGCCGGGCCGTTGCCGGCTGAAGTGGGGCTTGCGCCCGTCTAAGATTCAGCGCATGCCGCCCACGGCTGTGCTCGGGGTTTCCGCAGCGAACTCCGCGGACGGGTAGTAGTCCGAGGTCACGCGCAAGCCGTACTCCGGGGAAAAGGCGCCTTGAGCGCTGTTGTAGAAGCGAAAGGGCACGGACACGATGCGCTGCCCGTCGTTGCGTTCCACGGCGAAGTGCAGATGCGGGCCGCTGGAGTACCCGCTGTTGCCGGACAGCGCCAGCACCGTCCCCGCCTTCACCCGGTCGCCGATGCGCACCTTGAGGGAATCCTGCAGCAGGTGGGCGTAGGTGGCGAAGGTACCGTCGCTGTGCAGCACACGCACGTAATTGGTCTTGCTCATGAAGGCCGTGTCGGTGCCGCCTTCGCCGAACTCGTCGATCGCCTCAACCACCACGCCCTGGCGTGCCGCGACGATGGGCGTGCCCACCGGCATGGGGATATCCACGGCCCACTCCTGGCCGCCCTCCGAGTGGGTGGACAGGAAGCCGCCCGGACCCTGAATGATGCTGAAGCTCAAGCCCTCGGCGAAAGGCAGACGATAGAGGGCGTCGGGGCGATGGGTGGCTTGGGGATCCCCCAGGCGCCAACGGTAGGTAAAGCGGAAGGCCTGCTGGCCACCGGGAGTGGTGGCCGAGATGCGTGCCACTGCGCGCTCGCTGCGGGGCGGCACCACCACGTGGAATTTGCTGCCGGCGTCGCACAGGGCGTTGTCCAGCTCGGTGAAGGTCACCTGCGCCAACACCGGCGCCGGCCCGTCGTTGCGGGCAACCAGGGCGTACTCCTTGCCGGAGCCCTGCGGTTCGATGGAAAAGGAGTAGTTCTTGTCGATCGCCCCGGCTCGGCCAACAAGGGCGACAAAGGCAACCAGACACCAGGCGGCAGACCTGCCGAACGATTTCGCGAGCCGAGCCATGCTCGAAACCTCCTCCTCCAACCACACGGAGGCACGAGCTCGGTCTGGCTCACCTCCCTGAGAAACCGCGTTCAGATTAGTGTGCGGGACGTTGCGCCATTCGGGAACACCGGCGCCTTCCGACCCGTCTACAGCACGTATTCTTTGCCGCAGCTGGGACGAAGAGTACCGAAAAATCCGTGCAAAATGCACACCCTACGCGCACTTTGCAACGGGTGTGCGCGTTCGTCTTTGCCTTGCGCGTATCCTGCTACCGATTTCGCCTTTCGGGGGCGAGTGCTGACCTAAAATCCGGAAAATCCGGCGACAAGT
>JBMOQT010000103.1:0-11320 GCA_049320945.1 Pseudomonadota bacterium
GGCGAAGTCGGTCATCAGCTTGTCGGTGATGACGGCGGGCGCCACCCGCTGGTAGAAGCCGATGAGATAGAGCAGGGCACCCAGCCCCCACACCGACCAGGCGAGGGAAGCGGGAGGATGAGTCAGCAACGCGCGGGCGTCCAGCAGTTCCCGGGCGCCCGTCCGCCCGCCCATCAGCACTGTTCCCAGGGCAGGCCGTCGAAGCGCCAGCCGTTGAGGGAATTGCGCTGGTGCTTGTCGTTGAGGTCGCCCTCGAAGCCGTGCAGCACGTTATAGACCTGGGTGAAGCCGGCCTGCTCCAGGGCATGGCCGGCGTCCACCGAGCGATTGCCGCTGCGGCAGATAAGCACCACCGGCCGGTTCACGCTCGCCGCCTTGCGCACGTGGGCCACGAAATGGGGATTGATCTCCCAGTCGGGCCCGTCGTTCCAGGGGATCATCATGGCGCCGACGGGATGGCCGACGAACAGGTACTCCATCTCGCTGCGGCAGTCCACGAACAGCGCTTCCGGATGATCGTGGAGGAATTGATAGGCTTCCTTGGGGGTCAGGTGTTTCATGGGCCGGCGTGAAGCAGGGTAGGGAACCGGATCATTTTAGCCTAAAGCTTCCCTTGACATTCAGCCACTTGCCGCGTAACGTTGGCCCTGTCCCCTCCGGGACATCGCGCCGATTTGAGTTTCAGCTTGCGGGCGCGCGACAAATTCCGCTAAAGCGAAACGAGTTGCCAAAGCCCGTTCCGCTCTCGGCCGAACGGGTTTTTTTATTTTGCAGTCAGCCAGAACCGCACCATGCAGCCAGACCGAACCTCGGAACTCCAAGCCCTCCTGCGCCAGCGCATCCTGATCCTGGACGGTGCCATGGGCACCATGATCCAGCGCCATCGCCTGGACGAAGCCGACTTCCGCGGCAGCCGCTTCCGCGACCACGGGCGCGAGCTGAAGGGCAACAACGATCTGCTGCTGCTCACCCGCCCCGACATCATCCGGGCGGTGCACGCCGCCTACCTGGAGGCGGGCGCGGACATCATCGAGACCAACACCTTCAACGCCACCGCCCTGTCCCAGGCGGACTACGGGCTGGAGGCGCTGGTCTACGAGCTGAACTACGAGGGGGCGCGGCTGGCGCGGCAAGTGGCGGACGAATACGGCGCACGCACGCCGGACAAGCCGCGCTTTGTCGCCGGCGTTCTCGGCCCCACCTCGCGCACCGCCTCCATCTCGCCCGATGTGAACGATCCGGGCTACCGCAACACCAGCTTCGACGAGCTGGCCCAGGCCTACGGCGAGGCCCTGCGCGGCCTGGCCGACGGCGGCGCCGATCTCATCATGGTGGAGACGGTGTTCGACACCCTCAACGCCAAGGCCGCCCTGTTCGCCATCGAGCAGTTGTTCGAGGCGCGCGGGCAGCGGCTGCCGGTGATGATCTCCGGCACCATCACCGATGCCTCGGGACGCACTCTCTCGGGCCAGACGACCGAGGCCTTCTGGAACTCCGTATGCCACGTGCACCCGTTCTCGGTCGGCCTCAACTGCGCCCTGGGCGCCAAGGAGCTGCGCGCCTACGTGGCGGAGCTCGCGCGCGTGGCCGACACCTTCGTCTCGGCCCATCCCAATGCCGGCCTGCCCAATCCCCTGTCGCCCACGGGCTATGACGAGACACCCGGGATGCTGGCGCAGGAGCTGGCCGACTGGGCGCGGCACGGCCTCATGAACATCGCCGGCGGCTGCTGCGGCACCACGCCCGAGCACATCCGCGCCGTAGCCCAGGCCCTGGAAGGCATCGCGCCGCGCGCCATCCCGGCCATCGAGCCGAAACTGCGCCTGGCAGGCCTGGAGCCCCTCAACATCGGCGACGACTCCCTGTTCGTGAACGTGGGCGAGCGCACCAACGTCACCGGCTCCAAGGCCTTCGCGCGCCTGATCCTCAACGGCCAGTACGCGGAGGCCGTGGCCGTGGCACGCAACCAGGTGGACAACGGCGCCCAGATCATCGACGTCAACATGGACGAGGCGATGCTCGACGGCAAGAGCGCCATGGTGAAGTTCCTCAATCTCATCGCCTCCGAGCCGGACATCGCCCGGGTACCGGTGATGATCGACTCGTCCAAGTGGGAGGTGCTCGAGGCAGGGCTGAAATGCCTGCAGGGCAAGGGGGTGGTAAATTCCATTTCGCTCAAGGAGGGCGAGGAGGCCTTCCTGCGCCAGGCGAGACTGATCCGCCGCTACGGCGCGGCGGCGATCGTCATGGCCTTCGACGAGCAGGGCCAGGCGGACAGCTTCCAGCGCAAGATCGCCATCTGCCAGCGCAGTTACGAGCTGCTCACGGGCTCCGGCTTCCCGCCCCAGGACATCATCTTCGATCCGAACGTGTTCGCCATCGCCACGGGCATCGAGGAGCACAACAACTACGCGGTGGACTTCATCGAAGCCACGCGCTGGATACGGCGCCATCTGCCCTACGCCAAGGTCTCCGGCGGCGTGTCCAACGTCAGCTTCTCCTTCCGCGGCAACGACCCGGTGCGCGAAGCGATCCACACGGTGTTCCTCTATCACGCCATCCAGGCGGGCCTGACCATGGGCATCGTCAATGCCGGCCAGCTCGGGGTGTATGAGGAAATTCCCGCCGAGCTGCGCGAACGGGTGGAGGATGTGGTGCTCAACCGCCGCGCCGACGCGGGCGAGCGCCTGGTGGAATTCGCCGCCACCGTGAAGGGCCAGGCCCGCAACCAGACCGAGGACCTGGCCTGGCGCGACAAGCCGGTCGCCGAGCGCCTGGCCCACGCCCTGGTGAAGGGCATCACCGACTACATTGTCGAGGACACGGAAGAGGCGCGCCGCGCGGCCCGTCATCCCCTGGAGGTGATCGAGGGTCCGCTGATGGACGGCATGAACGTGGTGGGCGACCTGTTCGGCGCCGGCAAGATGTTCCTGCCCCAGGTGGTGAAATCGGCGCGCGTCATGAAGCAGGCGGTGGCCCATCTCGTCCCCTACATCGAGGCGGAGAAGGCCAGAAGCGGTGCCGGCGCCAAGGGCAAGATCGTGCTGGCCACGGTCAAGGGCGACGTCCATGACATCGGCAAGAACATCGTGGGCGTGGTGCTGGCCTGCAACAACTACGAGGTGGTGGACCTGGGCGTGATGGTGCCGGGCGAGAAGATCCTGAACGCGGCGCGCAGCCACGGCGCCGACATCATCGGCCTGTCGGGCCTGATCACGCCCTCCCTGGAGGAGATGGCCCTGGTGGCCGCCGAGATGGAGCGCCAGGGCTTTCGGCTTCCGCTGCTGATCGGCGGCGCCACCACCTCGCGCAACCACACCGCCATCAAGATCGCACCCCACTACTCGGGCGCCACGGTGTACGTGCCCGACGCCTCCCGCGCCGTGGGCGTGGTGGCGAGCCTGCTGTCGCGCGAGCAGGGCGAGGGCTTCCGCGCCGAGGTGGCCGCCGACTACGCCCGCATCCGCGAGCAGCACGCGGCCAAGAAGGGCGTGCAGCTGGTGAGCCTGGAGCAGGCGCGCGCCAACCGCTATCGCTTCCCCGAAGCCTACGTCCCGCCCAAGCCGCGCCGGCTGGGCGTCCAGGTGCTGGCCGACTACGACCTCGCCACCCTGGTGCGCTACATCGACTGGTCGCCCTTCTTCCAGACCTGGGACCTCACCGGCGCCTATCCGAAGATCCTGGAGGACGCCACCGTGGGTGCCAGCGCGCGCCAGGTGTTCAATGATGCCCATGCCATGCTGAAGAAAATCGTCGAGGAAAAATGGCTCACTGCCAACGCCGTGTTCGGCCTGTTCCCGGCCAACGCCGTGGGCGACGACGTGGAGATCTACCAGGACGAGTCGCGCGAGGCGGTGCGCATGGTCTGGCACAACTTGCGCCAGCAGCACCTGCGCCCGGAAGGCAAGCCCCATTACTGCCTGTCGGACTTCGTCGCCCCCAAGGACAGCCGCGTGCCCGACTACGTGGGCGCCTTCGCCGTGACCGCCGGCATCGGCATCGAGAGCAAGCTGGCCCAGTTCGCCGAGAGCCACGACGACTATTCATCCATCATGCTCAAGGCCCTGGCCGACCGGCTGGCGGAAGCCTTCGCCGAGCACCTGCACGAGCGCGTGCGCCGCGAATTCTGGGGCTACGCGCCCGACGAGGCCTTGGACAACGACCAGCTGATCGCGGAAGCATACCGGGGCATCCGCCCGGCGGCGGGCTACCCGGCCTGTCCCGACCACACGGAGAAGGGACCCCTGTTCCGGCTGCTGGACGCACCCGGCGCGGCCGGCATCACCCTGACCGAGTCCTTCGCCATGTACCCGGCCGCCGCCGTGTCCGGCTACTACCTGGCCCACCCGGACGCCCGCTACTTCGCCGTCACCAAGATCGGTCGCGACCAGCTGGAGGACTACGCGCGGCGCAAGGGCCAAACGGTGGAGGAGATGGCGCGCTGGCTGGCGCCGGTGCTGTAACCCGAACCATGACAGCGCGCCTGCGCCGCTGGGCCCAGCGCCTCAGGCGCGACACCTACGCCCTCTACCTGGCCGGGCGCGACCCGCGCACGCCCTGGTATGCCAAAGTCCTGGCACTGGCGGTCGTGGCCTATGCCCTGAGCCCCATCGACCTGATCCCCGATTTCATTCCGGTGCTGGGCTACCTGGATGATCTGATCCTCGTGCCGCTGGGCATCGCCCTGGTCCTGCGTCTGGTCCCGCCCGAAGTGCTGGCCCAGGCGCGCAAGCGCTCGCAGCAGGTGCTGGGCAAAGGCTGGCGCGGCGCGCGTGTCGCCGGAACGGTAGTGGTGGCGTTGTGGCTGGGCCTGCTGGCGCTGCTCGCCGTCTGGCTCTACCGCCTGGTCAGCTAGACGCCCCACACCACGGGCTGTTTTTCCCTCAGGGAAAACTCCATCAGTTCCACCAGGGGCGCGGCCCGCCGCGGCAGGCTGACGTATTCCCGCTTGCCTCCCTCCGGTGTCTTCTCGAACTGGGGCTCTTCCTCGCCCATCTGGCGGCTACGTTCCTTTTCCTCTTCCATGGCCCGACGCAGCCGGGCGATGGCCTCGGGCAACTGCTCGACGGTGATGATGCCCCGGTCGCCTGGCTCCTTGCCCATGATCTCCATCATGCGCCTGGCCACGTCGCCGAACATGATGACATCGCCGGCAGCCTTCGACTTGAACGTGATCAGCATGAACCTTCCTCCTGTGCGGCTATTGTAGCCGCCCGTATAATTCGATTCGTCCCGGCCGTGGAGGTTTCTTGCGGCCTATCTGCGGAGAGCATTTCTATGTCCACCCTGCTTCAATTGCTCGAGAACAACCGCGCCTGGGCCAAGCGCACCACCGATCAGGACCCGGAGTTCTTCCACAAGCTGGCGCAGTTACAAGCCCCGGAGTACCTGTGGATAGGCTGCTCCGACAGCCGCGTGCCCGCCAACCAGATCACCGGCCTGCAGCCGGGCGAGGTGTTCGTCCATCGCAACGTGGCCAATGTGGTGGTGCACACGGACCTCAACTGCCTGTCGGTCATGCAGTTCGCCGTGGACGTGCTCAAGGTGAAGCACATCATCGTCTGCGGCCACTACGGCTGCGGCGGCGTCAGGGCGGCGCTGTTCGGCGACCGCCTGGGATTGATCGACAACTGGTTGCGTCACATTCAGGACGTGCGCGCCAAGCACGAACGCCTGCTCGCCGCCATCGACGATCCCATGCAGCGCGCCGACAAGCTGTGCGAACTCAACGTGGTCGAGCAGGTGCTCAACGTCTGCTACACCACCATCGTGCGCGACGCCTGGGAGCGCGGCCAGGAGCTGGCAGTGCATAGCTGGATCTACGGCCTGAACGACGGCCTGCTGCGCGATCTGGGGATCGCCGCCACCAACCTGCGTGAGTTGCCGCAAATATACGAGGCGGCGCTGGAGAAGCTGGCACGCCCATGATACGCATAGGGGTCGATCTGGGCGGCACCAAGATAGAGGTGGCGGCCCTGGACGAGCAGGGCCGGGAACTGGCGCGACGGCGCGTGCCCACGCCCCGGGGCGATTACCCGGGCACGGTCAGCGCCGTGGCGCGCCTGGTGGAGCAGGTGGAAAGCGAGCTGGGCCAGCGCGGCTCGGTGGGCGTGGGCGCGCCGGGCGCCATCTCCGCCGTGAGCGGGCTGATGAAGAACTGCAATTCCACCTGGCTCAACGGCAAGCCCCTGCTGCGCGACCTCGAGGGCCTGCTGCACCGGGAGGTGCGCATCGCCAACGACGCCAATTGCTTCGCCTTGGCCGAGGCGGTGGATGGCGCGGCCAGGAGCGCCGGTTCGGTGTTCGGGGTCATCCTCGGCACCGGCGTGGGCGGCGGCATCGTCATCCGCGGCCACCTGGTCACCGGTGCCAACGCCATCGCCGGCGAGTGGGGCCACAACCCGCTGCCCTTCCTCAAGGACGGCGACCACCCGCTGCCGTGGTGCTACTGCGGCCAGCACGGCTGCATCGAGACTTATCTCTCCGGCCCCGCTCTCGCGCGCGACCACGCCGCCGCCGGCGGCGCGCCCCTGGCGCCGCCGGACATCGTCGCCGCTGCGGCGGCGGGCGACGCCGCCTGCGAGGCCAGCCTGTGCCGCTACGAGGACCGCCTGGCGCGGGCCTTGGCCCATGTCATCAACCTGCTCGATCCGGACGTGATCGTGCTGGGCGGCGGACTGTCCCAAATCACGCGCCTCTACGCCAACGTGCCCCAGCGCTGGCACGCCTATGTCTTCTCCGACCACGTGGCCACGCGCCTGCTGCCTAACCGGCACGGGGACTCGGGCGGCGTGCGCGGTGCCGCGTGGCTGTGGGACTAAACAGGACCATGAGCCTGATCGTGACCCTGATCGGCGCGGCGGCGGTGCTGCTGGGCCTGGCCTATATCGGGCAATCCCGCCTCATCTTCTTTCCCCAGCCTCTATGGGGTGAGCCGCGCCTGTCCGAGCAGATGGAGGAAATCCGCCACACCAGCGCCGACGGCACGCGCCTGCACGGCTGGCTGGTGAAGGCCCGGGCCTCCCGGGCGCCCCTGCTGATCTACTACGGCGGCAACGCCGAGGAAGTGTCGTGGATGCTGGCGGCGGCCGCGCGTTTTCCTGGCTGGTCGCTGCTGCTCATGAATTATCGGGGCTATGGCCTGAGCGAAGGCAAGCCGGGCGAAGCCGCTCTGCTGTCCGACGCCCTGGAACTCTATGATGCCGCCGCCGCCCGCCCCGACGTGGACCCCCGGCGCATCGCCCTGATGGGACGCAGCCTGGGCAGCGGCGTGGCGGTGCACGTGGCAGTCCAGCGCCCGGTGCGCGGCGTGGTGCTGGTGTCCCCCTACGACAGCCTGGCGGCCCTGGCGCGACGACATTACCCTTTCCTGCCGGCTGCCTCCCTGCTGCGCCACCGCTTCGATTCCCTGGCCCTGGCGCCCCGCGTCAGCGCGCCCCTGACCTGCATCGTCGCTGCCCGGGACGCCATCATTCCCGTCGAGCATTCACGCCGCCTGTATGAAGCTTGGGCCGGTCCGCGCCGCTGGCACGAGATCGCCGGCGCCGGCCACAACGATCTGTCCGAACGGCCTGAATACTGGGAAGCCATCGCCCGCTTCCTGCAGGAGCTGGCGCCGGAGGCGGCTCAATGAGCCGCGCAGTTATCCTCGCCGTCCACGTGGGCGGCATCACCCCTTTGCCGCCGGAGGGCACGCCCACCGGCATATTCAAGCGGGCGGCGACCGAACCCCTGGCCATCGGCCCGGAAGGCCTGGAAGGCGACGCCCAGGCCGACCGGCGCGTCCATGGCGGGCCCGAGAAGGCGGTGCTCCACTATGCCGCCGACAACTATGCCCTCCTGGCCGCCCAGTTTCCGGACGCTAGCGCGGCCTTCGTGCCGGGCAGCCTGGGCGAGAACCTGTCCACCCTGGGCTGGACCGAGGACACGGTGTGCATAGGCGATGTCTTCCGCGCCGGCGGCGCCCTGCTGCAGGTGTCCCAGCCCCGCTCGCCCTGCTGGAAGATCAATCACAGGTTCGGCCTGGATGCCCTGTCCCGCTTCGTCGCCGAACAGGGCATCGCCGGCTGGTATTACCGGGTGCTGGCAGGCGGTACGGTGGCGCCGGGCGACCCCTTCGAACTGGTGGAACGCAACCCACAACCCCTGTCCCTGCGGCGCCTGTGGTCGGCGCACCTGGCCCACCGCCCCGATCCCGAGGAGCTGGTGCGCCTGCGCGCCACTCCGGGCCTTTCGCCCAACTGGGTGAGAAAACTCGGCGAGCGCCTCGACTGGCTGCGCCGCCACGGGCCGGCCCAATGAGCGCGTCGCCGAGCCGCCTCAAGACGCGCTCATACCCCCCTGTGGAGTTGGCGCCCGGCGCCGAGGGCAGACCGAGCCCGGGTTCCCCCCCGGGCCTGTGGCTGCGCATCTTCCTGCCCTTTGCCGCGGGCTACTACCTGTCCTACCTGCTGCGCACCGTCAACGCCGTGCTGGCGCCGGAGCTGACGCGCGAGCTGGGCCTGTCGGCCACCCACCTGGGATTGCTGACCAGCGCCTACTTCCTGGCCTTCGGCGCCTGCCAGCTGCCCCTGGGCCTGGCCCTGGACCGTTACGGCGCGCGCCGGGTGGAAGCGGCGCTGCTGCTGTTCGCCGCGGCGGGAGCACTGCTGTTCGCCGTCGGCGACAGCCTGGGCCTGCTCATCGTCGGCCGGGCGCTGATCGGCCTGGGCGTGTCCGCCTGCCTCATGGGTGCCCTGAAATGCCTGTTTGAATGGTTCCCGCCGGAACGCCACGCCTCCCTCACCGGCGCCATCATGGCTTCCGGCGGGCTCGGCGCCCTGTCCGCCAGCGTGCCCCTGACCTGGCTGCTGCCCGCCATCGGCTGGCGCGGCGTGTTCATCGCCGCCGCCGCGTTCACCCTCCTGGTCATCGCCGCCCTGTGGACCGTGCCCGAGCGCAGCGTGCCGCGCGCCTCGGAGCCCCTGGGCCAGCAGCTGCGCGCCGTGGCCGGAATCTTCCGCACCGCCGTGTTCTGGCGCTTCGGCCTGCAGATGGGGGTGGTGGCGGGCGCCACCATGGCCCTCCAGGGCCTGTGGGCAGTGCCGTGGCTGATGACCGTGAACGGCTATTCCCGCACTGTGGCCGCCGACCACTTGTTCCTCATGAGTACAGCCATGCTGGCCGGCTTCCTGGGCGTGGCGGCCTTCGCCACCCCCCTGGCCCGGCGCGGCATGAAGCCGGTCTATCTCCTGGGCGGCGGCATCGCCCTGGTGCTGGTCGCCAGCCTGGCCATCCTGTTCGATCTGGGCGACACGCGCCTGACCTGGCTGCTGCTCGGCTTCGGCGCCAGCACCGGCAACCTGGCCTATGCCCAGTTGAGCGCCCACTTCCCGCCCCAGCTGTCCGGGCGCGTGAGCACGGCCATCAACCTGCTGGCCTTTGCCGGGGCCTTTTCCCTCCAGTGGGGCTTCGGCGCCCTGGTGGATGCCCTGCTGGCGGCGGGATGGGCCAGCGCCGCAGCCTATCGGGCGAGCTTCACGGTCCTGCTGGTGCTGGAGGCGGTCGCCTTCGTCTGGTTTATCGCCGGCGACCGGATCATACGCAAGACCTAGCCCCGGCCGGCGCCCAGACCCGCGGGCACCAGCCAGCGGTCCAGCAGCTCGAACGCCCCATGCACCAGCAGTGCCAGGGCCGCGGCAGGCACGGCGCCGGCGAGCAGGGCGCCGTTGTCATTGAGCGCCAGCCCCTGGGCGATGCGCTCGCCGTAGCCGCCGGCGCCGACGAAGGCGGCGATGGTGGCGGTGCCCACATTGATCACCGCCGCGGTCTTGATGCCGGCGAGGATGGTGCGGGCAGCCAGGGGCAGCTCGATGAGCCGCAGGATGGCCCCGGAGGTGAGCCCCAGTGCGAGGGCCGCCTGGATCATGCCGCGCGGGATTTCGGCGAGCCCCGTATAAGTGTTGCGCACGATGGGCAGCAGCGAATAAAGGAACAGCGCCGCCAGTGCCGGCGCCGCGCCGATGGTGCCGAACAGGGGAATCAGGAAGGCGAGCAGCGCCAGGGACGGAATGGTCTGGACCAGGCCGGTCACGGCGAGTATCGGTTGCCGCAGGGCGGCCATGCGCTCGGCGGCGATGCCCAGGGGCAGGCCGGCAAGGATGGCCAGCACCAGGGAGACGAACACCAGGGTCAGGTGCTCGCCGGTGAGGCGCAGGAAATCCGGACCGAACAGCCGCCCCCAGAAGCCGACCTGGCTCGCCCCGGCCGCGCCTTGCCCCCGCAGGAAATCCTCGGCCACCGCGGCGAAGGTCTTGCCCCCCAGTTCCGCTTCGGCATTGAGGGCCACCATGCGGGCGGCGCTGATCCTGCCCTCCAGCGCCTGCAGCGCGGCCCAGGTCCTGGGCAGGCGCCGGGGCAGGTCGAGGCGATGGAGGATGACTGCGTCGTAGCGGGGGAAATAGCGCCGATCGTCCTCCAGGACACGCAGCCGGTATTTCCCAATCTTGGCGTCGGTGGAATAGGCATCGATGACGTCCGCCTGGCCGGCGGCGAGCGCCTCGTAGGCCAGCCCGTGATCCAGGCCGCGGGGCGTGGCGAAGGGCAGGCCGTAGGCCTTCTTCAGGCCCTCCCAGCCGTCGGCCCGGCCGATGAACTCCTGGGACAGGCCCAGCCGCAGCGCGGGATGCCGCGCCAGGTCCGACAGGGTGGCGATGCCCAGGGCCGCGGCCCGCTCCCCGTCCATGGCGAGGGCATAGGTGTTGTTGAACCCGAGGGACACGCCCAGGCCCATGCCCAGCTGCGCCAGGCGGCGGCGCCGGGTTTCGGCATCCAGCGGGCCGGCGCTCTTCAGGATTTCCCGGTCTATGGTGCCCGTGTATTCCGGGTAGAGGTCGATGGCCCCGCTGCGCAAGGCCGAGAAGACAATGGCGGTGTTGCCCAGCCCCGGCTTGTGCACCACCCGCGCCTCGCCCGCGGCACGGGCGCTGCGGGCGATGATCTCCGCCAGGATGTAGGACTCGGTGAAGCGCTTGGAACCCACGGCCAGCGTCGGTTCGGCATGGGCGGAGGCCAGGAGGGCGGCGAGGAGGGCCGCGGCGCAGACGAGCAGTTTCCCCATGCCGGCCCATGATACGCCGCCCGCCGCCGGGCGTCCCTAGAACTCCTGGGGATCCACATCCAGATGCCAGCGCAGCTCGCGCGGCGCCTTCAGCTGGTACAGGCGCGGCATCCAGGCCTGGAGGAAGGCCTGCAGCGCCGGCCGGCGCGCCGCCTCCACCAGGAGCTGGCCGCGCTCCAGGTGGGCGCGCCGATGCAGGCGCATGGGCACGGCGTCGTACAG
>JBMOQT010000104.1:0-11097 GCA_049320945.1 Pseudomonadota bacterium
CCGGGTGCGTGGTGCTCCTGTCCCTCCGCCGGGCCACGGCGCGGCGCCCGCGCCTCGCGCCCTTCCGGCTTCACCGGCGGTGCTGCCAGCGGCTCCAGCCTGGCCGCCCCGGGCAGGGCGCCCGGGGACAGGGCCGCGGCGGCGACCGGCCTGCCCGCCGCCACCACCTGCGGCGGCACCAGGGTCACGGCATGGGGAATGCGGCGGTTGACCGGATGCTGGGGCGGCCGGCGCGCTTCGATGATGTTTACGTTGGTCACATGGGTGATGTTGATCTGGCGTATGTAGGCAGTGCTGCAGCGGTAGGCGGGCACGAACACTTCCCGCGGCGCCAGGGGTACCCAGCCCACCGCGCCGACGCCGATCGAGACGCTGACGCCGGGGTGGCCGATCCACACCACCAGGGCCGGCGCATAAACCGGCCGGGCCACATAGGTGCCAGGCACCCAGGCCCAACGGCCATGGAAATACACCCAGCGGCCGTAATGGAAGGGCGCAAAGCCCCAGGGCGCGTCATCCACCCAGGTCCAACCCCAGGGGTCGATCCACACCCAGCGCCCGCTGCGATAGGGGACCCAGCCCGGGGGCACGGCGCGCGGGTACCACACCGGGCCGTAGTCGGGTGTGTCCTGCCAATCGCCGTACTCGTACAAGTCCTCGTAGCCGGTCATTTCCGGCGACACGTAGCGCGGACCGTGCAGCGCATCATCGCGCCGGTCGCGCGCCAGGCTCCAGTCGGAAAAATCGTCGTGGCGCGGCGCGCCGATGTGGTACTGCAGCGTCCCGGCCTGCCACAACTCGGCGCGCGCCGGCGCGCGCACCGGGATTTCCTCGGCTGCGCCGACGAAGCGCAGCTCGCCCGAGTAGGCGGTCACCGCCGTGATGTTATTGGCATAGTCGGCGCGATAGCGCCCGGCCTCCAGCGGCAGCGCCTCGCCGTGGGGCGTGGCGAGGACGAAACCCTCGGCCTGCTCCCGGCTGCGCAGGCGCCAGGCGACGCTGCCGTACGCCAGGCGTGCTTCGAAGTGCTCGTCGTCCAGGCGCGTGATCTCCAGTTCGCTGTTGCCGTCCAGGCGCAGCGCCGTGGAGCCGACGCGGATTTCGGCGCGGGCGCCGGGCGCAGTGTAGAGCACGTCACCGGAAGTGACCGGCCAGTTGCGCAAGGCACTGCGCCAGTCGGTCTCGTCCGCGTTGCGCAGATGGACCGCGCCCTCCACCACGCTGAGGCGGCCGACGCGCCCGGGCGGGTCCACCTGCGCGGCGCTGCCTGCCGCGGCCAGGACCAGGGTGGCGACGAGCCAGAGAGATGGGAGAAGTTTGCGCACGGCTTCGGCCTCCGGAGCAGCGGGCGGGCCAGCCTATGCCCTGCCCATGCCATGCTAACGCCGGCCGGCGCGGACCGATGACGGCGGATACAAATTGTTGCAATTAATGCAGGGGCAGACAGGCTGCACGGCGGCGGCCGGGCGAAGCGGCTTACGAGCGGGCGCGCCAGGTGCGGTGGAGCGCCTTGCTGCCCCAGGTCCACACATACTGCAGGCCCGACACGAGGACGGTGACGAACACCAGGGCGAACAGTCCGGGCAGCCACGGGCCCAGCTCCACCAGGGCGGCGGCGTCGGCCAGCACGGCGGCGAGGGTGGCGAACTCCAGCAGGGTATTGGCCTTGGACAGCAGCGTGGGTGCCGGCTCCAGGCGCCCGACCAGGAAGTGATAGGCGACGGCGCCGGCGACGATCACCACGTCGCGCAGCACGATGGCGGCGGCAAGCCAGACGGGCAGCAGCTCCTGCCCGGCCAGCAGCAGCGCCACGGCCAGCATCGTGAGCTTGTCCACCACCGGGTCCAGGGCGGCACCCAGGCGCGACACCTGGTTGAAGCGGCGCGCGATGTAGCCATCGGCCAGATCTCCCAGGGCGGCGCCGGCGAACACGATGAAGGCGTCGCGATGGTTGTCGGTCAGGAGCAAATAGACCACCACCGGGATGAGCAGCGCCCGGAACAGGGTGATGCAGTTCGGCACGGTCAACATATTCGCCATAACAAGACCTTAGCGTTTAGCCCATAGTAACACCGGGCGGCTCCGAAGTGCGTCCGCCTATACTCCTACCATGATGCGCGCGAAGAAATTGTCGGCCGGCTGCGTGGTATGCCGGCACCGGGAGGGCGCGTGGCGCATCCTGGTGCTGCGCGCCTACCGCAACTGGGATTTCCCCAAGGGAACGCTCGAGCCGGGAGAGGCGCCGCTGGCGGCGGCCATGCGGGAGGTAAAGGAAGAGACCGCCCTGGAAGCCCTGGAGTTTCCCTGGGGCGAGGACTACGCCGAGACCGAACCGTACGCTGGCGGCAAGGTGGCGCGCTACTACCTGGCCCTGGCGCCCCGGGGCGAAGTGGCACTGCGCCCCGCGCCCGAGCTGGGCCGCCCGGAGCACCACGAGTTCCGCTGGATCACAACCCAGCAGGCGCGCCGCCTGCTGCCGCCGCGCTTGCAGCCCGTGCTGGATTGGGCCGAAGGCAAGCTGGCGCAGGCGCACAGTAGCGCACCCGCAGGTCGATAGGCTATCCTGCGCCCCACCTTTCCCTGGAGATCTGCAGGGCATGAGCACGCCCATCGAAATCAGCGAGAAAGCAGGGGTCCGCTACCTGCATTTCGGCTCCAGCTGGATCCAGGGTGCCATGCGCATCGCCCGGCCCTGGGCGCTGGAGCTGGACTACACGCGGGAAATGATGACCTGCCTGCTGCTGCGCCCCGAGCCCGAATGGCCGCGCCGGGTGCTGCTGATCGGCCTGGGCGCCGCTTCGCTCACCAAGTTCCTGTACCGCCACCGGCCCGGCGCGAAGCTCACCGTGGTGGAAATCGAGCGCAACGTGGTCGCCGTGGCGCGCCAGTTCTTCAAGCTGCCCGAGGACCCGGTACGCCTGACAATCGAGATAGCCGACGGCGCCGCCTACGTGGCCAACAGCAAGCGCCGCTTCGACCTGATCCTGGTGGACGGCTTCGATGGCGACGCCCGGGCCGGCGCCCTGGATACCCTGCCTTTCTACCAGCTGTGCCGCAGCCGGCTGGGAGACGAAGGATTGCTGGTGGCCAACCTGCTGGGGCGCAACCGCGGCTTCAAGGCCAGCGTCGCGCGCCTGCGCCAGGCCTTCGACGGCCGCGCCCTGGTGTTCCCCTCCGGCGATATCGGCAACGCCATCGCCTTTGGCGCAGCCGGCGATCCCATCGACCTGCCGCTCGAAGCGCTGAAAGCCTCGGCCCGGCGCCTCAAGAGCGACACCGGTCTCAACCTGCTGCCCGCCCTCGCGCGCCTCGGCCAATGGCAGCCATGCCCGGGCGGCCGGCTGAAGCTGTAGCCCTGCCCGTCAATTCGTCCAGTAGTCGATCATGCGCCGGCGCACAGCCGCATCCGGCAGGCGGCCGTAGGCGGCACCCATGTTCTCGAGCATGTGCGCCGGCTGGCTGGTGGCGGGTATGGCGCAGGTGACGGCGGGATGGGAAACGATGAACTTCAGGAAAAACTGGGCCCAGTTGCGGCAGTCGAACTCGGCCGCCCAGGCGGGCAGGGGCTTGCCCGCGGCGCGTCGGAACAGGGCGCCGCCGTCGAAGGGGCGGTTGATGATCACCGCGATGCGCCGTTCCGCCGCCAGGGGCAGCAGCCGCCGTTCCACCTCCCGCTCGGCGATGCTGTAGGTAAATTGCACGAAATCGAACGGTACCTTCATCAGGGCCTGCTCCAGCCGGTCGTGGCGCCGCCCGTGGGAAGTGGTGATGCCGATGTAGCGCACCTTGCCCTCGGCCTTCCACTGCTGCAGCGTCTGCGCGTGGGTCTCCCAATCCACCAGGTTGTGAATCTGCATCAGGTCGAAGCGCGCCACGCCCCACAGCCGGCGCGACTCCTCCATCTGGGCAATGCCGTGCTCGCGCCCCATGGTCCATACCTTGGTGGCGGCAAACAGGCGCCGGCCCGGGCGCAGCTCGGCCAGCAGAGCGCCGAGCACTTCCTCGGCGCTGCCATACATGGGCGAGGAATCGATGAGGGCGCCGCCGCCTTCGAAGAAAGCGCGCAGCACCTCGCCACGGATGCGGCGCGCCGCCGCCACCTGGCCCACGTCGAACGTGAGCCAGGTGCCCATGCCTATCACCGGCAGCGGCTCGCCGCTGCCCGGAATGGGCCGCGTCAGAACCGCACCCGGTGCGCCGGCACCGCGTGCCGGCAGGGCGCTGACCAGGGCCGTCGCCCCCAGGGCCTGAAGGAATTGCCTGCGCTTCGTACCGTCCATCTGCTTTCCTTCCGACTCCCAAAATAGCCGCCGCCCCCGGTCATGGCAAGCCGCGCCCGATGCGCCCATGGCGGAGAGGCAATAGAATTGCGCCCCGTTGAACCATTTTCCATCGGCTCCTGTCGCAAGTCAGGCACGAACATCCATGGACCGACTCACCCGGCGATCTTTGTTCCACGCATGGCGCAGCTGGCTCGGGCGCGCCGCCCTGGCCCTGGTGCTCGCCCTGCCCCTGGCCGCGCCCGCCCGCGAGGGCGTGGACGTGGGCCAGCCCTCGTCCCTGCGCAACCTGGTTCCGGCCGAGGAACTGGAACGCGAGGCGAACATGCAATACGCGCAGATCAAGCGCCAGGCCGCAGCCCAGGGGGCCCTGGCGCCGGCCGATCATCCCCAGGTGCGGCGCCTGCGCGCCATCGCCGCCCGCATCATCCCCCATGCCGCGCGCTTCAATCCGCGCGCTGGCGAGTGGCAATGGGAAATCAACCTGATCGGCTCGCGCCAGATCAATGCCTTCTGCATGCCCGGGGGCAAGATCGCCTTCTATACCGGCATCCTCGACCAGCTGCAGCTCAGCGACGACGAGGTGGCGGTGGTGATGGGCCACGAGATCGCCCATGCCCTGCGCGAGCACGCCCGCGCGCGCATCGCCAAAAGCCAGCTCACCCAGCTCGGCGCCAGCCTGCTGGGCGAACTGGTGGGCAAGGGGCGCTACTCCGATCTGTTCCAGGTGGGCGGCAACCTGCTCACTCTGAAATTCTCCCGGGACGACGAGCGCGAGGCCGACGCCGTGGGCCTGGAGCTGGCCGCCCGGGGCGGCTACGACCCGCGTGCCGGCGTCTCCCTGTGGCGCAAGATGAACGCCGCCAGCCGCGGCGCGCCGTTGCCGTGGCTGTCCACCCATCCCTCCGGCGACGACCGCATCCGGGACATCGAGCGCCACCTTCCCCAGGTGATGCCGCTCTACGAAAAGGCCGCGGCCGCCCGCTGACCGGCGGCGCAAACCGGCACGTCACGGTCTATAACGACGGCATGGGCCCTGCGGCCCCAAACAACCGGAGATGCGCCATGCCCAATCCCTTCGTCCACGTGGAACTGCAGACCAAGAACCTGGCCCGGGCCAAGGAGTTCTATTCGAAGCTGTTCGGCTGGAAGCTGGAGGATCTGCCCATGCCGGGCGGCGCCGGCACCTACACCATGATCAGTCCCGGCGAGGGCACCGGCGGCGGCATGTTCGAAAACTCCGATCCCAACGTTCCGCCCCATTGGCTGGCCTATGTGGGGGTGGATGACGTGCGTGCTGCCACCGCCAAGGCACGGGAACTGGGCGCCACGGTGGTGCAGGACGTGATGGAAGTGGGTGAATACGGCTGGATGAGCGTGTTCATCGACCCTACCGGTGCCGCCCTCGCCCTGTGGCAGAGCAAGGGTACGATGTAGCTAGAACAGGCGGCGGTGGCGCAGGCGTGCCGGCGCATGGGCGACCAGGGCCGACAGGGCCAGCACCGCCCAGAAGACGACCAGGCGCCATTCGGCGTCGGCCGCCAGCCACACCAGCAGGCCCAGCTTGAGCAGCATGGCGGCACCGCAGTATTGCCGCAGATAGAGGGGATTGGCCCAGGCGTCCAGGGCCACCATGGCCACGCCGGTGCCGGCCAGCAGCCAGACGTAAGGGGTGGCCAGGCCGGGCCGCCCCGCCAGCAGCTCGGCGCCGAAGCCCACCATACCCGCCAGGTGCAGGCCGCGCAGGGCCACGATCAGCCAGCGGCGGCCGGGGAAGTCCCGATAGGCGTGGGATGCGGTGCGAGGAAACGTCATGGTGCGGGCGGCTCGGTGGGACCTGGCGCCAAGGGTGACACAAACCCCGGCGCCGGTACATGGCCCGCGTCAAGCCGCCGCCCGCTCCTGCCGCTGCAGCAGCGCCGCACCGCGCTGGCGCGCTTCGTCGAACACCTCCTGCCGCTCCACGAAGTAGTCGAAGAAGCCGCGCTGCATGTCGATCTCCAGGGTGAGGACATCGATGTAGCGGTAGTCCTCCTTCTTAAGCTTGCCCTTCTTGAGCAAGTTGTTGATCAGGACGATGCGCGAGGTCTGTCCCACATAGGTATTGTTCATGCTCATCTCGGTCTGCAGATCCTGCTGCTCGAACTGGTTGTGGGGCAAGTGGCCCAGCCAGCGCAGGTTCTGGGGCCGCACCACGTACAGCGCCGCCGGCTTGCTGGAGCGCGGGCCTTCGGCCAGCTCGCTGAGGATGAACTGGCGGTGGTAGGCGCCATCCACCAGGTGTTCGCTCCCGAAGCGGCGCTCGTGGCCGTAGCCGAACAGCCACAGGGCCGCCTCCACCGCCTCCGGCGTGACCGGACGATAGACCGCGCCCCGGTCGCTGGTGCCGCCGTACTCGACCCGGCTCAGGCGGCGCATGGCCTCGTTGATGTACAAATACTCCACGCCCAGCTGCGGGTTGTAGCTGTTGAAAATCACGCCGATGTCGGCGGCATTGATGGTGTCGGACACGAAGGCGAAGAACTCCGGCGCGCGCGTCGGCACCCAGCGCTGGGCAGGGAAAGCCCGGTCGGCCCAGGCCTTGGGGCCGGGCGTACCCGGCGGCACGAACCAGCGCATCCAGTACTCGGGCCAGGCGGGCCGGAACACGCCCGGCACCCCCACCGCGCCGAGCAGCAAACTGTTCCACTGCTCCCAGGGCGGCGGCAGCGGCGCGCTCTGCCGCGCCATCTCGCCCATGATGGCTGCCAGGTCCTGCCCCGCCAGGTAGTGGGCGGTCCACACCACCATGCCCGAGGTGCAGGAAATCGCCTGGGGGTGGCTGCCGCTGTCCATGGCCGCCTGGAGAAAGCCGGCGCCGTGGGCGTTGCTGCCCGCCAGGCCGCCGAGGGCGAAGGCGATGTCTTCCGTGGGACGGGGTGTGGTTGGTGGCATGGATTGGCTCCCGAGTTGGCGCAACAAACAGCGTCATTCTAACCCATTTGCATATAAGCGAACGGGCATAAGGTTAGTGATGCGCACAATAACAAATTCTATTGGCTTGGCGGATAATAGGCCCGTAGATTTCGTTGATCCGTGCCGACCGGGTCGGGCGGCGCGGGCATGCAAGGGCGCCCAGATGCCACGAGGAACCCCAACGAAGAACAATCCCGACGTTCCAATTGAAAGAGGAGGAAAGCCATGAGGTACCACGCTGCTGCGCTTGCCGTCGCACTGGCCGCCACTGCCGGCGCCGTGCACGCCCAGGATCCCAACCTCGCCCGCAATCTCGCCGCCACCTGCGCCAACTGCCACGGCACCAACGGCAAGAGCCTGGGCGGGATAGAGCCGCTGGCCGGCGTCGCGAAGGACACGATCGTGCAGAAGATGAAGGATTTCAAGTCGGGCGCCAAACCCGCGACCATCATGCACCAGATCTCCAAGGGCTATTCCGACCAGCAGATCGAGCTGATCGCCGCCTATTTCGCAGCGCAGAAATAAAGGGGGGAAGATCATGGCACTGAATCGACGCGACTTCATCAAGGCTCTCGGCGCCGCCGCCGCAGGCAGCGCCCTTTACGGCTGCGCGGTAGGCGCGCGCCCCTCGGGCCGCGTGGTGGTGATCGGCGGCGGCTACGGCGGCGCTACCGCCGCCAAGTACATCCGCATGTGGAGCAACGGCGGTATCGACGTCACGCTGGTCGAGCGCAACCCGGCCTTCGTCTCCTGCCCCATGTCCAACCTGGTGCTGGCGGGCGTGAAGACCATGGAGGACATCACCGTCAGCTACGACGGGCTGCGCCGCCAGGGCGTGCGCGTGGTCCAGGGGGAGGCGGCGGCCATCGACCCGGACAAGCGCACCGTGCGCCTGGCCAGCGGCGAGACCCTCGGCTACGACCGGCTGGTGGTATCGCCCGGCATCGACTTCATGTGGGACCTCGTGCCCGCCCTCAACAACGCCGACGCCCAGGCCAGGGTGCTGCACGCCTGGAAGGCGGGCCCCCAGACCGTGGCGCTGCGCAAGCAGCTCGAGGCCATGCCCGACGGCGGCGTCTTCGCCATCTCGATCCCGAAGGCTCCCTACCGCTGCCCGCCCGGCCCCTACGAGCGCGCCTGCACCGTGGCCCATTACTTCAAGACGCAGAAACCCAAGTCGAAGGTGCTGATCCTCGATGCCAACGAGGACGTGGTGTCGAAGAAGGGCCTGTTCATGGCCGCCTGGAACAATCTGTACAAGGGCATGATCGAGTACCGGCCCCAGAGCGAACTGCGCGACGTGGATGTGAAGGCCATGACGGCCATCCTCGAGTTCGACAAGGTAAAGGCCGACGTTCTCAACGTGGTGCCGCCCCAGCGCGCCAGCGACATCGCCAAGAACGCCGGCCTGATCACGGCCAACGACCGCTGGTGCGGCGTGGACTGGCTGACGCTGGAATCGACGGCCCGGAAGAACATCCACGTGCTGGGCGACGCCACCCTGTCCGCTCCCGCCATGCCCAAGTCCGGCCATATGGCCAACCAGCAGGCCAAGGTGGCGGCGGCGGCCATCGTCAACCTGCTCGCCGGCCAGCCGGTCAATGACAGCCCGCTGGTGATGAACACCTGCTACAGCTTCGTGAATGCCGACAACGCCATGCACGTAGCCTCGGTGCACGCCTACGACCCGAAGGACAAGACCTTCAAGACGGTACCCGGCTCCGGCGGCGTGTCCCAGGCAGCAAGCGAGCTGGAAGGCAAAATCGCCCTGGCCTGGGCAAAGAACATCTGGGCCGACACGCTGGGCTGAGCGCAGGCCGATGGAAAGACAAAGGCCGCATCGCGGCCTTTGTCTTTCTGCGAATCCCGGACATACCCCGCTTCATGCCACAGTCCGCGGCTTTCCGACAACTGTCAGGATCTCGTTCGCATTAATGATGGCCGTGGCAATGTCTTCTATGGCCACCCGTTTGGTCATCGCCTGCTCCCGGATAATTGCGTAGGCCTCGTTCTCCGAAACGCCCTTGGAACTCATCAGGATGGCCTTGGCCTCCGATATCTGCCGCGCCGACAGAAGCTTGGACTCGAGCTTCTCTATGCGGCGCCTCTGCTGCCGCAGTTGCGCCGTGAGCTGACGCGCGAGGATGAGCGACGATAGAACGCCGAACGAGCGTATCGGCTCGGCCACCACTCCGGTCGCACCGAAGCGCAACACCGCGTCGACGATCGTCGGGTTCTCGTAGTTGACTACGGCCAGCAAGGTGGTCCCGCCATCGCCCTTGGTCCACGGCAGATCGAGATTGATCGTCTCGGGCTTGACGGCAAGAAACACCACTTCGAACGGCTCGGACAGCTCGGATGGCGGCGGCCAGAATGCCTGCACTTGACAGCCGATACGCTGCAACTGACGGATGAGCTCCTCACCGTTCTGGTCCCTGGGGCAGAACACCCCCACGCGTAACGTGCGTAGATCCTTGAGTAACTCAGGTGTTGTCCTGATTCTGTGTGGCCGTACCATTCTCGACGATCAGACGTCCAGCGAGTCTATCCTAGCGGTCCAGTCGCCCAGCGAGTAGGTGACCAGGTACGGATCCGGATGCACCGCCCGCTTGGCTTCACGCACTATGGTGAACTGCCCCTTGGCGTTGGCGCGGCCCACCCGCGGGTAGAGACAGGTGTGATGAGTCGTCGGATCTATGCGAACACGCCCTTGCGGCGCCAAAAATTCCGAGCCGAGCAGATGGGGCAGCAGCGCCTCGATCTCGTCGGAACCGGACACGCGGAAGGCATTGGCGTACAGATGCACCTGGAAGTAGGCAGCCTCCCAGCACATGTTGGTGGTAACGTGGTCAGTTCCGAGCAGCTTGCGGTATGAAGCAAGAACGGCAGCATTGACATCGTTGTCCAGCGACTGGAAATACGGCGCGGCGGTATAGTGTCCGGCAGCGAGCTCTGCGCCCATCTCGCGGATCTCCGCCTCGCTGGTGGTCAGGCTGGCTATCGGCATCTCCTTGGGATTGAGCCCCGCTTCGGCGTAGGCCTTGTACAGATACTGCGTGGAGTTGCCCACCACCGTGGAAAAAATGAAGCTGGGTTTCTTTTTCTTGATGTCGGCAATGATCGGGTCGAACTCCTCCTGCGTGGCGCCGAGCGGAACATAACGCTCCCCGACCTTTTCGCCGTTGCGCTGCAGGACAAGCTCGGTCATGGTGCGGTTCGATTCATACGGATAGATGTAGTTCGAACCCACAATGTACATGCGCGAGCCGAAATTGGCCGTCATGAAATCGGCGAGCTGCACGCTGTTCTGGTTCGGGGCGGCACCGGTGTAGATCACGTTGTTGGAGAACTCGAACCCCTCATACAGCGTCGGATAGAAAAGAAGGCGGTTCCACTTCTCCACCACCGGCAGCACGGTCTTTCGCGTGCTCGACATGTAGCAGCCGAATATCACGTTCACCTTGTCCGCCAGGACCAGTCGCTCGGCGAGAACGCTGTGCAAGGCAGGATCCGACTGCGGGTCGTAGCAGACCGGAACCACCTCGCGCCCATCTATGCCCCCCGCGGCGTTGATTTCGCTGATTGCAAGCATGGTGCCGCTCAGCTGTGATTGTTCGATCAGAGCGGTCACGCCGGTCTTCGAGAATAGCACGCCAACGCGAATGGGATCGTGATTAGCCAATTTCCTGCCCTCTTCCGGTAATCGCCTTGGGATGGACGATTAGATGAACGAATTAATTGATATGCTCATTTTATCAACCAAGCGCGAGTCGTCGTCATCTATTGAGAAGCTTCACGAAGGTCTTGGACAGGTGAAAGGGTAACTCGACCAGATCATCCACTATCAGGAAATCGTTGCCGA
>JBMOQT010000105.1:0-10837 GCA_049320945.1 Pseudomonadota bacterium
CGCGCCGGGCCGGAGCCGTCCAGCACGAAGTGGGCGTGGCGCGTGGCGGCGCAGTTGGGAATCATGGCCACCGGCAGGTTGGCGGCGTGGGTGGGATAGTCGCGGATTTTTACGTCCAGCACGGTGGTCAGCCCGCCCAGGCCTTGGGCGCCTATTCCCAAGGCGTTCACCTTGTCGTAGAGCTCCAGGCGCAGTTCCTCGACGCGGTTGACCGGGCCCCGCGCGATCAGCTCCTGGATGTCGATGGGCTCCATCAGTGCCTCCTTGGCCAGGATCATGGCCTTCTCGGCGGTGCCGCCGATACCGATGCCCAGGATGCCCGGCGGGCACCAGCCGGCGCCCATGGTGGGCACGGTCTTGAGCACCCAGTCCACGATGGAGTCGGAGGGGTTGAGCATGACGAACTTGGACTTGGCTTCCGAGCCGCCGCCCTTGGCCGCCACGATCACCTCCACCTCGTCGCCGGGGACGATGGCGTAGTTGATGACCGCCGGGGTGTTGTCCCGGGTGTTCTTGCGCGCGCCGGCCGGGTCGGCCAGCACCGAGGCGCGCAGCTTGTTGTCCGGATGGGTGTAGGCGCGGCGCACGCCTTCGTTCACCATGTCGTCCACGCTGATCGTACAGTCCCAGCGCACGTTCATGCCCACCTTGAGGAACACCGTCACGATGCCCGTGTCCTGGCAGATGGGCCGGTGCCCCTCGGCGCACATGCGCGAGTTGATCAGGATCTGGGCCATGGCGTCCTTGGCCGCCGGCGACTGTTCCAGCTCATAGGCGCGCGCCAGGTTCTTGATGTAGTCCACCGGGTGGTAGTAGGAGATGTATTGCAGGGCGTCGGCGATGCTCTGGATGAAGTCTTCTTGACGAATGGTGGTCATCTTGTGGTGCTCCGAGAGAAAATCAGTGCTTCTTGCCCATCAGTACCGTGCCGTTCATCACCCGGTCGGTCCACGCCATGGCAAGCGCCGAAAATACGAAAGTGAGATGGATCGCCACCTGCCACACGATCACCCGGTCGTCCAGGTTGGCGGCATTGATGAAGGTCTTGAGCAAGTGGATGGAGGAGATGCCGATGAGCGCAGTGGCGAGCTTCACCTTGAGCACGCCGGCGTTTACGTGGGACAGCCACTCCGGCTGGTCCGGGTGGCCCTCCAGGTCCAGGCGCGACACGAAGGTCTCGTAGCCGCCGATGATCACCATGATCAGCAGGTTGGCGATCATCACCACGTCGATCAGGCCCAGCACGATGAGCATGATGTCCGTGTCCGTGAGACCGCCCGCCTTGCCTACCAGGTGGCTCAGTTCGATCATGAACTGATAAACGTACACGCCCTGCGCCACGATCAATCCCAGGTAGAGGGGCGCCTGCAACCAGCGGCTCCAGAAGACGATGGATTCGAGGGTCTTGACAGGACGGGATTCATTCATAAGTCTTTGATTCTGGGTCACGGATATGCAACCAAAAAAGAACAAATTCTAGCATCCATGCTGCGCTGCGATACAGGGACTCATGCAGTCTTGTGTAAGTCATATGTAAGACTACTTGCGTTTAATCCTACAATCTCGCCAGAATGCTGAGGCATGTGCTCTCAGTTTCGGACCGAGTTCCACTTATCTAAGGAGAGAGGCGCAGATGTCATCCACCATCGAATCCGTCTTGCAAGAGACCCGAGTCTTTCCGCCCAGCCCCGAATTCGTCGCCAAGGCCAACGTGGCTGGCATGGAAGCCTACAAGGAGCTGTGCGCCAAGGCCGAGAGGGACTATCTGGGCTTCTGGGGCAAGCTCGCCCACGACAACGTGATCTGGAAGAAGCAGTTCACCAAGGTCCTGGACGAGTCGAACGCGCCGTTCTACAAGTGGTTCGAGGACGGCGAGCTGAATGTCTCCTACAACTGCCTGGACCGCCATCTCGAGTCCAAGCCCTACAAGACCGCGCTGATCTTCGAAGCCGACAACGGCGCCGTCACCACCGTCACCTACAAGGAGCTCTATCACCGGGTATGCACCTTCGCCAACGGCCTCAAGAAGCTGGGCGTGGAGAAGGGAGACCGGGTCCTGATCTATCTGCCCATGAGCATCGAGGCCGTGGTGGCGATGCAGGCCTGCGCCCGCATCGGCGCCATCCATTCGGTGGTGTTCGGCGGCTTTTCCGCCAAGAGCGTGCATGAGCGCATCGTGGACGCCAAAGCCAAGGTGGTGGTCACCGCCGACGGCCAGTATCGGGGCGGCAAGGAAATCTCCCTCAAGCCGGCGGTGGACGAGGCCCTGGGCATGGACGGCGGCACCGAGTGCGTCAAGCACGTGGTGGTGTACAAGCGCACCGGCGGCGAGATCACCTGGAACGCCAACCACGACATCTGGTGGCACGACCTCATCGACGGCCTGCCCGACGAGTGCCCGCCCACCTATGTGAGCGCCGAGCACCCCCTGTTCATCCTGTACACGTCCGGCTCGACCGGCAAGCCCAAGGGCGTGCAGCATTCCAGCGGCGGCTACCTGCTGGGCGCCGTCATGAGCATGAAGTGGGTGTTCGACATCAAGTCGAACGACGTCTTCTGGTGCACCGCCGACGTGGGCTGGGTCACCGGCCACACCTATGTGTGCTACGGCCCGCTGGCCCTGGGCGCGACAGAAGTGATCTTCGAGGGCGTGCCCACCTATCCGGACGCGGGCCGCTTCTGGAAGATGATCCAGGACCACAAGGTTTCCATCTTCTACACCGCCCCCACCGCCATCCGCTCGCTGATCAAGGCCGGCGCCGATCTGCCCAAGAACTACGATCTGTCCTCCCTGCGCCTGCTGGGCACGGTGGGCGAGCCCATCAACCCCGAGGCCTGGATGTGGTACTACACGGTCGTCGGCCAGTCCCGCTGCCCCATCGTGGACACCTGGTGGCAGACCGAGACCGGCAGCATCATGATTTCCCCGCTGCCGGGTGCGATTCCGCTCAAGCCGGGCTCGTGCACCATGCCCCTGCCGGGGGTCATGGCCGCCATCGTCGATGAGACCGGCCACGACGTGGAACTGGGCAAGGGCGGCTTCCTGGTGATCAAGAAGCCCTGGCCCTCCATGATCCGCACCATCTGGGGCGATCCCGAACGCTTCAGGAAGTCCTACTATCCCGAGGAGCTGGGGGGCAAGTACTACCTGGCGGGCGACGGGGCCAACCGCGACCTGGACGGCTACTTCTGGATCATGGGCCGCATCGACGACGTGCTGAACGTCTCGGGCCATCGCCTGGGCACCATGGAAATCGAATCGGCGCTGGTGGCGCATCCGCTGGTTGCGGAAGCGGCCGTCGTGGGTCGCCCGGACGAGATGACGGGGGAGGCGGTGTGCGCCTTCGTGGTGCTCAAGCACACGCGTCCCACCGGGGCCGAGGCCAAGAAGGTCGCGGACGAACTGCGCGCCTGGGTGGGCAAGGAGATCGGGCCGATCGCCAAGCCCAAGGACATCCGCTTTGGCGACAACTTGCCGAAGACGCGCTCGGGCAAGATCATGCGCCGCCTGCTGCGCTCCATCGCCAAGGGCGAGGAGATCACCCAGGACACCACCACCCTGGAGAACCCGGCGATCCTGCAGCAGCTCAAGGAAAGCTCGTCCTGACCGGTTCCTGCGGCGGCAAAAAGGCGCTTCGGCGCCTTTTTTGTTAGAACCCGTGACGGGTGATGAAACCGGTGGGCCGTCCGTCACTCGTCACTGCTTCCCGAGCGCCGGCCGCAAGGACTGCGGCGGTTATAATGGGGTCAAGATCGAGCGCACCGGGGGAGGTATGAATCGTTCCAGTGGCACCGGCCAAAGGCTGGCAGCCGTGTTCCTGTTCGGCTGCATCCTGCTCAATTATCCCATCCTGTTCCTGTTCAACCGCCAGGCCGAGGTTTTCGAGACGCCCCTGCTGTACGCGTATATCTTCGGCGTTTGGGCGGTGCTGATCGGCCTGCTCGCCTACATCATCGAACGGCGGCGGGATTAGCAGCACAGGCGCCGACATGCTCCAAGGGTGGGTGATTGCCGCGGTCTCCTTCGCCTACCTGGGCATTCTGTTTGCCATCGCTTACTACGGCGACAAGCGCGCCGACGCCGGCCGCTCGATCATCGCCAATCCGTACATCTACGCCTTGTCACTGGCGGTCTACTGCACCACCTGGACCTTCTACGGCAGCGTTGGCCGCGCAGCCTCCACGGGGATCGGCTTCCTGCCCATCTACCTCGGGCCGACCCTGATGGCGGCCCTGTGGTGGTACGTGATGCGCAAGATCATCCGCATCAGCAAGACCCAGCGCATCACCTCCATCGCCGACTTCGTCGCTTCGCGCTACGGCAAGAGCCAGCTCCTGGGCGGACTGGTGACCGTTATTGCCGTGGTGGGCATCATTCCCTACATCGCCCTGCAGCTGAAGGCGATTTCCAACAGCTTCACCATCCTGCTGCACTACCCGGACATCGTCATGCCGTCCACGGCGGGCGAGCAGCCGGTCCTGCAGGACAGCGCTCTGTACATCGCCATGATCCTGGCGATCTTCACCATCCTGTTCGGCACGCGCCATCTGGACGCCACCGAGCGCCACGAGGGCATGGTGGCGGCCATCGCCTTCGAGTCCATCGTCAAGCTGCTGGCCTTCCTCACCGTCGGCGCCTTCGTCACCTTCGGTATGTACGGCGGTTTTGCCGATATCTTCAACCGCGCCGAGGAGGTGCCGCGGCTGCAGGCGCTCATGACCGTGTCCAACACGGCCGCCAGCTATGGCACCTGGGCCTCGCTCACCTTCGTCTCCATGCTGTCCATCATGTTCCTGCCGCGCCAGTTCCAGATCGCCGTGGTGGAGAACGTGAACGAGAACCATGTGCGCAAGGCGATCTGGCTGTTTCCGCTCTACCTGTTCCTGATCAACATCTTCGTGCTGCCCATCACCATAGGCGGCCTGCTGCATTTCCCCTTGGGCGGCGTGGACGCCGACACTTTCGTGCTGACCCTGCCCATGGCCGAGCAGCACGAGGCCCTGGCGCTGTTCGTGTTCATCGGCGGCCTGTCGGCGGGCACCGGCATGGTCATCGTCGAGACCATCGCCCTGTCCACCATGGTGTGCAATGACCTGGTGATGCCCGTGCTGCTGCGCCAGAAGTGGCTGCCTCTGCAGGAGCAGCGCGACCTGTCGGGATGGCTGCTGTCCATCCGCCGCTGGGCCATCGTCGTGATCGTGCTGCTGGGCTACGGCTACTTCCGCCTCGCCGGCGAGGCCTATGCCCTGGTGGCCATCGGGCTGATTTCCTTCGCTGCCGTGGCCCAGTTTGCGCCGGCCATGTTCGGCGGCATTTTCTGGCGTGGCGGCACCAAGCAGGGTGCCTTCGCCGGGCTGGTGGCCGGCTTCAGCGTGTGGGCCTACACGCTGCTGCTGCCGTCCTTCGCCAAATCCAACTGGCTGCCCCTGTCGTTCCTGCAGGAAGGCCTGTTCGGACTGGAGCTGCTCAAACCCCAGCAGCTGTTCGGCCTCACCGGCATGGACGAGATCACCCACAGCCTGTTCTGGAGCATGCTCGCCAATGCCGGCTGCTACGTCGGCGTGTCCTTGGCCAGCCGCGCCAGCGTCATGGAGGCGAGCCAGGCGAGCCTGTTCGTGGACGTGTTGCGGCGCAGCCCCGAACTGGGCCGGTCGGCGCCCTGGCGCGGGCGTGCGTCGGTGGACGACCTGCTGCCGCTGATCGGCCGCTTTCTCGGGCCGGACAAGGCGCGCGAGGCCTTCCTCGCCTACGGGCGCCGCCGCGGCGTTGCTTCCCTCGACGATCTCCAGGCCGATGCGGAACTGGTGCATTTCGCCGAGACTCTGCTGGCGGGCGCCATCGGCAGCGCTTCGGCACGGGTGATGGTGGCCTCGGTGGTGACTGAGGAGCCGCTGGGGATGGACGAAGTGATGGACATCCTCGACGAAGCCTCCCAGGTGCGCGCCTACAGCCGCCAGCTGGAATTGAAGTCGCGCGAGTTGGAAGCGGCCACCGCCGAGCTGCGCGCCGCCAACGAGCGCCTGAAGGAGCTGGATCGCATGAAGGACGACTTCATGTCCACGGTCACCCACGAGCTGCGCACGCCGCTCACGTCGATCCGTGCCTTCTCGGAGATTCTCCACGAAGACCCGAAGATGGATCTGGCCGAACGCAAGAAATTCCTGGGTATCATCGTCAAGGAGGTGGACCGCCTGACCCGGCTCATCAACCAGGTGCTGGATCTGGCCAAGATCGAGTCCGGCAATGCCGACTGGCACACCACCGAGCTGGATTTGCGCCAGGTGATAGTGGAATCGGCGGAGGCGGCCAGCTCCCTGTTCAGCGACAAGGGAGTGGCCCTGGACGTGCGCCTGCCGGACCAGGTGCCGCGCATCATGGCGGACCACGACCGGCTGATCCAGGTCATGCTGAATCTGCTGTCCAATGCCGTGAAGTTCGCGCCGGCCGGTACCGGCCGGGTCCAGGTGACCCTGATGGAAGAAAACGGCTGCCTGCGGGTGAACGTGCAGGACAACGGCCCGGGTATCAGCGTAGAGGATCAGAAGGTCATTTTCGACAAATTCCGCCAAGTGGGCGATGTCGCCACGGGCAAGCCGCAAGGGACCGGTCTCGGCCTGCCCATCAGCCGGCAGATCGTGGAGCACTTCGGCGGCAGGCTATGGGTGGAGAGCGCGCCTGGAAAGGGCGCCACTTTCGCTTTCACCCTGCCGCTGCGCACCGCGGTCGCCTCGATGGCAGAACAGGATTAGAGCGGGGGAGCATAGGACAACATGAGCAAGCGCATTTTGATCGCCGACGATGAACCCAATATCGTCATCTCCCTGGAGTTCCTCATGAAGCGAGAGGGCTTCGAGGTGGCGGTGGCCAACGACGGCGAAGCGGCACTGAAGTTGATGGAGGAAAAGGCGCCGGACCTGGTGCTGCTGGACGTCATGCTGCCGAAGAAGAACGGCTTCGAAGTATGTCAGCAGATCAAGGGCAATCCGGCGTGGCAGGAGACCAAGGTGGTGATGCTGACCGCCAAGGGGCGGGACACCGAAGTAGCCAAAGGGCTCGCCCTGGGAGCGGATGCCTACATGACCAAGCCTTTCGCCACCAAGGATCTCGTTGTGCAGGTGAAGAAGCTCCTCGGCATCGCTTGATGAACACTGCGCCGCGCAAGCTGGTCGTCGTCCTCGCCGGCCTCTACCTCTTGCTGGTCGCCCTTTTCAGCTCTCTGGCGCTGCTGCTGTGGCTGGACATGAGCCAGCAGGAGCACCAGGCAGTCCTCGCACTCCTGGAGAACCGCTATGGCTTGGCGGTCTTCGTCATCCTGGCCTCCTGGGTGGTGCTGGGGCTGATCGTGCAAGCGATCTACAAGGCCTATGTGCAGGCACCGCTCGGCCTGCGCGAGGACGCCCTGGTCATCCTCAATGCCAATCCCGAACGGCGGCTCGAGGCACGCGGCGCGCCGGAGATCCGCCTGCTGGCGCAAACCATCAATGCCTTGGCGGACCAGCGCGACGCGCTGAAAAAGGACGTGGAGGAAAAGATCCGCGAGGCGCGCGCCTCCGTGGAGGAGGAGAAGAACCGCCTGGCGGCCCTCATGTCCGAGCTTGCCCAGAGCGTCGTGGTGTGCAACCTGGACGGGCGCATTCTCCTGTACAACAACCGCGCCCGCCTGCAGTTCAAGGCGATGGGCGACCCTGCCGCCTCGGCCGGCGCACTGATCGGGCTGGGACGCTCGATTTTCTCGGTGCTGGACCGCAACCTCATCTTCCACGCGCTCGACAACCTGCAGCACCGCCTGAGCCGGGGCGGCGGCGGGCTCGTCTCCAACTTCGTCACCACCACCCGCGCAGGACAGTTGATCCGGGTGCAGATGGCGCCGGTGCTGTCGACGCCCGCCGGCACGGACCCGGAAGGGGACAGGGTGATCACCGGCTATGTGCTGGTGCTGGAGAACATCACCCGCTCGGTGGAAACCGAGAGCCGGCGCGACCAGATGCTGCAGGCCCTCACCGAGGGCAGCCGCGCCTCCCTGGCGAACATCCGTGCCGCAGTGGAAAACCTGCTCGACTATCCCGATATGGACACCGCCCAGCGTGACCGCTTCCTGGGCGTCATCGCCGAGGAGGTGCGGCGGCTGGGCACGCGGCTGGACCAGACGGTGACGGAGTACGCCGACTCGCTCAAGACGCGCTGGCCACTGGAGGAGATGCTGGGGGCCGACCTCATCGCCGCCGCCCAGCGGCGCATCGAGTCGCGCCTGGGCATCCTCACCAAGGTCGAGGACGTGGATTCATCCCTCTGGGTGAAGGTGGACAGTTTCTCCCTGATCCAGGGCCTGACCTACCTGGCGGCGCGGCTGAAGGACGAGTTCGACATCCGCGAGGTGCGCTTCCGCCTGGAACGGTCGGGGCGGCTGGCGCACCTGGACATGCTGTGGTCCGGTACGCCGATTGCCGTAGAGACCCTGCACACCTGGGAACTGGAGCCCATGAACCTGGGCGGCGAGACCACGCCCCTGACACTGCGCGACGTTACCGACCGCCATGGCGGCGAAATCTGGTACCAGCTTGACAAGGCCTCCCATCGCGCCTTCTTCCGGCTGCTGGTGCCGGTGGCGGTGCCCCAGGAAGTGCTGAGCGCCGCCGCCCTGATGCGCGGCGAGAGCCGGCCCGAGTACTACGACTTCGATCTGTTTCGCCAGACCGAGGAGACGCGTGAGCTGGACGACCGGCTGCTGAGCCAGCTCACCTACACCGCCTTCGACACCGAGACTACCGGCCTGCAGCCGTCGGCGGGCGACGAGATCATCCAGATCGGCGCCGTGCGCATCGTCAACGGACGCCTGTTGCGCACCGAGGCCTTCGATCAGCTGATCAATCCGCAACGCCCCCTGGCGCCCGAGTCGGCAGCGATCCACGGCATCACCGAGGCCATGCTGCGCGACCAGCCTACCATCGAGCAGGTGCTGCCGGCCTTCTACGAGTTCTGCGAGGACACGGTACTGGTGGCGCACAATGCGGCTTTCGACATGCGCTTCCTGCAGCTCAAGGAGGAGGCCACGGGAGTGCGCTTCCGCCAGCCGGTTCTGGATACGCTGCTGCTGTCGGCGGTCATCCACCCCCACCAGGAGTCCCACAAGCTGGAAGCGATCGCGGAACGCCTGGGAGTGAACATCATCGGCCGCCATACCGCGCTGGGCGACGCCATCGTCACCGGCGAGGTCTTCCTCAAGATGATTCCCCTGCTGGCTGAGATGGGGATTCGCACCCTGCGCCAGGCGCGGGAGGCATCGGAACGGACTTACTACGCGCGAATTCAATATTGACCGGGCGATGAAGACCGATTGACGGGGCGATGAAGACCGATTACCAGACCATGTACAGCCCGCTGTCGGCGGTCATACGGCGGGCGCCGATCACCGTCACGCTCGACACCAGCGTGCGCGACGTCATCGGCGTGATGGACCAGATGCGCATCGGCTCGATCATCGTCGCCGATCCCGCCCGGCGCCTGCCACTGGGCATCTTCACCCTGCGCGACCTGCTGCACCGGGTGGCGCTGCAGGGCTGCGATCTGGAGCAGCCCATCGCCAACGTCATGACCGGCGGCCTGATCACGGTGAAGCCCCAGACCACCGCCTACCAGGCGGCGGTGCTGATGGCGCGCCACGGCATACGGCATCTCATCGTGGTGGACGGGGAAGACAGGCTGCTGGGCATCGTCTCCCAGAACGACCTGTTCGCCCTGCAACAGATGGCGGTGAAGGACGTGAGCAACGACATCCGCTCGGCCCGGGACCTGGTGACGCTCAAGGAATGCGCGGCGGACATCCGCCGCATCGCCGACAGCCTGGTGACCCAGGGCATCGGGGCCGAGCAGCTGACCCATTTCGTGTCGACCCTCAACGATCTGCTCACCCTGCGCATCATCGAAGTGACCCACGATGAGTTTGAACTGCCCCAGGTGAAATGGTGCTGGATCGCGCTGGGCTCGGAAGGCCGCTTCGAGCAGACGCTCAGCACCGACCAGGACAACGGCATCATCTTCGAGCCGCCCGAGGATACCGATCCCGAGAGAATCCGCCGCGCCCTGCTGCCGTTCGCCCAGGAGGTCAATCGCAAGCTGGACGCCTGCGGCTTTCCTTTGTGCAAGGGCAACATCATGGCGGGGAATCCGGAGTGGTGCCTGTCCCTGGACGAATGGCAGGGCAAGTTCTCCCGCTGGATCCACAACCCCGAACCCCAGGCGCTGCTCAACGCCGCCATCTTCTTCGACTTCCGCCCCCTGTATGGCGACCAGGATCTGTCGGAAGCCTTACGCGAATGGCTGAGCGAAACGGCACGGGGAAGCTCCCTGTTTCTGCGCCAGATGGCGGAGAACGCCCTGCAATGCCAGCCGCCCCTGGGGGTGATTCGCGATTTCGTGTACGACAACTCCAAGGAATTTCCGCACACCATCGATCTCAAGATGTACGGCTCGCGTCCCTTCGTCGATGCGGCACGCATATTCAGCCTGGCCCACGGCATTGCCCATACCAGCACCGCCGAGCGCCTGCGCGCCGTGGCCGAGCGGGAGAACTTCGACAGCGACGACGTCGCCGCCATCATCGACGGCTTCTTCTTCATCCTCACCCTGCGGCTGCGCAAGCAGCGTGAGCTGCAGGGCGTGAGCGCCGGCGCCAACCGCATCAACCCGGACAAGCTCAACGAACTGGACCGACATATCCTCAAGGAAGCCTTCAAACAGGCGCGCAAGCTGCAGAGCCGCCTGCGTCTCGACTTCCGCCTGTGACGCTCGCCGGACGCGTGCTCGAGCAGGATGTTGCGGCGCAATAACCAAGCGCTG
>JBMOQT010000106.1:0-10804 GCA_049320945.1 Pseudomonadota bacterium
TGCGGAGGCCCTGTTTCGCCATGCCAACGAAGCGCTGGGGGCGGTACGCCGCTTCCCGGTGCCGGTAGTCGCCGCCGTGAACGGCGTCGCTCTGGGGGGCGGCGCCGAGCTGGCCCTGGCCTGCGACTTCCGGGTGGCGGCGGCCCACGCCGCCATCGGCTTCGTCCAGGGCCGCCTCAACATCTCCACGGGCTTCGGCGGCGGCACCGACCTGGTGCAGCTGGTGGGGGCGCACCGGGCGCTATCCCTGCTGATCGGGGCGGAGATCCTCGACGCCGAGAAGGCCCGGGCCGCCGGCCTGTTCGACGCCGTGGCATCCGAGAACGAGCCCCTCGAGGCTTGCGTCGACCGCTTCCTCGAGCCCTTGCGCGCCCATGTGCCCCAGGTGCTGCGCGCCTTCAAGGCGCTGGCGCTGGGAAGCCGCCTGGGGCTGAGCCGCGGCGAGCGGGAGCGCAGCGAACAGAGCGAATTCGTGCAGACCTGGATTCATCCCGACCACTGGGCCGCCGCGGACCGGCTGCTGGCCCGCAATGCATGAGGAACAGCATGAGCGCCGCAAAGCAGGAAGCACGGGCAGCGGACAGGGGGCCGCATCTGGCCAGCACCACCCCCTCCGGCATCCAGGTGCCGGTGGTGGTCACGGCGGACATGTGCCGCACCCGCGACCCGGGACAGCCCGGGGAGTATCCCTTCACCCGCGGCATCTTCGCCGACGGCTTCCGCGGCCGTCTGTGGACCATGCGCCAGTACTCGGGCTTCGGCACGGCCGAAGAATCCAACGAGCGCTACCGCTTCCTGCTCGAGCAGGGGCAGACGGGCCTGTCGGTGGCCCTCGATCTGCCCACCCAGTGCGGGCTCGATCCGGTAGAGCCCATGGCGCGCCCGGAGATCGGCAAGGTGGGCGTGTCCCTGTCCAACCTGTCGGAAATGGAGATCCTGTTCCGGGGCATCGATCTGTCGCGCATCTCCACCTCGTTCACCATCAACGGCACGGCCGCCATCATCTACGCCATGTACGTCGCTTGCGCCGACCGCAACGGTGTGGCGCGCGACAAGCTGACCGGCACCATCCAGAACGACATCCTGAAGGAGTACGTGGCGCGCGGCACCTGGATCTTCCCGGTGCGCCCGTCCATGCGCCTGATCTCCGACACCATCCTGTTCGGCAACCAGGCGACGCCGCGCTTCAACACCATCTCCATCGCCGGGGCCCACATGCGCGACGCCGGCTGCACTGCCGCCGAGGAGATGGCCTACACCCTGGCCAACGGCCTGGCCTACGTGGACGAGCTGATCCGCCGCGGCGGCAACGCCGACCAGTTCGCCAAGCGGCTGTCCTTCTTCTTCTACGTGCACATGGACCTGTTCGAGGAGGTCGCCAAGTTCCGCGCCGGGCGCCGCATCTGGGCACGCCTGCTGAAGGAGCGCTACGGCGTCGCCGACCCGAAGGCGCAGATGTTCCGCTTCGGCGTGGTGTGCGGTGGCTCCTCCCTGGTGGCGCCCCAGCCCTACAACAACGTGGTGCGGGTCGCCGTCGAGACACTGGCCGCGGTCATGGGCGGGGCGCAATCGATCTTCACCTGCGCCTACGACGAGGCCTTCCAGATCCCCACTGAGTTCTCGGCCGAACTGGCCCTGCGCACCCAGCAGATCATCGGCTACGAGAGCGGCGTGGCGCGCACCGTCGACCCCCTGGGCGGCAGCTATTACGTGGAATACCTCACCGACCAGATGGAAGACCGGATCAACGCCCTGATGCAGGAGGTCGAGGACTACGGCGGCGCGGTCAAGGCCATCGAGGACGGCTGGCTGCAGCTGCGGGTGGCGCGGCGCGCCCACGAGCGCAAGCTGCAGCTCGACAGCGGCGAGTTGCCCGTGGTGGGGCTCAACTGCTTCCGGCGCGAGGATCAGCAGACCGCTCCGGGAGAGGTGTTCCATCTGGATCCCCAGGCCAGCCACCGGGTGCTGGAGAAGTTCGAGGCCTTGCGCAGCCGCCGCGACGGTGCCGCGGTCAAACGCACCCTCGAGCGCCTGGAGCGGGCGGCCGCCAAGGACGACGAGAACCTCATGCCCTACCTCATCGACTGCTGCCATGCCTACGCCACCGTGGGCGAAATGGTCAGCCGCCTCAAGGCCCAATGGGGCGAATTCCGGGAGCCCGTACGCCTATGACCCCCTCCGCCCAACCCCTGCGCGGCAAGCGCATCCTGATCGCCAAGCCCGGCCTCGACGGTCACGATGTGGGCGCCAAGGTGATCGCCCTGGCCCTGCGCGACGCCGGCGCCGACGTCATCTACACCGGGCTGCGCAAGACGCCCGGCTTCATCGCCCGCACGGCGGTGGACGAAGACGTGGACGCCGTGGGCCTATCGATCCTCTCGGGCAGCCACAATGACTTGGTGGCCGAGACGATGGAACAGCTGCGCGCCCTGGACGCCGCGGACATTCCCCTGTTCGTCGGCGGCACCATTCCCGCCCCCGACCAGGAGGCTTTGCGCGCCCGGGGCGTGCGCGGCGTGTTCACCAGCGACATGCCCCTCGAGGACGTGGTCGCCACCATCGCCCGCACCCTGTCATGAACCTGCCCCTGACAGGCGTGCGCATCATCGAGGTGGGCCACATGCTGATGGGGCCCTACTGCGGCATGCTGCTCGCCGACCTGGGCGCCGAGGTGATCAAGGTCGAGCCGCCCGAAGGGGACATCGGCCGCAGCATCAGTCCCCACCGCATCGGCCCCCACAACGCCTATTTCGCCAGCCTCAACCGCAGCAAGCGCAGCGTGGTGCTGGACCTGGCATCGGAGCGCGGCCAGGAGGATCTGGGCCGGCTGGCCCAGGGCGCCCGCGGCCTGGTCACCAACCTGCGGCCGGCGGCCATCCGCAAGCTGGGCCTGACCTACGAGAACCTGAAACGCTGGAACCCGGACATCGTGTGCGTGGCGCTCACCGGCTACGGCCTGGACAGCCCCTACGCCGAGCGCCCGGCCTATGACTACGTGATCCAGGCGCTGACCGGGGTGATGGCCCTCACCGGCGACCCGGAGGGCCCGCCCACCAAGACCGGCTATTCCGCCGTGGACAACTCGGCGGGCATCATGGGGGCGGTGGGCCTGCTGGCCAAGCTGGTGGAGGGCAAGGGCGGCCAGGTGGACATCGCCATGTACGACGTCATGCTGTCCCAGCTCAACTACCTGGCCGGCGCCTGGCTCAATGCCGGCGAGCGCGCCCGGCGCTACCCGCGCTCGGCCCATCCCTACATCGTGCCGGCCCAGATCTTCCCCACCCGCGACGGCTGGCTCACTTTGTTCATCACCCACGACGACTTCTGGCGGCGCTTCTGCCGGGAAGTGGGACGGCCCGAATGGATGGACGACGCGCGCCTGGCCACCATGGCGGCGCGGCGCGACAACCGCGGCCTGGTCCTCGATCTGGTGGGCCAGGTGCTGGCCACGGACACCACGGAGCGCTGGGTGGCGCGCCTCGCGCCCCTGGGTGTGGTGGTCGCCGGGGTGGAGAGCCTCGAGGCGGCACTGGCGAGCGAACACACCCGCGCACGTGGCATGATCGCCGAGATCGCGACGCCCGACGGCGTCATCCGCGCCGTCGGCAACCCCATCAAGCTCACCGGCGCCGAAGACCAATTCGGTCCGCCGCCCCAACTGGGCGAGCACAACGCCGCCCTGCTGCCGGAGGTGCCGTGACGGCGCTGCCCTCCCTGGACCGGCGGGCGCTCGGCCGCGCCTTGAGCGAAGCGGCGCGGGCCGGCGTCGATGAGGCGTTGCTGCGCACCGCCGGCGCCGCCGCACCGCGCATCGGCATCACCGGTGCGCCCGGCGTCGGCAAGAGCTCGCTGATCGGCCGCCTGGCGCGCCATCGTCTCGGGCGCAACGCACCCCTGGCGGTGATCGCCATCGACCCCACCAGCCCCCACAGCGCCGGCTCGCTGCTGGGCGACCGGGTGCGCATGGAACAGGTCGCCGACGACCCGCGCCTGTACATCCGATCGCTCCCCAGCGGCGCCAGCCACGACGGCCTGGGCGACAACCTGCCGGAAGTGCTGGCTGCGCTGGACGGCTTCCCCTTCGCCGAGGTGATCGTCGAGACCGTGGGCGTCGGCCAGACGGAATACGGCGTGCGGGCGCTGGTGGATGTGGAGGTGCTGGTGCTCATGCCCGGCCTGGGAGACTCGATCCAGGCCATGAAGGCGGGAATACTCGAAACCGCCGACATCATCGTCATCAACAAGGCGGACCTGCCGGGAGCGGAACGCGCCGCCGCTGGTGATGGTGCGCAAGGACGACGAGGCCGGAATCGTGCACCTGAGTGAAGCGCTCGACGCCCGGCTCGCCCGCAGCCGGGAGCAGATGGAGCAGCAGGCGCGGCGGCGCCGTCTCAATCGCTACCGGGTCCGGAGCCTGCTGGCGCGCCGGCTGGCCCAGACCCTGGCCGCCCTGCCGGAGGCGAGGTTCGACGGCGCGCTGGAGGAAGTCTATCGGGAGGTGCTGGCGCGGCTCGCCCGGCCCGATCCGACCGGGAGCTGATTCAGGAAACCATAGCAAAGAGCGGAAAGGAGACACATATGAAAACACGCACGATCAAGGCATTCACGGCGCTCGTGGCGGCCGGCATGCTGGCCGCCAGCGGCTCCGCCGCGGCCCAGGTGCTGAACCTGAAGATGGCGCACCAGTGGCCCCAGGACGAGGCCGACTACGTGGTGGCCACCGGCATCAAGTTCGCCCAGGAGGTCGAGAAGCGGAGCCAAGGCCAGATCAAGGTGACCATCTTCCCCGCCGAATCCCTGGTCAAGGCCGGCGCCACCCACACGGCGCTGAAAAGCGGCACGGTGGATCTGGCGATCTACCCCTACATCTACTCGGCCGGCGCCATTCCCGAGATGAACCTGGTGCTGCTGCCCGGCCTGTGGCAGACCCACGACGACGTGTTCCGTTTCCGCACCTCCGAGGCCTGGAAGAAGCTCGAGGAGAAGGCCCAGGCCTACGGCTTCAAGACCCTGGCGTGGATCCAGATTTCCGGCGGCGTGGCGTCCACCAAGAAACCCGTGCACGCGCCCGGCGACGTCTCGGGGCTGAAGGTGCGTGCGGCAGGCAGGTACATGGAGTTCGCGCTGCAGAAGGCCGGCGCCACCACGGTTTCCATGCCCTCCTCGGAGAATTATTCGGCCATGCAGCTGGGACTGCTTGATGCCATGTGGACCTCGTCCGGTTCGTTCGGCGCCTACCGCCTCTACGAAGTGGCGAAATACTACGTCTCGCCGGAAGACTACAGCGTCTACTTCACCATCGAACCGATCGCCATCAGCATGCAGACCTGGAAGAAGCTGACGCCCGAGCAGCAGAAGATCCTGGTGGACGTGGGGGCCAGCCTGGAGCAGGCGGCGCTGGAGGGCGCGAAGAACGAGGACCGGCGCGTGGCCAAGCTGTTTGCCGACAAGGGCGTCAAGGTCGAGAAAATGACCCTCGACACCTGGAAGCAGTGGCAGGCGTGGTTCCGCGAGCATAGCTTCGAGAAGTTCAAGAAGGACATCCCGGGCGGCGAACAGCTGCTGCAGCAGAGCGCCGGCCCGGCCAAGTGACCGAGATGGACAGGCTGGACGCTCCGAAAACGGCGCCGGAGCGCACGGGGGCGCGCGGGCACCTGGATGCCGCGGTGCAGCTGACAGGCGTGGCGGTGGGGATAGCGGCCTTCGTCATCGCCCTGCTGGTCACCTATGAAGTGCTGGCGCGCACCCTGTTCGGTTCCACCTCCGGTTGGGTGAACGACGTCTCCGCCTACCTGATGGGCCTGATCACCTTCGGCGGCGCCGCCTACGCCCTGGCCGAGGGCGCTCATGTGGGCGTGGACCTGGTGGTGGCGCGCGCCGGCGCCACCGCCCGGCGGGTACTCGAAACCATCGCCGATACCGTCGTGCTGGCGGTGGTGGGAGCGCTGGCCTGGCTGAGCGGCGCATTCTGGTGGGACGCCTACACCAGCGGCGAGAAGTCGTGGGGGCTGTTCGAGATCAGCCTGTGGATCCCCTATTCCTTCTTCGCCCTGGGCATGCTCTGGCTGCTTGCCGTGCATCTGGTGCGCATGATGCGGCGCCGGAACAGCGTCAGGAATTCTTAAGGAAACGGCATGGAAATCTGGATCGGGCTGGTGATGTTCGCCGCCCTGCTGGCCCTGCTCGTCATCGGGGTGCCGGTGGCCTTCGCCCTGTTCGCCATCGCCATCGGCTCGCTCTGGGCGATCGGCGGCGGGCTGGACGCCCTGGGCCTGGTGGCCACCACCGTCTGGGGCTCGGTCACGAGCTTCACGCTGACCGCGGTACCCCTGTTCATCCTCATGGGGGCGATCATCTCCGCCTCGGGCATGGGCTCGCGCCTGTACGCCGCCCTGGCCACGCTGATGCACGGGGTGCCGGGCGGCCTGATGGTGGCCACCACCCTGGCGTGCACGGTGATGGCGGCGGTGTCCGGTTCCAGCGTCGCCACGGCGGGCGCCATCGGCCGCTTCTCGGTGGGCGAGATGCGCCGCTTCGGCTTTCGCGACAGCGCTTCCTGCGGCGCGGTGGCCGCCGGCGGCACCCTGGGCATCCTGATCCCGCCCAGCATTCCCATGATCGTCTATGGCATCGTCGCCGAGCAGTCGATCGGCAAGCTGTTCATTGCCGGCATCATCCCCGGACTGGTGATGGCGGCCGCGTTCATCGCCTACCAGGTGTGGCTGGCGCTGCGCGAGCAGAAGCGCCTCGGGCCGCGCGCGACGCCAACGGCGGTGACCGCCGGCGACCGCCTGCGCGCCCTGTGGCACGTCGCACCCGTGGCCGTGCTCATCTGGATCATCCTGGGATCGATCTACCAGGGGATCGCCACGCCCACCGAGGCGGCGGCACTGGGCACCCTGGCCAGCCTGATCCTGTCGGGGGCCATCTATCGCGAGCTGACCCCCGCCAAGGTGGTCCTCATCCTGAAGGAATCGGCGCGCGGCAGCGTGATGGTGCTCATGATCATCGCCGCCGCCATGGTCTTCGGCTACGTCATGACCACCACCCAGGTGGCGCCCGTGCTGTCGCGCACCGTGGCGGACCTGCCGGTGTCGCCGTGGCTGGTGTTCATCGCCATCAACCTGCTGCTGCTGTTCCTCGGCTGCTTCATGGAGACGCTGTCCATCATCGTCATCACCACGCCCATCCTGGTGCCCATCATCGCCGCCTTCGGCTGGGACCTGATCTGGTTCGGCATCATCCTGACGATCAACATGGAGATGGCTCTCATCACACCGCCGGTGGGCCTCAACCTGTTCGTGGTCCAGGGGGTCGTGCGCGACGTGCCCCTGGGCCGGATCATCGCCGGCACCCTGCCCTACGTCCTGATCATGGTGGCCGTGCTGGCGCTGGTGGCGCTGTTCCCGGGACTGGCCACGGCCCTTCTTGGTGGCGTCCGATAACGTCACCGGCCGGGCCGTGCCCGCGACCTCCGTCCCGAGCGTCGTGGGCGCCACCCTGGCGGCGCAGACGGTGGTGTCCATGGCGACCCTGACCCTGCCGGTGATCGCCCCGCGCTTCGCCGCGGTAGTCGCCATGGACCCCTCGGCCATCGGCTACCAGATCAGCATCCTCTATGCCGGCGCCATGACCAGCGCGGCCTATGGCGGCAACGTGGTGCGCGCCTGGGGCGCCTGCCGCACCACCCAGGCCGCCCTGTGCGCCGTCGCCGCCGGCATGCTGATGGCTATCGTGCCGGATCTCGCCGCCCTGTTCCTGGCCTCCGTTCTCATCGGCCTGGGCTACGGGCTGGCCAACCCCGCCGCGAGCCACCTGCTGGTGCGCTACACGCCGGTGCGCGGCCGCAATCTCATCTTTTCCCTCAAGCAGACCGGCGTGCCCCTGGGCGGCATGCTGGCCGCGCTGGTGGCGCCGTCCATGACCGACGCCTTCGGCTGGCGCTCGGCACTGCTGCTGGTGGCCGGCTTGGGACTCGCCATGGCCGCCCTGCTGCAAGGGCCGCGCCCAAGCTGGGACGACGACCGTCAGGCGAAGCTCGACCTGGGCCGCAGTCCGCTGGGCGGCGTCTCCCTCATCTGGCACGAGCCGCCCCTGCGCTACCTGTCGCTGACGGCCCTGTGCTTCGCCGGCGTGCAGCTGTGCGTGATGACCTTCACCGTCACCCTGCTGGTGGCCGAGGCCCGCTACAGCCTGATCGAGGCCGGCTTTCTGCTGTCCCTGGTGCAGCTGGCCGGAGCCCTGGGCCGCATCTTCTGGGGCTGGGCGGCAGACCGCTGCCGCGCCAGCATGGCGGTGCTCCTCGCCCTCGGCGCCATCATGGTGCTGGCCGCCCTGGCCGTCACGCGAATCGATGCGGCGTGGAGCCCGGTATGGACCGCCGGCGTGCTCCTGATCCTGGGCGCCACTGCCATCGGCTGGAACGGCGTCTTCCTGGCCGAGGTGGCACGACTGGCACCGCCCGGCCAGGCGAGCGCGGCCACCGGCGGCGCCCTGTTTTTCACCTTCGGCGGCGTGCTGGCAGGGCCGTCGATTTTCGCCACGGCCTACACCTTCCTGCGCAGCTACGGCCTGACCTTCGCCATCGCCGCCCTGTTCGCCGCCTGCGGCCTGGCATTCCTGGTGCGGGCGCGGCTGGCGGTTCGTTAGGGGTAGACCTCTGCCGGCGCTGTTGTCTTTCCGCCGGCCCGGGCATACCATTAGCAGCGGCCGCCGGCCCGCGCCGGCATCCGAATAGGCTGCCCATGACGGAAGACCAACACATCGCCGAAATCCGTGCCCGCCTTCAGGAACTCCGGGTGGAGCACCGCGACCTGGACGAAGTGATCAACCGGCTGGTCCAGTCGCCCCCCTCGGACCAGCTCCTGCTGCAGCGGCTGAAGAAGCGCAAGCTGCTGCTCAAAGACAAGATCAGCATCCTCGAACGCATGCTCACGCCGGACATCCCGGCCTAATCAATTTCATGACCGATCCCAAGACCTTCAGCTTCGACACGCTGAGCCTCCATGCTGGCCAGCAGCCCGACAGCCAGTACGGCGCCCGCGCCACCCCCATCTACCTGACCACCAGCTTCGTTTTCAAGGACAGCGACCAGGCGGCCGCCCTGTTCAACATGGAGCGGGCCGGGCATGTCTATTCGCGCATCTCCAACCCCACCAATGCGGTGCTGGAGGAGCGCATCGCCGCCCTGGAGGGCGGAGTGGGTGCGATCGCCACCGCCAGCGGCCAGGCGGCGCTGCACCTGGCGATCGCCACCCTGATGGGCGCGGGCTCCCACATCGTTGCCTCCCGCGCCCTCTACGGCGGCTCCCACAACCTGCTGGAATACACCCTGCCGCGCTTCGGCATCACCACCACCTTCGTCGATCCCCGCGACCTGGACGCCTGGCGCGCCGCGATCCGCCCGGAAACCCGGCTGCTGTTCGGCGAGACCCTGGGCAATCCGGGCCTGGACGTGCTCGACGTGCCGCGGGTGGCGGAACTCGCCCACGGCGCCGGCCTGCCGCTGCTGGTGGATGCCACCTTCACCACGCCCTACCTGATGCGGCCCCTGGACCTGGGCGCCGACCTGGTGTTCCACTCCGCCACCAAGTTCCTGGGCGGCCACGGGGTGGCCATCGGCGGCCTGCTGGTGGACGGGGGCACCTTCGACTGGGAGAAATCGGGCAAATTCCCCACCCTGACCGAGCCCTATGCCGGCTTCCACGGCATGGACTTCGCGGAGGAATCCACCGTCGCCGCCTTCCTGCTGCGGGCGCGGCGCGAGGGGCTGCGCGACTTCGGCGCCTGCATGTCGCCCCTCACCGCCTTTCAGCTCCTCCAGGGCATGGAGACCCTGCCCCTGCGCATGCAGCGCCACGTGGACAACACCCGCCGCATCGTCGCCCACCTGGCGGCCCACCCGGCGGTGGAAAGCGTGTCCTACCCGGAACTGGAAAGTCACCCGGACCACGAGCTGGCGAAGCGGCTGCTGCCGCGGGGCTGCGGCGCCGTGTTCAGCTTCGTGGTGAAGGGCGGGCGCGCCGCCGGGCGCAAATTCATCGAGTCCCTGCGCCTGTTCTCTCACCTGGCCAACGTGGGCGACGCCAAGTCCCTGGTGATCCATCCCGCCAGCACCACCCATTTCCGCATGAGCGAGGATGCCCTGCGCGCCGCCGGCATCCACGAGGGCACGGTGCGCCTGTCGGTGGGCCTGGAGGACCCGGACGACCTGATCGAAGACCTCAACCGCGGGCTCTACGCCGCGCAGAAAGGCTGAGCCCATGGAACTGACGGTCAACGGCCGCACGGCCTATTGCTACACGGGCGGCCGCCCCTTCGATGCGCGCCTGCCGGCGGTGGTGTTCATCCATGGCGCCCAGAACGACCACAGCGTGTGGGGGCTGCAGAGCCGCTACTTCGCCCACCACGGCCGGGCCGTGCTGGTGCCGGACCTGCCCGGCCACGGCCGCTCGCCGGGGCCTGTGCTGACCTCGGTGGAAGCCATGGCCGACTGGCTGGTGGCGCTGCTGGATGCCGCCGGTGTGGCGCGCGCCTCCCTGGTGGGCCACAGCATGGGTTCGCTCATCTCCCTGGACGCGGCGGCGCGTCACCCGCAGCGGGTGGCGCACATCGCCTTCGTCGGCAGCGCCGTGCCCATGCCCGTGTCCGAGGTGCTGCTGGAGGCCGCCCGGAGCGAGGAAGCGCGCGCCGAGAACATGGTGAACGTCTGGTCCCACGGCCCGCGCGGCCATCTGGGCGGCAGCACGGTGCCGGGGCTGTGGCTGATCGGCGCCAACCGCCGCCTCATGGAGCGGGCCGCGCC
>JBMOQT010000107.1:0-10759 GCA_049320945.1 Pseudomonadota bacterium
GGGTGCGGCCGCGCAAGCGCTCGATGCGGGCGAGCAGCTCGGCAAGTCCGGGGTCGCGCGCCGGCGGGCGCTGTGAGCCTTGCAGGCGGGCGAGGCGGGTCTTGAGGTCGGCGCTCATGGTCATGCTCCTTATGTGGGTTGGGACCCCATCAGCCGCAGCACGGTGAGAGCGTTCTGCTTGGGCGTCGCTCCCCCTTCCCGGGCCGGCAGCACCGGGCCGATGCACGCCGGGCAGCCCTCGCTGCAGGGGCAGGAGGACACCAGGTCCACGGCGCGGCGCAACAGTTCCTGGCGCAGATCGTAGAGCGGTGCGGCCAGGCCCATGCCCCCCGGGTGGTTGTCGTAGAGGAACAGGGTGGGGCGGAAGCGCGGACTCGTCAGGGCGTCCTCCCGGTCCTGGCCGGTGAAGCTCCGCAGGGTGCCGCGGCCGTCCGGCCCGGCCACCGCCGACCAGGTGCCGGCGCCGTCGCCCACCGCGCGGCCGAAGTCGTGCACCTCGGCCATGGACAGCAGCGCCGCCAGGTGGTGCAGGGCGTAGGCGGCGCCCAGAAAACCGTCCAGGGCGTCGTGACGCCGGGCGAAGTGGCGGTCCAGCACGCCTTCGCCCAGTTGCCACCACACGGCGGTGGTGTGCATCTCGTGGTCGGGCAGGCTGACGGGGCCGTAGCCGATGTTCTCGTGGCTGCCGAAGCGGATCTTCTTGTAGCCGGCCACGCGCCGCACCACGTGCACCTCGCCATGGGCGCAGCGGTGCCCGGCGCCGTCCGCATCCTCGAAGTCGGCGAGGATCTTGAGCTTGGTGTAGTCGATGGCGTCGGTGTAGTAGTCGGCGTCGGTCCGGGTGACGAAGGCCTTGCGTCCGGTCCAGTCCAGGCGCTCCACCTGGTAGGTGGCCGCCTGGAGCAGGTAGATGGCGCCCTGGTACAGGGTCAGGGCGGCGGCGGAGTAGTCCACCTCGGCGATCACCTCCTTGCGCCCGCCCGTGGTGTCGATGACAGCGAAATTGCCGTCGGCGCTGCCGCGCAGGCTCACGGCGTTGGCGGGATAACTGTCGGCGATCCAGTGCCACGAGGCCGCCTCCCGGTGCAGCACCCCCTGCTCCTCCAGGTAGGCGAGCAGTGTCTCCAGGTTTTCGGCGCCGAAGCTCTCGCCGGCGACGAAGGGCAGCTCGAAGGCGGCGCAGCGCACGTGCTCCATCAGGATCAGCAGCTGGTCGGGGGCGATGCGCGCGTGCTCGGGCGGGGCGCCGAACAGGAAGTCGGGATGGCGCGCCAGGTACTGGTCGATGAGCTGGCTGCTGGCCACCACCACGCCCAGGGCGGAGCGCTGGCGGCGCCCGGCGCGGCCCAGGCGCTGCCAGGTGGCGGCCACCGTGCCGGGATAGCCGTTGAGCACGCACACGTCCAGGGCGCCGATATCCACCCCCAGCTCCAGGGCGGAGGTGGCCACCACGCAGTCGATGCTCCCGGCGCGCAGCTTCGCTTCCTTGTCGCGCCGCTCGTTGGGCAGGTAGCCGCCCCGGTAGCCCGCCACCCGCGCGGGCCGGCGCGGATCGGCGTCGAAGGCATCCTTCAGGTACTTGGTCAGGACCTCGGTCTCCAGGCGCGAGTTGGCGAAGGCGATGGTCTTGAGGCCGCGCTTCACCGCATGGCGCGCCACGCGCAGGGTCTGGGAACGGGCCGAGGCGCGCAGCCCCAGGTCGGGATTGACCACCGGCGGGTTCCACAGCAGCACCGTGCGGCGCCCCTGGGGCGCACCCGATTCGCGCACCGACACCACTTTCTCGCCGATCAGGCCGGCGGCGAGCTCCTCGGGATTGGCGATGGTGGCCGAGCACAGCACGAAGGTGGGCTGGGCGCCGTAGAAGCGCAGGATGCGCTTGAGGCGGCGCAGCACGTTGGCCACGTGGGAGCCGAACACGCCGCGATACACGTGCAGCTCGTCGATCACCACCGTGCCCAGGTTCTCGAACAACTGGGCCCACTTGGTGTGATGGGGCAGGATGCCCGTGTGCAGCATGTCGGGATTGGTGACCACCAGGTCGCCATGCACCCGCACCGCCTGGCGCGCGTCCGCGGGCGTGTCGCCGTCGAAGGTGCAGGCGCGCAGGCCGAGGGCGCCGGCGCGGTTCAGCTCCAGCAGCTCGGCCACCTGGTCCTGGGCCAGGGCCTTGGTGGGAAAGAGGTACAAGGCCTTCTTGCGCGCCGTGAGCAGACGCTGCAGGGCCGGCAGGTGATAGCAAAGGGATTTGCCCGAGGCGGTAGGGGTGGCGACCACCACGTGGCGCCCGGCCAGGGCCTGGTCCACCGCTTCGCGCTGGTGGGAGTAGAGCCGGGTGATGCCGCGCCGGGCCAGCGCCGTGCGCAGCGCCGGGGCGATGCCGGCGGGGAACTCGGCATAGCGCGCCGGCCGCTCGGGGATGACGTGGCGGGCGACGATGCGCTCGCCGCATTGGGCGAGCAGCGCCGCACACAAGGCGTCGCTGTCGCCGCCCGTGTGGGCGGTCTAGGTATCGTCGTCGAAAAGGTCGGAGACCGAGGCGGACATCTGGGCTCATCCTTGCGGGCTATCCATGCCCGCAAGGATGAGCCGTGGCAGGCTCAGGAGATGAGCCTGCCGTCAGCCCTCAGTACTCCATGTCGGCAGGGGCGGGGGCCGCCGGCTTGGCCTCCTTGGGCGCTTCCGCCACCATGGCGTCGGTGGTGAGGATCAGGCCGGCCACGGACGCGGCGTTCTGCAGGGCCGAGCGTGTGACCTTGGTGGGGTCGATCACGCCCATCTCGAACAGGTCGCCGTATTCCTCCGTCTGGGCGTTGAAGCCGTAGCTGCCCTTGCCTTCCAGCACCTTGCTCAGCACCACCGAGGGTTCCTGGCCGGCGTTGGCGACGATCTGGCGCAGGGGCTCTTCCAGGGCGCGCAGCACGATCTTGATGCCCGCGTCCTGATCATGGTTGGCGCCCTTGAGGCTGGCGAGGCTCTCGCGCGCCCGCAGGTAGGCGACACCGCCGCCGGGCAGGATGCCTTCCTCGACCGCCGCGCGGGTGGCGTGCAGCGCGTCCTCGACGCGCGCCTTCTTCTCTTTCATTTCCACTTCGGTGGCGGCGCCGACCTTGATCACCGCCACGCCGCCGGCCAACTTGGCCAGGCGCTCCTGCAGCTTCTCCCGGTCGTAGTCGGAGGTGGCTTCCTCGATCTGGGTGCGGATCTGCTTCATGCGTCCCTCGATTTTGGCCTTGTCACCCTCACCGCCGATGAGGGTGGTGTCCTCCTTGGCCACTTCCACGCGCTTGCAGCGCCCCAGGTGCTCGAGCTTGACGTTCTCCAGCTTCAGGCCCAGTTCCTCGGAGATGACCGTGCCGCCGGTGAGGATGGCCATGTCCTCGAGCATCGCCTTGCGCCGGTCGCCGAAGCCGGGAGCCTTGACGGCGCAGGTCTTGAGAATGCCGCGGATGTTGTTCACCACCAGGGTGGCGAGCGCCTCGCCTTCCACGTCCTCGGCCACGATCAGCAGGGGGTTGCCGGCCTTGGCCACTTCCTCCAGCACCGGCAGCAGGTCGCGGATGCTGGAGATCTTCTTGTCATGGAACAGGACATAAGGCTCTTCCAGGACCGTAAGCTGCTTGTCCGGGTTGTTGATGAAGTAGGGCGAGAGATACCCCCGGTCGAACTGCATGCCCTCGACCACTTCCAACTCGTTGTTGAGGGACTTGCCTTCCTCGACGGTGATCACGCCTTCCTTGCCCACCTTTTCCATGGCGTCGGCAATGATCTTGCCGATATCCTGATCCGAGTTGGCGGAGATGGCGCCCACCTGGGCGATGGACTTGCTGGTGTTGCACGGCTTGGACAGCTTCTTCAGCTCTTCCACGATGGCGTCCACCGCCTTCTCGATGCCGCGCTTGAGATCCATCGGGTTCATGCCCGCGGCCACGTACTTCATGCCTTCGCGCACGATGGCCTGGGCCAGCACCGTGGCGGTGGTGGTGCCGTCGCCGGCCACATCCGCGGTCTTGGACGCCACTTCCTTCACCATCTGGGCGCCCATGTTCTGGAACTTGTCCTTGAGCTCGACTTCCTTGGCCACTGTCACGCCGTCCTTGGTGACGGTCGGCGCGCCGAATGATTTCTCCAGCACCACGTTGCGGCCCTTGGGACCCAGGGTGACCTTGACGGCGTCGGCCAGGATATTGACGCCGGCGATGATGCGCTCGCGCGCAGAATCGTGAAAGGTGACTTCCTTGGCTGCCATGGTTGATTCCTCGTATCGCTGGGTTATTTCTCTATCACGGCGAGGATGTCGTCCTCGCGCATCACCAGAAGCTCTTCGCCTTCAACCTTCACGGTGGTGCCGGAATACTTGCCGAACAGCACCCGGTCGCCGGCCTTTACTGCGGGCTCGCGCACCTTGCCGTTGTCCAGCACCTTGCCGGGGCCGCAGGCGATCACCTCGCCCTGGTCGGGCTTCTCGGCGGCGGTGTCGGGAATGACGATGCCGCTGGCGGTCTGCCGCTCCTCCTCAATGCGCTTGACGATCACTCGGTCGTGCAATGGAAGAATTTTCATCTTGTTGACTCCTGTGAAATTCAAACAACAGACAGCCGGCCGCGCAGGGCCGGCAGGCGAATGAATAGGGGCGGCCAGAGGAATTTCAAGCCCCCTGGTGTTCTAAAAAAATTATGACAATTCAGGAAATTAACGCCGCCTAATCCAGGCCCGGCTCCCGCGCCGGCGAGATGGCGCTGCGCACCAGACCCTCGTTGAGTTTGGGCGAGCAGCATTCGATGAAGCGGTAGGCGAAGCCGCGCAGGTAATGGCCTTTGCGCACCGCGATGCGGGTGGTGTTCGCCTCGAACAGGTGGGCCGATTCGAGTAATCGCAGACCGGCGTCCCGCTCCGGCTGGAAGGCCATGGCAGCAACGATGCCGACTCCCAGCCCGAGCTCCACGTAGGTCTTGATCACGTCCGCATCGAGCGCGGACATCACCACATCGGGCGCCACGCCCGCATCGGCGAAGGCCTTGTCGATGCGGGCGCGGCCGGTGAAGCCTTCGTGGTAAGTAATGATCGGGTACTCGGCGATGGCTTCCGGCGTCAGGGGCCGGACGGCCTCGAGGGGATGTCCCGCGGGCACGATGACCGAATGGTGCCAGGTGTAGTAGGGAAAGGACGCCAGCTCGGCGACGTCGGCGAGGGCCTCGGTGGCCACGCCGATATCCGCCTGGCCATCGAGCAGCATGCGCACGATCTCCTCCGGGCTGCCCTGGTGGAGCTTGAGATGGACCTTCGGGTAGCTCTCCCGAAAGGCGGCGACTACCTGGGGCAGGGCGTAGCGCGCCTGGGTATGGGTTGTGACCACGGCGAGCTGACCTTCCTCGCGGTTGCTGTACTGCTCGGCCAGGCGCTTGATGTTGCCCGCGTCGAGCAGCATGCGCTCGACGATCACCACCAGCTCCTTGCCTGGCTCCGTGAGTCCGAGCAGGCGCTTGCCCTTGCGCACGAACAGCTCGACACCCAGCTCGTCCTCCAGGTCCTTGATGTGCTTGGAGACGCCCGACTGGGAGGTAAACAGGGCGTTGGCCACCTCGGTGAGGTTGAATCCACGCCGCACCGTCTCGCGGATGATGCGCAGCTGTTGGAAGTTCATCGCCCGGCCCTGGCGGCGCCGTTGTGCTCGAAGACTTTCAGCCGCGACGGCACCAGCCGCACCGTCTGGCCCTCGCAGAGGTCGAGCGCCGCGACCCGCTCGCGCGTGAGCTCCACCTCGAAATGCCGGCCGCTCGCCTCGTCGAGTCCGTCGAGCTCGACCCACACGGCGATGCCGAAGGCGCGGATGCGGCTCACCTTCGCCGCCACGCCGGCGCCCGCCGACGCCTCGGTCACGATGTCCAGCTCGTGGGGCCGGGCAAAGGCCACGACTTCGGCGCCCGGGCCCAGACCCTGGGATTCGTGCGCCAGCACGTCCGCGCCCACGCGCACCGTCTTGCCATCCACCCGGCCGTGGAACAGATTCACTGCACCCAGGAAGCCATACACGAAGGGGGTGGCGGGATGGCGATAGACCTCTTCCGGAGTGCCCACCTGCTCCACCCGGCCGTGGTCCATGAGCACCACGCGGTCGGCCACTTCCAGCGCCTCTTCCTGGTCGTGGGTGACGAAGATGGAAGTGACGTGCAGCTCGTCGTGGAGCCGGCGCAGCCAGCGGCGCAGTTCCTTGCGCACCTTGGCGTCGAGCGCGCCGAAAGGCTCGTCGAGAAGCAGGACGCGCGGCTCCACCGCCAGCGCGCGGGCGAGCGCGATGCGCTGGCGCTGGCCGCCGGAGAGCTGGGCCGGGAAGTGCCCGGCCAGCCAGCCGAGCTGCACCAGGTCGAGCAGATCATGCACCTTGCGCCGGATCTCCTTTTCCGGGGGGCGCTGGCGGCGCGGCTTCATGCGCAGGCCGAAGGCCACGTTGTCGAACACCGTCATGTGGCGGAACAGCGCGTAGTGCTGGAACACGAAGCCGACCCGGCGCTCGCGCACGTCGGTGGCGGAGGCGTCCTCGCCTTCGAGCAGCACCGTGCCGGAATCCGCCTGCTCGAGCCCGGCGATGATGCGCAGGAGGGTCGTCTTGCCGCAGCCGGAGGGGCCCAGCAGCGCCACCAGCTGGCCGGTGGGGAAGTCCAGGGAAACGTCGTCGAGGGCGACGAAGCTGCCGAAGGTCTTGCGGATGTTCCTGACTTCAATGCTCATGGCGCATCTTCCTGTCGGGCCGCGCCGCCCGCCCGCAACTCCAGCCAGGTCTTGATGACCAGCGTGACGAGCGCCAGCAGCGCGAGCAGCGACGCCACCGCAAACGCGGCGGCGAAGTTGTACTCATTGTAGAGAATCTCCACATGCAGGGGCATGGTGTTGGTCTGGCCGCGAATGTGACCCGAGACCACCGACACGGCGCCGAACTCGCCCATGGCCCGGGCATTGCACAGCACGACCCCGTACAGCAGACCCCACTTGATGTTGGGCAGCGTCACATGCCAGAAGGTCTGCCAGCCGCTGGCCCCCAGTACCGCCGCCGCCTCCTCCTCTTCCCGGCCCTGGGCCTGCATGAGCGGGATCAGTTCGCGGGCGATGAATGGAAAGGTGACGAACACCGTGGCCAGCACGATTCCCGGCACCGCGAAGATGATCTTCACGTCGTGTTGCGCCAGCCACGGTCCCAACCAGCCCTGGGCGCCGAACACCAGCACGTAGATCAGGCCGGCGATGACCGGCGATACCGAGAAGGGCAGATCGATCAGCGTGATCAGCAGATGCTTGCCGCGGAAGTCGAACTTGGCGATCGCCCAGGCCGCGGCCACGCCGAACACGAGATTGAGGGGCACTGCGATGGCGGCCGTGAGGACAGTGAGCTTGATGGCGCTGAGTGCGTCGGGATCGACGAGCGCCGCCCAGTATGCCGCCCAGCCCTTGCGCAGCGCTTCGAAGAACACGGCGACCAGGGGCAGGAGCAGAAAGACGGCGAAGAAGGCGGCCGCTACCCCGAGGATCAGCCCCTTCACCCAGGCGGGGTCGCGCGTGGCGGCGCTGGACTCGAAGCGTGCGGCCCGATCCGCGTTCCAATGCATTGCCAATGCCGCGCCGGCCATCAGCGTTTCCCTCCGGCGCGCCTGGCCGTCCATGCCTGGAGCCCGTTCAGAATCAGCAGCAGCACGAAGGAGACGACGAGCATCACCACGGCGATGGCGGTAGCGCCCGTGTAGTCATACTGTTCCAGCTTGGTGATGATCATCAGCGGGGTGATTTCCGATACCATCGGTACGTTGCCGGCAATGAAAATGACGGAACCATATTCGCCCACCGCCCGGGCGAAGGCCAGGGCGAAGCCGGTCAGCAAGGCCGGCAGCAGGATGGGCAGGATGACGTGGCGCAATGTCTGCCAACGATCGGCGCCCAGGCTCGCGGCCGCCTCTTCGAATTCCGCGTCCAGATCCTCCAGGATGGGCTGCACCGTGCGCACCACGAAGGGCAGGCCGATGAACACCAGCGCCACCAGCACGCCGAGCGGCCTGAAGGCGACCTCGATGCCGAGCGGCTCCAGGTACCGTCCCAACCAGCCGTTCCTGGCGTACAGCGCGGTGAGCGCGATGCCGGCCACCGCGGTGGGCAGCGCGAAGGGCAGGTCGATCAGCGCGTCCACGATCCTCTTGCCGGGAAAGGAATAGCGCACCAGCGCCCAGGCCAGTGCCAGGCCGAACAGGGCGTTGATGGCCGCGGCCAGCAGCGATGCGCCGAAGGACAGCCGGTACGAGGCCACCACGCGCGGCGCCGTGACCACCTGCCAGAATTCGCCGAAGCTCAGGGTCGCCGTCTTGAGAAACACTGCCGCCAAGGGCACCAGCACGATCAGCGACAGGTAGGCAAGCGTGTAGCCCAGGGACAGCCCGAAGCCCGGCAGCACGCGGAAAGGGCGCGCTGCAGCCATCAGTGCTCCGCCATGATCCGCGCCCGGGCGGAAGCCGTTAGAGCAAGTGCAATCCCGAGGGACACGGTTGTTCTCCTCATCGAAACATGACCGGGAGTTTATGGGTGCGCTCCGGGATCGTTAAATAATAAAAAGCGGGATGCTTATTCGGAAAACTGCTATTGGGCGATCGCGCGGGCCCCGCGAGGTCTAAGCAACTCGCCGGCCCGGGGCGATTCCTGCAGGCTTGTAACTTGGCATGCTCGTGGGCGGACTTTGGGCAGGAAGCCGAGCTCGGCTCGGGTACGATGGCGCAGCCGGGCCAGCACGCCGCGGCGCCCCCTGGGCGATCCGCCGCCTTCGCCGATCGCTCCCAGTGGGGCGTTGTTGTGCGTCTTCTGCATCGCCCGGAGCAGTTCCAGGCCGAAGGGCCACGGCCCGTAGCCCGACTCGGCGTTGATGTGTCCGGCCGGTCCCAGGTCGATGAGGCGGCTGCCCCAGCGCTCCGCCCAGTCTTGCGCAACTGGCGCGTTCAGCCATGGATCGTTGCTGCTCGCCACCATGACGCTGGCAACGCCGAGAGGCCGCTGGGGCAGGCACGGCGCAATGCTTGCCGCCGCTGCGCCGGTGGCACGGCCGCGCAGGCCGGCTGGCGAGAAGCGCTCGGGATCGGCCGGCGCAACCAGGAGCACGCCCGCGACCTTCTCGGGCCGGTCGGCGGCCGCCACCACGCTGGCGAGGCAGCCGAAGCTGTGGGCGACCAGCCATACGGCGTGGGGCGACTCGTCGATTTCCCGGCGCACCCGGGCGGCCCAGCGTGCGAGCACGGGCGCATCCCAGTCGATGCCGCCCACCCGGCGCGCCTGGGACAGTTGCGCCTGAATCCAGGTTTGCCAGTGGTCGGGGCCGCTGCCGTAAACACCAGGGACGATCAGGACGGTGTGTCGCATGCTGGCTCCCGCGCCCGGGCGAAACCTGCCGGGTTGTCCTGATTGAGTACGTTGATTGCATAGGGGCCCATGATGTCAACATTCTCCGTGGGAAGCTACTTGGAATGCGCCTGGATCTGGTCGAATACGCCGCCGTCGGCGAAATGGGTCTTCTGGGCTTTCTGCCAGCCGCCGAACACTTCGTCGATTGTGAACAGATTCACCTTCGGGAACGTCTTGGCATACTTGGTGGCGGCCCGGGCGTCGCGGGGACGGTAGTAGTGCCTGCCGGCGATGTCCTGGCCTTCCTCGCTGTACAGGTACTGCAGGTAGGCCTCGGCCACCTTGCGCGTGCCTTTCCTGTTCACGACCTTGTCCACCACCGTGACCGGCGGCTCGGCGAGGATGCTGATCGAAGGGGCTACGATCTCGAATTTGTCGGGACCCAGTTCCCTGACCGCCAGGAAGGCCTCGTTTTCCCAGGAAATGAACACGTCCCCGATGCCGCGCTCCGTGAAAGTGGTGGTGGACCCGCGGGCGCCGGAATCCAGCACCGCAACGTTCTTGTACAACCGGGCGACGAAGTCCCGCGCCTTGGCCTCGTCATTGCCATATTTCTTCAGCGCGTAGCCCCAGGCGGCGAGATAGTTCCAGCGGGCGCCGCCGGAAGTCTTGGGGTTGGGGGTGATGACGGAGACCCCCGGCTTCACCAGATCGTCCCAGTCGCGGATCTGCTTCGGGTTGCCCTTGCGCACCAGGAACACGATGGTGGAGGTGTAGGGGGACGAGTTGTGGGGCAGCCGCTTCTCCCAGTCGGCCGGGATGAGATTGCCCTTGTCGTGAAGCGCATCCACGTCGTAGGCCAGCGCCAAAGTGACCACATCCGCTTCCAGCCCGTCGATCACGGCCCGTGCCTGCTTGCCCGAGCCGCCGTGGGACTGCCGTACGACCACCGTCTGGCCGGTCTGCGCCTGCCAGTGCCTGGCGAAGGCACGGTTGAAGTCCTGGTAGAGTTCGCGCGTCGGATCGTAGGAAACGTTCAACAGGACCGTTTCGGCGCGTGCGGCGGGCGCCAGGGCGAGGATCAGTATCAGGGTGGCCAGAAGGCCGCGTCGGGAAATGTGGGACATGGGGTGCTCCGTTCGTCTTGAGTCGCGGTCGAATCTACGGACAAATCGAGCCGCGGGGAACCAAAAAAATGTGAATTGCTTATATCCGGTGACGCGCAGGGCCTGTGTAGGCCGCCGGTCAGTCGGCATTTTTTACAAATATGGGTCGGTACCACCTGGGAAAGAGATTTTCCCCCTAAAAATCAACGTTACTTTTTCCAGGCCAAAAAATTGCTTGAGCAATGCTGACCACTCGACGGCTCACCCGGCCGACGTGACTTGCA